>NZ_CP107964.1:312833-625666 GCF_041434935.1 Kitasatospora sp. NBC_00374 | reverse complement strand
GGCGGAGCTCGCCGGGAAGATCGTGGCGGACGGCGGCCAGGCCCTCGTCGTTCCCGTCGACATCACCGACCAGGCGTCGGTGGACGCTGCCGCCGCGCGCGTCCACGACGCCTGGGGTCGGGTCGACCTGGTGGTGAACAACGCCGGAGTGATGCTGCCGAACCCGCTTGCCGAGGGCCGGCTCGACGAGTGGACCCGCATGATCGACACCAACCTCACCGGCGCACTGCGGGTGACCCGCGCCTTCACCGCCGACCTCACCGCCGCCGCGGCCGCGGGGTCCACCGCCGACCTGGTCAACATCTCCTCCATCGCCGCGCACCTCAACTTCCCCAACTACGCGGTGTACTCGGCGACCAAGGCGGCCCTCAGCCAGCTCTCCAGCACGCTCCGCGGCGAGCTGGGCCCGCGCGATGTCCGGGTCACCAACATCGAGCCGGGTCTGACCGCGACCGAGTTGGCCGGGCACATCGACAACCCGGAGCTCACCGAGCAGCTGGGCGGGATGTTCGCGGCGATTCCCGCGCTCACCTCGGAGGACATCGCCGATCTGATCGCGTACACCGTCAGCCGCCGCCGGGAGGTGAACCTGCGCCAGCTGGTTGTGCTGCCCACCCGCCAGGCCTGACCGGCCCCGGGCCGGAGCACCGGACCGCCGGACCCGCCGGACCCGCCGGACCGCACGCCGGAGCGGCGGCGGTCCGGTGGGCGCTGTGGACCGTCCATCCAACTCGGACTTATAGTCCAGGCATGGGGAATACGGAGCCGGGGCCAGACCCTCGGGTACGGATGTGGGCGCCGGTGTGCCAGGCGGTAGCGGCGCTGCTGGGCCCGTACGCCGAGGTGGCGCTGCACGACCCGGACACCGACCGGGTCCTGGAGATCTGGAACCCGATGACCTCCCGCCGCGCGGGGGATCCCTCGCTGCTCGGCGAGCTGGACGACCTCGAACCGTCGGCGCACGACGTCTTCGGGCCGTACGAGAAGCTCCTGACGGACGGCCGTCGCCTCAGCTCGGTCAGCGCGGTACTGCGCGACGATCTCGGCAAGCCGTCCGCCGTACTCTGCATCAACCTCGACCGCACGCCGTTGGACCAGGCCGCCGCCCTGCTGTCCGCGTTCGGCGCCCCGACCGTCGAGCGCCCTGAGCCGCTGTTCGAGCAGGACTGGTCCGAGCGCATCCAGAACATCATCGGCGACTACGTCCGGGAGACCGGCCGGCCCGTGGAGCGCCTGACCCGCCAGGACCGCCTGACCGTCCTCGGCCGGCTCGACGAGGCCCGCGTGTTCGCGGTGCGGCGGGCGGCCCCGGTCGTCGCCGGCGCCCTGCGGGTGTCCCGGTCCACCGTGTACGGCCTCCTGTCCGAGCTCAGGGAGCCGGCCCCGAAGAGCCGCCGGGCCGACGCCTGACGCGTGAACTGTGCCCACGCCCCCCCGGGGGGGGTGTGGGCACAGCCATGTCCAGGCCTGGACTTGTTGTCCAGATTGGATTTATAGTCCAGATGTGGAGAGTGTGGACGATGGGCGCGACCCTCGGACACGTAACCCGCGGCCCGCCGGCCCAGCCGGTGAAACGAGCGCAAAGGACCGACCGCCATGACCCGCCTGCCCGACTTCCGGCTCGAAACCTACTTCTCCCGCTGGGAGTTCACCGCCCGCCACCACCTGACCGCCTCCGACGTCCAGACCATGACCCTCGGCGAGCTGCTCGCCCTGGGCGACGACGCGGACCGCGACGCCTTCCAGAACCTGTCCCTGGGCTACACCGAGACCTTCGGCGACCGGGCGCTGCGCGAGGTGATCGCCGGGACGTACGAGAACGCCGACGCGGACGACGTCATCTGCTTCGCCGGTGCCGAGGAGGCCCTCTACCTCGCGATGAACGTCCTGCTCGACGCGGGCGACCACGCGGTGGTGGTGACCCCGAACTACCAGGCCGCCGAGACCGTGCCGCTGGCGCTGTGCGAGGTCACCGGCGTCGCCCTCGACCCGGACCGGGACTGGGCCCTGGACCTGGAGGCGGTCGCGGCGGCGATCCGGCCGAACACCCGCGTCGTCTCGGTGAACTTCCCCAACAACCCCACCGGGAAGATCATCGACGCGGCCGACTTCACCGCCCTCGTCCGCCTCTGCGACGAACGCGGCATCCACCTCTTCAGCGACGAGGTCTACCGCGGCCTGGAGCGCGACGCGGCCGCCGCCCTGCCGCAGGCCTGCGACCTGTCCGAGCGCGCCGTGTCGCTGAACGTGACCTCCAAGTCCCTGGGCCTGCCGGGCCTGCGGATCGGCTGGATCACCTGCCGCGACCGCGCGCTGCGCTCACGCCTGGAGCGGGCCAAGCACTACACCACCATCTGCAACTCCGCGCCCAGCGAGGTCCTGGCCCGCATCGCGCTGAAGGCCCGCGGGACCATCCTCGACCGCAACCGGGCCCTGATCGCGGCGAACCTGCCGCTCTTCGAGGCGTTCTTCGCCGAGTTCCCGGACGACTTCGAGTGGCGGGCGCCGGACGGCGGCTGCGTCGCCTACCCCCGCTACCTCGGCGCCGACGGCGTGGAGGAGTTCTGCACCCGGCTGGTGGAGGAGGCCGGTGTCCTGCTGCTGCCGGCGAGCATCTACCACTCCGAACTCACCGCCACCCCCACCGACCGGTTCCGCATCGGCATCGGCCGTGGCAACCCCGAAGAGGGCCTGGCCGCGTTCGCCGAGTGGATGCGGGCCGGCCGGTGAACGTTCCCGTCTTCGGGCCGGCCGCCATCGAGGAGGCCGCAGCCCCCCGGCTGGTCCTGGACGCCGTCCGGGACGCGTCGATCGCCCACGCCGAGGGCCGCACCACCGTGCCGCCGCCACTGCACATGGAGTTCCCCGACGCCGACGGGGACTGCCACGTCAAGGCCGGGTGGATCTCCGGCGCGGCCGACTTCGCCGTCAAGATCGCGACCGGCTTCTACGCCAACCCCGCGATCGGCCTGCCGTCCAACCACGGGTTGGTCTGCGTCATCAGCGCGCGTACCGGACAGGTCCGCGCCCTGCTCGACGACCGCGGCCTGCTGACCGCGTGGCGCACCGCCGCCGCGGGCGCGCTGATCACCCACGCCCTGGCCCGGCCCGGCGCCACCGAGCTCGCGGTCTTCGGCACCGGACAGCAGGCGCTCCTCCAGGCCGTGTGGCTGGCCGAGCTGCGCCCGCTGACGGCGGTGCTGGTCCACGGCCGTCATCCGGACCGGGCCGCCGCGCTGTGTGGAGAGCTCCGCAGCCGTGGCCTCGAAGCCCGGCCGGCCACGGCACGGGAGGCGGCCGGCGCCGACATGATCGTCACCACCACCCCGGCGACGAGTCCGGTCCTGGACGCCGCCCACGTGCGGGAGGGAGCGCACGTCACGGGGATCGGCACCGACATGCCGCACAAGAACGAGCTCCCGCCGGAACTCTTCGGGCGCGCACGGATCATCGCGACCGACGACCACACCCAGTGCCTCGACCACGGCGACTTCGGCCACGCCGTCCGCGCCGGAGCCGCGGCCCACGACAGCGACACGCCGGTCGGCCTGCTGCTCAAACAACCCCTCGACCGGTCCGCCACGGCCATCACCGTCGCCGACCTCACCGGCGTCGGAGCACTCGACGCGGCACTCGCCTCGGCCGTCCTCCACCGACTGCTGCCGTGAACACCCGACACGCGGCACACCGCGTCGGACGTGGCCGGCGCCGGCGCAGGGCGTCCCCGTCGCACCGCGGTCAGGGCTGGTCGTACCAGGTGAAGGATGCTATGCGCCAGCCCTCCGGGGTGCGGACGAACTGGAAGGACTTGGTCCCGCCGCCCTCGAACGGCTCGCCGTCCAGGATCCCGGACTTGCGGTACTCGCCGAACCGCGAGGCGATGTCGCCCGCGACGTCCGTCCGCTCGGAGGTCTCCCATTCGGAGAACTCGACCAGCCGACCGTCGGCCAGCAGCTTCTCGCGGGGCGCGATGAACTCGTCCACGGTGTAGACCGTCAACTTCGGGCCGGTCAGGACGATCACGCCACCCGGCAGCATCAGCCGGCGGATCCGGCCGACCTCGGCGGCCCGGCCGCCGCGGTTGTCGAAGGCGCCGAAGAACTCGGCGGTCACCGCGTCAAGCTCGATCTTGGACATGGCGCCGACAGTAACACCGAACGAGCGTTTGGCACCGGCACTTTCGGCAAGCCAGAGGCAGGCCGCAGACCAGTCCTTCGCGCACCTCCCCCGAGGGGTCGGACCGCCCGCGCCGGTCACGGGTGCGCCGGAGATCCCCCCTCCCCAGCGGTGGTCACGCGCTTGATGCCGACGAGGTGGCGGTACCGTTCCCGGGCCGCGAAGTCGGCCGGCGTCCACAGGGCCGGGCGGCCGACCTCCGCGCACAGGTGCAGTACGGATTCCGGTGCCACCCAGACCCCGACGTGGGCGCCGTACGCGTCGTCGGTCGCGTTGAACAGGAGCAGGTCGAGCGGGCGGGGGGCCGTGACACGGACGGTGGAGTCGTCGGCCCACAGGTCGCTGGAGCGCAGCGGTGGCGCGGTGAGGCCGAAGTGGGCGAGTACGGCGTAGGCGTAGAGCTGGCAGTTCGCGCCGGCGTCGAGGCCGGGCCGCTCGGCCACGGCCCGCGAGCCCGGACAGCGCGCGCCGACGTACGGAACGGCCCGCAGGTGCGGGGGCAGGAAGGCGGTCGGCGGCCGGGCCGCGGCGTCCGTCATGGGCGGGACCAGTCCTCTGTGCTGTGGTTGACCCGGTCGCGGATGAACTCCGATGCCCGTGAGGCTACCCGGAGCCCGTGCGGCCTTGGAGACGCGGAGCAGGCGGCGGTGGCGGAGCGGTGGCCGAGCACCCCGGGTGACCTCGATCGGTGACCTGGGGCGTCGGTCCGGGCTGATCGCGCTCTGCCGCCTCGGGGGGCGTGTCGGAAACGGTACGGATCCTGCCGGATTCGCCACTCCCGCCCGGCCGGGGCGGATCCTTAGGGTCGATCTCATGACGATCTACGAATCCCAGGCTGCAACCCGTTCCCGCACCCACAGCTGGGAGCCTCGCCCCGAGATGACGGCCGATGTGCTCGCGATGTCCGGCCGGGAGATCCTCCGGGGCGCACTGGACGGGAGGTTCCCGGCGGCGTCGATCATGAGCACCCTCGGCTTCCGGCTCACCGGGGTCGGCGACGGGAACGCCACCTTCGAGGGCGACCCGGGGGAGCACCTGCTCAATCCGATGGGCACGGTGCACGGAGGTTTCCTCGCCACGCTCCTCGACTCGGCGCTCGGCTCGGCCGTGATGACCCGCCTGCCGGCCGGATCGACCTACACGACCGTGCAGCTGGGCGTCCACCTGGTCCGGCCCGTGTCGGCCGACACCCAGGTCCTCCGCTGCGAGGGAAGGGCCCTGCACGTGGGCCGTACGACGGCGACCGCCGAGGCCCGCGTGGTGGGCGCCGAGGACGGCAGGCTGTACGCCCACGGGACGACCACCTGCGCGGTCCTCCGGTTCGGCTGACGCCGGGCACGCCCGGCCCGGGGCGTCCCGGCGGTTCCACCCGGGGTCACCGTGCGCCGTCGAGCAACCGCCGCATCACCCGTCCGAACAGGAGGCGGCCGCACCAGGCGGTCGGGCCGTCGAACAGGCGGGGCAGCGCCGTCACCCGGACGTCCTCCCGCCACTGGACCACCGAGCCGTCCGGCTGCGGCCGGACCTCGATCTCGGCCCAGCCGGTGACCACCGCACCCCGCTTCTCCAGGCGGCACAGACCGGGCCGCCCCGGCTGCGGGGCCTGCCAGCGCGTCACCTCCATCGGGTCGTCGAACCCGACCGGGCCGACGGCGGTGCGCGCGGTGAAACCGGCCCCGAGCCCGCGCGGCGACGCGCTGGTCACCCGGATCGCCGTGAACGGGACGGGCCCGGCATGCCGCTCCCAGTCGGTCATCCGGCGCCACGCCTCGGCGGCCGACAGAGGGGAGCGGCGGGTGATCCGGAGCAGCGCCATACGGCGATCCTAGGCCTGCGGCCGGCGCCCGTCGCTCAGCGCGGAGTGGTGAACTGGTAGCCCTGGCCGGTCAGTACGGGCAGGTAGGAGCGGAGCGCCGTCACCGTCTGCGTGCGGTCGCCGCCACCGTCGTGGTTGAGCACGATCGAGCCGGACCCGACGGCCTTCAGAACCCGGTCGACGATGGCGGAGCTGCCCGGGCGGGACCAGTCCCGCGGGTCGACCGACCATGCCATGGGCCGCATACCGAGCTCGGCGCCCACGCGCAGCGAGGCCTCGGTGAAATCGCCGGCCGGTGCGCGGAACCAGGTGGGTGCCCGGCCGGTCGTCTCGTACAGGAGGTCGCAGGTGCGTCTGAGCTCGTCACGGGCCTCGGTCTCCGACAGGCGGCGCAGGTCGGGGTGGGACCAGGTGTGGTTGGCGATGTGGTGGCCGTGCGCGGCGATCTCCCGCACCAGCGCCGGGTGCTCGGCCGCGTTCCGCCCGATCAGGAAGAACGTGGCCGAGATCCGTTGCTCGTCGAGGATCTTCAGCACGGCCGGCGTGTAGGTCGGGTCCGGCCCGTCGTCGATCGTCAGCGCCAGCAGCCGGTCGGTCGTGGAGAGTGCGGCCAGCGGTGCCCGCATCGGAACCGCTTGGGGACGCCCGCCCAGGGGTGCCGCCGCGACGGCGGCCGGGGGCGCTGCGGGGGCGGTGGCCGCGTCCTGCGGGCCGGGTGTCTCGGGCTCCGCTCCGCCGGCCGAGGTTCCTGCCGCCTGTCCGTCGGCGTCGCGGGGTGGCGCGCCACCGCAGGAGCGGGGTGAGAGCAGCGAGAAGCCGGCCCCGGCGAGCAGGAGCCTACGGGTCATGACCTGACGATGCGACAACATGACTAATGCATCCCCGGAAGACCGGCCGCGCTCCCGTCGGAGGCGGTACCCGGCCCCCAGCAACACCCGGCCGGCCCAACGCCCGCCGCTGGTGACCTCGGCCGGCACGCGCGTGGTGCGGTCGGCGCACCCGTTCCTCGGCGCCCGTTTTCGGCGCCCGCACCACGTGCCGGCCCGGACCGGCGGCAGGCGAGAAAAGAATTCCGTCCCGGGTCCGTGCCCCGTGTCGATCCGCGGCCACGCCGTTCGACCTTGGGGTGAGAGGGTCGAGAGGCGACCCCGACACCAAGGAGATCGATCATGGCGAAGTACATGCTGATCATGCGCGGCACGGACGAGTCCGTCGCGAAGATGATGGAGACACCCTTCGACGAGATGCTCGAAACGGTGGGCCGTTTCAACGAGGAGCTGATCCGGGCGGGCGTGCTGGTCGCCGCCGAGGGCCTGGACGACCCGACCCAGGGCGTGGTGGTCGACTTCAGCGGCGAGACGCCGGTGGTCACCGACGGCCCCTACGGCGAGACGAAGGAGCTCTTCGGCGGGTTCTACCTGATCGACGTCGCCTCGAAGGAGGAGGCCGTCGAGTGGGCCAAGCGGCTCCCGGCGATCGCAGGCTCCAAGTGCGAGGTCCGTCGGGTGCCGGGCATCGAGGAGTTCCCGCAGGACAACGAGTGGATCGTCAAGGAGCGGGCGTGGCGCGAGCGGACCGGCCAGCTCTGATGCCCCGAACCGCCGACGGCCCGCCGAACCCCGACTCGGCACGGCGGGCCGTCGAGGCCGTCTGGCGGATCGAGTCCGCCCGGATCGTCGCGGCGCTCGCCCGCTACACCGGGGACTTCGAGCTCGCCGAGGACGTCGCCCAGGAAGCGGTGGCCGAGGCGCTCGTCACCTGGTCGCGCGACGGCGAGCCGGCGAACCCGGTGGGCTGGCTGCTCGCGACCGCGCGGCGGCGCGCCATCGACAGCTTCCGCCGGCGCTCGGCCCTCGACGAGCGCTACGCCGTGCTCGCCGCCCCGCTCGCCGAGGGCGAGGCGGACTCGGGCGCGCCGACCCCGGGGGGCCGCCCGGACGACCCGCCGTGGGATCCCGACCGGATCGACGACGACATCCTCGCGCTGATGTTCGTGGCCTGCCATCCGGTCCTCTCGCCCGAGGCCCGGGTGGCCCTGACCCTGCGCGTGGTCGGCGGCCTGACGAGCGAGGAGATCGCCCGGGCGTTCCTGGTGCCCCTGCCGACGGTCCAGGCGCGGATCACCCGGGCGAAGAAGACGATCGCCGCGGCGGGAGTGCCGTTCGGACTCCCGCCGCCCGAGGAGCGGCGCGAACGGCTCGGCGCCGTCCTGAGCGTCCTGTACGTGGTGTTCACGGAGGGCTCCACGGCGACGGCCGGCGACCGGCTGCTCCGTTCCGACCTGGCCTACGAGGCGATCCGGCTGACGCGGATGCTGGTCGCACTGCTCCCCGACGAGCCGGAGGTGCACGGGCTCCTCGCGCTGTGCGAGCTCACGGCCGCGCGCTTTCCGGCGCGCACCGGGCCCGACGGCGAGGCGGTGCTCCTGGAGGACCAGGACCGCCGCCGCTGGGACCGGTCGGCGATCCGCCGAGGTCTGGCCGCGATCGGCCGGGCCTCGGCGCTCGGGCGCGGCCTCGGACCGTACGGGCTGCAGGCGGCGATCGCGGGCTGCCACGCGTCGGCGGCCTCGGTGGCGACGACCGACTGGGAGCGGATCGTGCTCCTCTACGAGGCGCTCGGCCGGGTCGCTCCCTCACCCGTCGTCGAGCTCAACCGGGCCGTCGCCGTGGCCATGGCGAGCGGGCCGCAGCCGGCGCTGTCCATGGTGGACGAGCTGGCCGCCTCCGGCCGCCTGTCGGGCTCGTACCTGCTCCCGAGCGTGCGCGGCGAGCTGCTGGCGCGGCTCGGCCGGAGCGCCGAGGCGCGGGCCGAGCTGGAGCTCGCCGCCCGGCTGTGCGGCAACGTCCGCGAGCGGTCGGTGTTGCTGCGCAAGGCGGCCGCGCTGGGGTGAGGCGGGTCAGGTCCAGGACGGTCGGTCGGTCCCCCAGCGGCTCGGGCCGCGCGTCCAGGTGGCCGGTGCGCCGGCGTAGCCGATCGGCGGGCGGGCGTGCCGCAGCAGGCCGTACGGGCTCGGGGTCTCGGTGAGCCAGCGGTCGGGCGTGCGGCCCTGCTCGGCGTCGGGCCCGGCGCCGTCGGTCCGGGGCAGGCCGATCAGCCAGTCGGCGGTGCCGGCGAGCGAGAGGCGCAGCCGGGTGCCGCGGCCGTTCAGCTGGCGTTGCGTCAGGGCGTGCAGCACAGCGGCGGCGAGCAGGTAGCCGGTGCCGTGGTCGAGGGCCTGGGCGGGGAGGGCGCAGGGCGTTCCGTCGGGGGCGGACTCCAGGTCCGCGATGCCGCGGCCCGCCTGCACCAGGCTGTCGAAGCCGCGCCGGTCCGCCCACGGGCCGGTCCACCCCCAGGCGCAGAGCTGGGCGGTGATCAGCCCCGGGTGGCGCTCGGCCAGTGCGTCCGGCGACAGGCCGAACCGGTCGAGTGCGTGCGGGCGGTAGCCGGTGATTACGACGTCCGCCTCGGCGAGCAGACCGTCCAGCGCGGCCCGGTCGGCGAGGTCGAGCCGGGCGGAGCGCTTGCCGAACCCGGTGTCCGCCTGCGCGTCCTCGCTCTCGGGCAGGTGCGGGGCGTCGAGGCGCAGCACGTCCGCGCCGAGCAGGGCGAGGGTGCGGGTGGCGACCGGGCCGGCGATGACCCGGGTCAGGTCGAGGACGCGCACGCCGGCCGCGGGGAGCGGCGCGGCCGCCAGGGAGCGGTCGGTCGGGCCGCCGGCCAGGGTCTCGACCAGCGGCAGCGGCTCGCGTGCCGGGTCCACGGGGGCGACGGCGACGGCCAGCGCGTCGGCGGCGTACGCGGTCTCCTGGACGTCGACGGCCGCGCGGGTGGCGAGCTCCGCGGCCAGCCGGGCGGCGTCGGCCTCGGCCGGGAGGCCGAGGGCGGCGAGCAGCCGGGCGCGGTGGTGCGGGTAGTTGGCGTGGGTGCGCACCCAGCCGTCGGCGGTCCGGAAGAAGCCCGAGTGCGGCGCGAAGCTGACCGGGGTCCGGCCGTCGATCCGCAGGTGCCGCTCGCTGACGAAGGCCGTGGCGACCGCCTCCTCGTCCACCTCGACGTCGGGCAGCCGCGTGTCGTTGCGGGTGGCGAGGAGTTGGGCGGCCGCGAGCGAGCAGGCCGCGACGGTGGCGCGGGCCAGGTCGCGCACGGCCAGCCGGGAGGGGAGTGTCCCGGGCGCGCTCTTGTGGCGTACGGCGGCGGCGAGTTCCGGCGTGTCGCTGATCGCGGCCCAGGCGTCCGCGGTGGCATGATCGTTCGTCATGCCGCCATTGTGCGCCCGGCGGTCACCCGGTCCGCCGGGGGGTGCGGCTCGACGGCCCGGGAGCCGTGCGCGAGCGGGTGGACGGGTACGGCCGTATGGGGTCGGAGCCTGGGCCGTCCGGGGTGGGGCCCGGCATGTCGTCCGTCCTGAGCGGCGGGGAGCGGGCCCAGGATGGGCGTCGTCCGCATGCCCGCCCGTCCCGGAGACCACCATGCGCCCACGGGGTACCGTCCTGCTCGCTTCGCTGTCCAGGACGGCCGTCGTCCTCGCCCTCGCGTCCGCCGCCGCGGCGTGCGGGTCCGATCCGTCCGGGGGGCCGACGCTGTCGGTGCCCGCCGAGAGCGCGACGAGCGCCATCGCGTGCGCCGGGTCGGGGCAGGTGCTGGGCGCCGGTTCGACCGCTCAGGGCAACGCGATCGACATCTGGAAGACCGCCTTCAGCGCAGCGTGCCCGAGTGTCACGATCACCTACGGCGCGAGCGGGTCCGGCGCCGGCATCCAGCAGTTCACCGCGGGGAAGGTCGCCTTCGCCGGTTCCGACGCGGCGCTGAAGCCCGCCGAGGTCGATGCCACCAAGGAGACCTGCACCGGAGGCCAGGGTATCGACCTGCCGATGGTCGGCGGCCTGGTCTCCATCGTCTTCAACATCGACGGGGTCGACTCGCTGGTCCTGGACGGACCGACCATCGCCAAGATCTTCGACTCGCAGATCACCACCTGGAACGACCCCGCAATCGCCGCTCTCAACCCCGGCGTGTCGCTGCCCGACGCCGAGATCCAGGCCATCCACCGTGCGGACGACTCCGGCACCACCGACAACCTCACCCAGTACCTCGCCGCGACCTCGGGCGGCGCCTGGCCGTACCCGCCGGCGAAGTCCTGGGCGGGTAAGGGCGGCCAGTCCGCGAGCGGCAGCGCGGGGGTGGCCGCGCAGGTCAAGCAGGTGAAGAACTCCGTCGGCTACGTCGAGCTGTCCTTCGCGCAGACCAACAACCTCGACAGCGCAGCCGTCGCGACCGGCGCGTCCAAGCCGGTCGAGGCCACCGCGGCCAACGCGGCCACCACCATCGGCACCGCGCAGGTCTCCGGCACCGGCAACGACCTGGCCCTGACCCTGGACTACGGGACCGATCAGGAGGGCGCCTACCCGCTCGTCCTGGTCACCTACGAGATCGTCTGCGACAAGGGCAACCAGCCGGGGACCCTCGACGCCCTCAAGGCCTTCCTCACCTACACCGCCGGCAACGACGCCCAGCAGGCCGTCGGGGCGAAGGGCTACGTCGCCCTCCCCGAGGCGATCACGAGCAAGGTCCGCACCGCCGTTGCCGGGCTCTCCTGACACCGGGCCCGGCGAGCGGCGTCCAGACGCGCGGCGCTCACTGCCCGCAGGGTGGGGGCCGAGGGTGGCGGACGAGGCCCGGGCGGGGTCAGGGGCGGGGCGGCGTCAGGTGCCGGGCGAGGACGGCGAGGGCGTCGGTGACTTCACCCAGGCGGGTCGGGTCGTCACCGCCGAGCGCGGCGGCCAGGGCGTGTTCGACGCCGGTCGCACGGACGGCGGCGACCCTGGCGGACGGCTCGTCGGCGGGGTGGAGGAGGGTGCGTCGCCCGTCGGCCGGGTCGGCCGAGGCGCGGATCGAGCCGGCCTCCTTGAGCCGGGCGACGGCGGTGGAGACCTGGCTCTGCGGGACGCCGGTGCGGGCGACGGTCTCGGCCGCGGTGGTGCCGGGGTGGGCGGCGATGTCGGTCGCGACGATCAGGACGGTGCGGGTGCCGCCTGGCAGCCGGTCGGTGCCGCCCGGTGGTTCGGGGAGGGCCGACTCCCCGATCCGCATCAGGACGCGCCCCAGCTGGAAGAGCTCCACTCCGTTCATGGGGGCCAGACTACATCCAGAGTGATGCATCTACTTGGATGTATCCATCTGGATGCACTACGGTGGAGGCAGCTCGGCGGACGGTCCGTCGGGCGAGGGGGGAGACCACCATGTCCACCGGCAGCCTCAGCGCGCCCGGCGCGCTCCTGCACTTCCGGATCGTCGGCTCGGGCCCGGTCCTGCTCGTCGCGCAGAGCGGCGAGGGTGACGCCGACCGCAGCGCCGACCTCGTGGCCGGGCTCACCGACGCCTACACCGTCGTCACCTACGACCGCCGGGGACTGTCCCGCAGCAGGTTGGACGAGCCGGAGCTCGGTGCGAGCCTGGCCGAACACGCCGAGGACGTGCACCGCCTGCTGGCCGCCGTCACCGACCGGCCCGCGCTGATGCTCGGCTGCAGCCTCGGCGCCGTGATCGGGCTGCATGTCGCAGTGCGGCACCCCGGGCAGATCGGCACACTGATCGCCCACGAGCCGGTCGCCCCGCGCCTGCTGCCCGCCGCCGAACGGCCCCGACACCAGGCGGAGCTGACCGGGCTGCAGGAGCACTACCGCCGGAACGGTCTGGGGTCGACGCTGCCCGAGATCGCCCGGGTGCTGGGCATCGACCCGAGGGGCGAGACCGAGCCGGGCCTCACGCCGCACCCCATGGACGCCCGACGGCTCGCCAACTTCGACCACTTCATCCGGCACGACTTCAGCGTGATCGTCCAGGACACCCTGGAGCCGGCCGACCTGCGCACTGCCGGCACCCGAATCGTCCCGGCCGTCGGCCGGACCACTCCGGTGGACGTCTTCGACCGCCGGTGTGCCGAGGCCCTGGGCCGGCTGCTCGGCGCCGAGGTCGAGGAGTTCCCCGGCGGCCACAACGGGAACCTCTCCCATCCGCGCGCCTACGCCCGGCGGGTGCGTGAGGTGCTGGGCGGGTCGGCCTGAGTCCGACTCGGGGGTGCGGCGGGGCTGCGGCAGTCAGTTGGGCATGTCATGTACAGGCCACGGAGACTCCTTCCCGGTCAAGAATCGGGCGAAGGGGCGGGCGGAACCGCGTACCGGCAGGCGGTCCGGCCCGAGCAGTCGGAGAATGCTGCATGCGGGGGCCGTGCGCCGGGTGGACCCGGCCGGTCGGCCCGAGGCGGGCGGATGCGAAGGGTCGTGGGCCGGTGCAGACGGTGGCGGTTGAGAGCTGGGCGGCGGACTGGGCCCGGCAGGCCAGAGAGGTTCCGAGCGGGTCGGTCGCGGCCGGCCTGCTGGTCGATCTCGTCGCGGATCCGAGGCAGCACCTCGCCCGGACGGCGACCTTTCCGGTGACGGCCGCGGCCGCGGCCCTGCGTGTCGAACCGGGTCTCCTCCGTGAGGCCCTCCGAGATCTGGCCGACGCGGGCCTGCTCACCCTGGCCTGCCACGACACCGGAGAACCCGGGGGCGAGGTCGCCGTGGTGACGCTCACCGCGCCGACGCCCACCGTGAACCGAAGGGCCCGCTCCGTGACCACCGGTGACCCGGCACCCGCTCCAGCCGGCCGCCCGCAGCCGTCCGACGGCACGCCCTGGCCGTCCCCGGTGGACGGGGAGAGCGAGACCAGGGCCCCGTCCGGGGACGAGGAGGCGATGCGGCTGGTAGCCGCTCGCCTCAAGTCCGCGCACCCCGCGGCCGACCCGGCCGCCGTGGACGCCCTGGTCGCGAGTGCCTACGACGAACTGCGCGACGCCAAGGTCCGGACGTTCATCCCGATCCTGGCGGAGCGCCGCGCCAAGGCCCTGCTCACGATGCCCCCGCCGGACACCCACCCCGCCCCGGAGGGCTGACCCCGCCACGATCGGCTGGGCGGCTCCGGTGGGGGACAGGTGCCGCCGGGCATCGCCGCGGCACCCTCCCGGTTCCCGCCGGCGGCCCGTCACCTCCGGAGCACGGGCCGGACTGCGTCCGACCTCCGGTGCCGGAGCCCGCGGACTACTCGGACTCCTGCTTGACGTAGTCCGCGTACGCGGCGGCGGTGAGCAGCTCGTCGAGCTCCTTGGGGTCGGCGAGCTTGACCTGCACGATCCAGCCTTCGCCGTACGGGTCGGTGTTGAGCTGCTCCGGCTCGTCGCTGAGGCTCTCGTTGACGGACTCGATGGTGCCGGCCACCGGCATGTAGATCTCGGACACCGCCTTGACCGACTCCACGCTGCCGAACGGCTCGGAGGCCTCGAAGCGGTCGCCCGACTTCGGCTGCTCGACGTAGACGACGTCGCCGAGCTGACGTTGGGCGTGGTCCGTGATGCCGATCTTCACCTGTCCCTTCGCCGAGGAACGGACCCACTCGTGGTCCTTGCTGTACTTGAGGTCGTCCGGGATGTGCGCCATTCCAGCCTCCGCAGAAGTCGTCCGTGCGGCGCCGCGACGAGATGGGGCGCGGCGCCTGGGCAGAGCCTGCTACAGCCCGCGCCCGCCGGGCGGGATGCTCACTCGGACGAGTGAGTCGATCGCAGCGCTCGGCGGGGCGGCTGCCGGCCACCGCCGGGCCGGGATCTGACGCGCCGTCCGCCCGTGCAGCGCAACGGCGACTATTTCCGGCTGTCTCCGTGACGCTTCGGCTGCGGAGAGTGGCGAGTGCTCTAGCGTGTGGTCACTCGCTGTTGTGACTGTCGGGCCCCGCCGTGTCGGTTCTCCGGGGTGGTCCGTGACGGCCGAAAGGGAATGACCATGCACGTCGTCTCCGTCCGAACCGGCCTCGGCCGGGCTGCCCTGGCCGCGTGTGGGGTGTCGGTGCTGCTCGCCCCGTCCGCGGGTGCCGCGGTGTCCGGGACCGGCCAGCCGGGGGGTGTCCGGGGCGAGGTGGTCACCGTGACGACCGCGAAGGTCGGTGCGCCGGGCAACGCGGCGGTCGGGGTCGTGCCGTTCACGGACGCGGTCTACCGGTCCTGCGCCGACGCCCCGCCGGGATCGGCCGACTGCCTGATGGTGGGCGGTGTCGACGATCCGTACGAGATCGGGCAGTTCGAGATCACCGTCGCCCAGTGGGTGGCCTTCCTGAACACGGCGGACCGCGGCGGGCGCGATCCGCACGGCCTGTACGACCGGACGGAGAGCTCGTCGGCGTGGCCGAAGTACGGCTCGATCGACTTCTCGGCCGCCGCCCCCGACGGCCACCACTACTCCGTGGCGTTCCCGGAGTGGGCGGACAAGCCGTACGGCTTCGCCGACTTCCTCAAGGCGGCGCGGTTCGTCAACTCGCTCTACAACGGCCGGTTGATCTCCAGGGGGGCGAGCACCAGCGGCACCTTCGAGTACGCCACCTACGAGGTCGAACTGTCGCCGCAGACCGAGCGCGGGATGTACGACCTGGCCCGGCCCGACGCGACCCGGGCCGGTGGCTCCGGCTTCGTGGTGCCGAGCCAGAACGAGTGGATCAAGGCCGCCTACTACGACCCGAGCGGCGGCGGGACCTACTCCTACTGGAAGTACCCGACCAACGCCGGGGTCTTCGGCGACGGCGACGCGAGCGCACCGGCGCCCACCGTCCTCCACCCCACCACCGGCGACGTCACCAACGGGGCGACCCAGCCGCTGGCCTCCTACCACGCCACCGGCCTGCCCGCGCCGAGCTGGTGCCCCGGCCAGGTGCAACCCGCCGTCTGCGCCACCGCCAACCCGTTCGGGCTCGACCCCATCGCCTACGCCGCGGCCTATCAGGGCAGTCTCGGAACGGTCGGCCAGGCACGGACCACCTCTCCGTGGGGCACCCTCGACCAGGGCGGCAACGCGGTCGAGTGGACGGACACGATCACCCCGCCGCCTGCCGGCGGCGATCCGGCGCGCGTGTGGCGGCGCGAGCACGGCGGGGTGTCCAACGCGGGGGCGTACCAGATGTGGCCCTCCGCGGTCGGCCTGCAGCCGCAGGACAACGTCTTCTTCGGCCACACCTATCCGTGGCTGGGCTTCCGGGTGGGTGTGGTCGGCGACTCGGGGCCGTGCAAGCCCTGACGGGGTGTCCGACTGCTCGGCCAGGGAGAGGCGCCGCGCGGCCCGCTGACAGGGCAGCACCTGAGGGTGCGGTCGTGGGCCGTGTCGGGCGGTGCCGTGGTGGTCGGGCTCGCAGGTCCTCGCCGGCTCGTGGTCGTCCCGCTCGCGCGAACCGCCGCGCGGGGTTGACCGGCGTGACCTGCATCGTCGGCCAGGGACGCATGGATGGAAACAGTGGTCCGGCCGGGGCCGGGGGCCGTGCGGCGGCGGTCTGGGGCGGGGCTCGGGCACTCCGACCGACCGTTCGATCGGTCAGGTGGTGGCGCTGCGTAGATTTGGCATGTACGCTGCGTTGCGCTGGCAGGCAAAAACTCAGCCGCCTCCGCGCCCCGTGGGGGGAGCGCCAAGGCGGCCTTGTTTCCCAGCTCGGGCCCGGCCGCCGTTCCGTGGGGGAGTGTCGGCCGGGTCTCCCTTCGGTGTACCCGCCTTGCGACGCGTTCATGCCAGGATCTCGGGCCGGCCTTGCGGATCCGGGCCCGTCCTCCGTGGCAGTCGCCGCCCGACGGGTGGCCGCCGCTGCGCGTCGACCCGCCGACCGAGCCGGGGCCGAGCGCCCGGCTCAGGCCGTCAGGTGCCCCAGCACTGAGCGCATCGCGCGGCGCACGGCCTCGCGCGACTCCTCGGTCGGGCCGAGGGTCTCGAAGCCGTGGCGGCCGTGCGGCACGTCCACCACCTCGACGTCCGCCCCGCAGGCCTCGGCCGAGGCCAGGAACTCCTTGACGGTGCCGGCGATCTCGGGCATCTCCAGCCCCGCCCGGGTGAGCACGACGGGCAGGGCCCCCGCGCCCGCGACCGCGTCCACAGGGTGGAACCGGCTGTCGGTCAGGCCCCAGTTCGGCAGCGGCGCCAGCACCGGGTAGGTCGCGGCCACGCAGCGCAGCCACACCGGAGGCGCCCCCAGCCAGTCCGCCGCGACCAGACCGCCGGCCGAGAAGAACCACAGCGCGACCCGGCCGGCGTCCACCCGGGCATCGCCCCGGACGAACTCCACCGCGGCGGCGACGTCCGCGGCGGCGCGCTCGAAGTCGCCCAGGTCGTGCAGACGGTGGTCGAGGGTCACACCCACCACCCCCAGTCCCGCCGCGTAGCGGGCGTACCCCGTCATGGTCGGCGAGTCCCGCGGGGTCGGCCGCGCCTCGGCGGGGACCGGGCCGCCGTGCACGAACACCACCGCAGGCCGCGGCCCCTGCGCCTCCGGCAGGTACAGGTCGATGTTCCCGTGGCGCTCCCGGGGGAGTTCGGGTACCTCCAGCAGGAACGGTCGCAGATGCGCGGGCGGCTGCCCGGCGCCGGCCGGCTCCAGCCGGTGCCCCTCCCCGGCCGCGGCCCGCAGCAGGACCTCCGCCAGCTCGGCGGGGCAGGACAGCATCGGCCAGTGCCCGGTGCGCAGTTCGAAGAAGGCCACCCGGGCGTCGGCCAGGGCCCGCAGGGCGGGGTCGCCGAAGCTCACCCGCATCTGGAGCATCTCGATGCTCGCACCGCTGCCGGTGCACAGCACCCCGGTGGTGGGCACCGCGGCCACCGCGCCGGTCAGCCGCAGAGGCTGGAGCAGGGTGCCCAGGGGCTGTGGCGCGGCGCGGGCGGTGAGCCGGTCCAGGGCCTCGTCGGAGACGCCCGCCGTGCTGCCCCAGCGCTGCCACTCCTCGCGGGCCGGCGGTGGCAGCACGTCGGCGTCCGTTCCGTCCGTTGCCGCGAGCGCGGCGACCCGACGGCGCAGGGACCGGTCGGACACGGCGGCCAGGGCCGGAACGCCGTCCTGCGGCATCCCCGCGTCCAGGTACACGATCCGCGCGATGCGCTCCGCCCGCCGGTCGGCGGCGCCCACCACCGGGTGGATACCGTAGTCGTGGCCGACCAGCACGACCTCGCGACGGGGCGCCGTGCCGACCTTGTCGATCACCGCAAGCACGTCCGCGATGTGCGTCTCCAGGTCGACACCCGCCCCCGCGGCGCCGCCGGGCCCGTCGAGCCCGTTGAGGGCCACCGCGTGCACCTCGGCGCCCGCCGCGGCCAGCCGCGCGGCCGCCTCCTCCCACACGTGTGCGCCGGTGAACATACCCGACACCAGGACGAATGCAGTCATGGCCCGCTCCTCAGTGCGCCGTTGTCCGCGAACGGCCCGATCGCCCGGCCGCGCTCGCCGGTACCGTAGAACCTCCCCCTGAGGGAGGTTCAAGTGTTCACCTCGCACGACGGTCTGTGCAGCATCGGCGAACTCGCCGAGCACGCCGGCGTCACCGTCAAGACCGTCCGCTTCTACTCCGACCGCGGCCTGCTGCCGGAGGCCTCCCGCAGCGCCGGCGGCCACCGCCGCTACGGCCCCGACGCGCTCGAACGGCTGCGTCTGATCCGCTCCCTGCGCGCCCTGGACCTGTCGGTGTCCGAGGTGCACCGCATCCTCGACGACGAGGACGAGGCCGGCGGCAGTGCCCTGGAGGCCGCCGTCGCCGGGCAGTTGCGTGAACTCGGGACCCGGCTCAAGGCCCTGCGCTGGCGGGAGGCCGGGCTGCGGCTGGTCCAGGAATGCCCGGCCGGGGAACGGGCCGACCGGCTCCGCCTGCTCGGCGCCGTGGCCGCCCCGCCGAGCACCGCCCCGCTGGCCCGGTTCTGGCGCGGCTGGCTGCCGCCGCGGATGCCCGCCCGGTCGACCGCCGCCTTCCTGGACGCGGCAGTCCCGCAGCCGCCCGACGACCCGACCCCGGGCCAGGTGCTCGCCTTCGCCCGGCTGAACGCCTTCGTGACCCGTCCGTGCACGGGCGGCGAGCAGCGCCGACCCGCCGTGCACAGGACCGCGGGCGCCCGCGGGTCGGCCGTGCTGTACGCGGGTCTGGCCGAGGCGTACGAGCTGGCGGGCGCGCAGCTGCGCCGGGGCCGGGTACCGTACGCCGGCGAGGCGCTGGACGGCTTCGTGGCCGCGTACGCCGGCGCCTACGGCACCCGGGACACCGCGGACTTCCGCCGCCTGCTGGCCGGCCAGCTCGCGGTCGACCCGCGGATCGACCGGTACTGGGAGCTGGTGGCCGAGGTGCTGACCGCACCGGGCGGCCCGGTGGAGCCGACTCCCGGATCCGCCCACGACTGGCTGCTCGGAGCACTCGTCGCGCAGAGCGGGGCGGCTGCCTGAGCCCGCCGCCCCGCTCCCGCCGCCCTGGTTCGGGCGGCCCGTCGGCAGGTCGTCAGCCGGTGCGAACCTGGTGGTGACCGCTCCTGGGGCGCAGGGCCAGCCTGGACCAGAACGTTCGGCGGCCCTCGGCCGGCGCGGCGACCGGTTCCGGCGCGGGCCGGACGCCGACCTCGGGGTGCAGCACCCGCAGGGCCTCCCGGAACGCGTCGCCGGAGTCGTCGATGACCCCGGTACCGGGGGCGGACGTGTCGGACCCCTCGAACTCGCGGGGGCCGGCCTGGGGCGCCGGGGGCGCCGTCGGCCCCTTCTTCGCCGCGACGCCCGCGCTCGCCGGTGCCACAGCCGGTGCCACAACGGAGGCCTGGGCGAAGGCCGGACTGCCGGACGCGAGGGCGCCGCCCACCCCGAGGGCCGCGGCCAGCCCCACGGCCGCCCCGCCGCGGCGCACGCTCTGCGCGTACGCCCGGGTCCTGCGCTGTCGGCCCACCGGGCCGCCGAGTTCGACATCGGTCATGACAGATCACCTCTCCATGGGGGACACCATCACCACCGCCGGTGCGTCCACTGAGTGGGCCGGCGGCTGCGGTCGGGCGCGCAAGCACCGCTCGATGCGGGGGCGTTCGCCGACGAGCCCGACGCTAGTAGGAGGGCCCCCGGCGCGTCTGCCGTAGGACGGGCGGGGGCGACCGAAAGGTTGACGCTCCGACAGACCGTGTACGGCCCGCACCGACCGAAGGGTTGCGGGCGCTGCGGAACGGACCGTCCGCCCAGGTCGTCCGGGGTGATCCGGACGGGGACGCCGCTGCGGCAGGTGCCGGGCGATCACCGGGCGAACCCCGTCTGCCGCAGGCCGGCAACAGGCGCCCCATGGTCCGGGACGCCGAGTACCGACACGGCCCTCGGCCGCGCCGCCGCGCGCGGTCCGCGTCGTCGCACGGGAGAATCGGGCCACCGGGACAAGGAGGGTGCGATGCCGACAGCGCATCAGTGGATCGAGGCGTTGGGGCTGGAGCCGCATGTCGAGGGCGGGTACTTCCGGCGGACGTTCCAGGCCGACCACCGTGCCCGGGTGCGGACGCCGGGTGGTGAGCGCTACACCCTCACGTCGATCCACTACCTGTTGACCCGCTGGTCGCCGATCGGGCACTGGCACCTCAACCAGTCCGACATCCTGCACTTCCACCACCACGGCGACCCGATCACCTATCACCTGCTCCTTCCGGACGGGACCTCGGAGACCGCCGTGCTCGGCCAGGACCCGACCCGGGGCCAGCTCCTGACGCTCGCCGTCCCCGGCGGCGTCTGGAAGGCCTCCCACCTCACGGCCGGTGACCACGGGCTGATCAGCGAGGCGGTCGCACCCGGGTTCGACTTCGCCGACATGACCCTCGGCCGGATCGAGGACCTCCTGGCGCGCTTCCCGGAGCACGAGGAGCTGATCCGCCGGTACTGCCGCCCGGCCGAACCGGGCTGAGCCCTCGCCCGCCGTCCGCCGCCACCCTCAGAGGATGGCCCGATCGGCCTCGTCCTCGGCCTCGACGCGGTAGGTGCGAAGACCCCGCCTGTGGTAGTTGGCAAGGGCGTTGGGGTGGTCGTCCGAGGAGGTGTGCAGCCAGACGCGCCGGACGGCGGCGGCCTCCAGGGGCTCGGTCGCCCAGGCCTGGCGCAGGGCGAGCGTCAGCGCGTACCCGCCGAGCCCCTGGCCGACCCGCTCCGGCAGCAGACCGAAGGTGGTGATCTCGACCTGGCCGCCCGGCTGCGGTTCCAGGAAGGCGACGCCGGCCACGTCGGCCCGGTGGTTGAGGAGCCAGTACTGGCGCCGCGGGTGGGCCTCGATGGCCGCGGCCCACTCGCCCGCCGTGCGGGTGGTGCTGCGCCAGCCGTGCGGTGCGCCGATCCGGGCCGGGGTGGTGCGGACCAGCGGTGAGGAGCTGTCGACGCGCAGCAGCCCGAGGTCGGGCAGCGCCGGTGCGGGGCGGAGTTCCGCCGGGGCGGTCATCTCCAGGTAGGTGACGGTCTTCGGCATCCTGCCGGGCCTCCCGTGGGACGGTGCCGCCGGAGCGGACAGCTGGTCGGGTCCGGCGTCACGAAGCTCGTTGCGCCGCTCCTGGTGGGCCCGCCTCACCGCGTCACCCCGCGTGCGCGTGGTCGGTGAGGATCTGGTCGATCACGTGCCGGGCGATGCCGGCCATCGTGGGGTTGGTCTCCCGGTAGTACCAGAGCTCGTTGAGGGCGATCGAGAGGGCCCAGCCGCGTCCCCGTGCCCAGTGTGAGTCGTCGTCCGTCGTGGCGGCGCGGAAGACCTTCCGGGCGTCGGCGGGCAGTACGTACCACGCGGCGATCAGGTCGACGGCGGGGTCGCCGAGGCCCAGGCAGCCGAAGTCGATGACGGCGCCGAGCCGGCCGCCGACGGTCAGCAGATTGCCGGGTTGGAGGTCCCCGTGGATCCAGGTGGGCGGGCCGGACCAGGCGGGGGCCCGCAGGGCGGAGTCCCACGCGGCCGTCGCGGCCTCGGTGTCGACGAGCCCGTGCACCTTCCCGATCGCGGCCCGGGTGCCGGCGTCCCGGGTGGCCAGCGGCTCGCCGCGGTAGGACGGGGGGCCGTCGGCGGGATCGGTCCGGCGCAGCGCGTCGATGAACGCCGCCAGGTCCACGGCGAGCAGGTCGGGCCGCTCGACGCGGCCGGTGGTCGGGTTCTCCCCGTCGAGCCAGCGGTAGACGGACCAGGACCAGGGGTAGCCCTCCCCGGGCGCTCCCCGGCCGAGCGGTACGGGGACGGCGACCGGGAGCGGCGGGGCGAGACGGGGCAGCCAGTGGTGTTCCTTCGCCACGTCGCCGGCGGCCCCCGGGGTGCGGGGGAGGCGTACGACGAGGTCCTCGCCGAGCCGGAACATCGCGTTGGAGGTACCGGCGGCCTCGACCCGGTCGAGGGGCAGCGCCGCCCACTGCGGGAACTGTGCGCGCAGCAGCCCGCGCACCATCGACGCGGAGACGATCACCTCGTCGGCATGCATGCTGCGATCCCCCATGAGCACCCTCCCCCGACGGAACGACCGGCCGTCGTCGATGCAAACGGCAAGAGGCCCCGCCCGTCAACGCATTTCCCGGCGGCGGCCGCCGGCCCGCGCGCCGACCCGCCCCCGGTCAGCTGCCGGAGGCGACCTGCGCGGCACGTCTGAGGGCGGCCTCGTTGCTGTCCTTGACCTTCTTCAGGGCCTCCGCCCTGGCGTCGATGTCGTGCCGCTGCATCGCGGACTCGACGGTGAACCAGACACCGACCACGTTGTGGCGTGCGGCGCACTCCTGGTCGGCGAGCGCGGTCTCGGTCTCCTCCCTGCTGGGGGAGTCGGTGGCCCACCTGCGGTCGTTCAGGGCGTCCAGGGGTGTCCCGTAGGTGTACCCCTTGTCCTTCATGCACCCCGACCACTTGGCGAAGACGTCCTTGACCCGGGCGTCCTGGAGCGAGCGTTCGTAGTCACCGCTGTTGATCCGGTCGGCGAGTTCGGCCTCCTGCAGGCCGCGGTCGGGGTGGACCTTGGCGACGGCCTCGCCGATGCAGCCGCCGGCGGGTACGGCCTGCCCCCGGACGGCCGGGCCCGGGGTGGCTGCGGGCCTGTCGGGCGTACCACCGCCGGTCAGGACCTGCTGGCCCTCCGCGGAGAGGCCGGTGGCCGGTTCCTTGGCGCGGCTGAAGCCGGCCGGGGCGTGGTAGCCCAGTGACGCGGCCTCGGACGGATCGGTGACGCCGTAGCGCCGCGCGGTCTGGGTGACCGGGCTCTGCAGATCGGGCTGCGGCGGGCGGTAGTCGAAGCCGAACCGCGCCATGCAGCGGGTCTCCAGGGTGCCGACAGCGCTCTGGAGCTGCGCGGTCTGCCGGCCGTTGAGCAGGTACGCCTCGATGGGCAGGGTGCGGTCCTTGACGGTGGTCAGGGTGGGGACCGCGCCGATCTCGACAGGTCCCGGCGGAGCCGACTCGCGCCCGGTGGCGGAGCACGCGGTGGCCAGGGCGGCGACGACCACGACGGCGACGGCGAGGGGGGCGGTGCGCACGCTCGGCACTCCTGTCATTTCTGTGCGGGGGGGGATCGGTACCGCGCCGCCCCACCGGGAATTCCCGATGGGGCGACGGGATGTGGACCGGGATCGGTCAGCCCCAGGACTGCGAGGCGTTGTTGTTCTTCAGGGTGGCGTTCAGGTTGGCGGCATCCCAGGCGCCAATGGTCTGAACCGGTCCGGCCTGGTTGGAGTTGTACCAGATGTGCACCGCGAAGTTGGTGTCGAAGTTCGAGACCGAAGCGGCGTTGTTCTTGGTGTAGACGCCGGCGCCGTTGGAGCCGCCCTGCCAGGACTTGAAGGTGTACGTGGTCCCGTAGTTGTTGCGACCCGGGTCGCCGACCCGGGCGCCCTCGAAGTTCGAGTTGAAGTACAGGCAGGCGTCGCCGCTGGTGCAGTTGCCGGAGTTGTCGGTGGCGAACGCGACGCCGGAGCCGAGGGTGGTGGCGGCAGCGGCAGCGGCGGCGGCTGCGACGAGTGCGACCTTGCGAAGCTCCAGGTGACCCCGTCGGCCGACGGCGGACCGGGCGCCGCCGTCCAGGTGGTGACGGCCGTTCACGCGAAGCCGGGCGAACCGGTCCGGCCGGGCGCCGTCCTGCTGGAGGTGTCGGGCCGGCCACTGATCGCACTGCCCGGCGCGGTGCCGATCTACCGGGACCTGAAGCCCGGCGCGCACGGCGAGGACATCGGCCAGTTCCAGCGGGCGCTGCAGTCCCTCGGCTACGACACCGGCGGCGACACCGCCGGCGAGTTCGGGTCGGGTACGAAGACCGCGCTCACCCGGCTCTACGCCAAGCTGGGCTTCGACCACCCGGTCACCGGTACCGACGACGAGGCCAGGCTGAAAGCGGCCGAGCAGGCCGTCGAC
Source organism: Kitasatospora sp. NBC_00374 (assembly GCF_041434935.1). Classification (NCBI taxonomy): domain Bacteria; kingdom Bacillati; phylum Actinomycetota; class Actinomycetes; order Kitasatosporales; family Streptomycetaceae; genus Kitasatospora; species Kitasatospora sp. NBC_00374. Next base: position 601,511 of record NZ_CP107964.1, on the reverse strand, counting down.
ACCGCACAGCGTCAGGTCGACCTGCTGAAGTCGCAGATCGCCGCCGCGTCGTCGGCGACCTCAGGTGCCGCCACCGCACCGGACGGACGTCCGGCGGCCGGCCCGAAGGAGGCCGTGGGCGGCGAGAGCCTGGACACCCAGCTCAGGTACGCCCGCAAGACGCTGGTGTCCGCCCAGAGCGATCGTGCCAGGCTGGTGGAGACCACCGGACCGATGCTCCCGGTCTCCGAGGCGGTCTTCCTGCCCGCCTTCCCGGCCCAGGTCACCGCGTTCTCCGCGAAGGTCGGCGACCCGGTGAAAGCGCCGCTGATCACCCTGTCCACCGGAGAGCTGGGGGTCACCTCCCGGATGACCCCCGACCGGGCGGCGCTGCTCAAGCCCGGCATGCCGGTGGAGATCGAGGTCACCGGATCCGACCGGCACACCACCGGGAAGGTCGCCTCGGTGGGGGAGCCGACCGCGGCGGACCCGGCGGCCGAGGGGACGCCGGGCGGCGCCGGCGGCGCGGGCGGCGGCGGTGCGCTGATGGCCCAGGTGCTGATCACGCCCGACACCGTGCTCGGCCCCGACTGGGCCGGCCGCGACGTGCAGCTCACCGTGACCGCCGCGTCCAGCGGCGCGGACGTCCTGGTGGTGCCGCTGTCCGCGGTGTCCACCGGCGCCGACGGCAAGGCCTCCGTGGTGAAGGTGGCCCAGGACCCGGGCGGCCCGCCGACGGCCCGGGTCGACGTGGTGGCCGGCCTGGCCGGCGGGGGGTTCGTCCAGGTGACGCCGGTGCGTACGGGCGAACTGGCGCCGGGCGACCGGGTGATGGTGAGCGAGAAATGACCGAGGTGATCCGCATGTCCGGGGTCGGGATGACCTACCCCGGGCCTCCCCCGGTGCACGCGCTGCGCGCGCTCGACCTGACCGTGCGGGCCGGCGAGTACGTCACCGTGGTCGGCCCGTCCGGTTCGGGGAAGTCGACCTTCCTGAACATCGCCGGACTGATCGACCGCCCCACCCACGGCTCCTACCGGCTGAACGGCATCGACACCGCCGGGCTCAGGGAGGCCGAGCGCACCGCGCTGCGCGGCCGCGCACTCGGCTTCGTCTTCCAGTCCTTCCACCTGCTGACCTACCGCACCGCCGTGGAGAACGTGACGCTGGCCCAGCTCTACAACGGCACCGACCGGCGCCGGCGCGCCGACCGCGCCCGGCAGGCGCTGGCACAGGTGGGCCTCGGGCACCGGCTGGACGCACTGCCCTCCCGGCTGTCGGGCGGCGAACGCCAACGGGTGGCGATCGCCCGCGCCCTGGTCAACCGCCCGTCCCTGCTGCTGTGCGACGAGCCGACCGGCAACCTGGACTCCGCGACCGCCGAGGCGGTCCTCACCCTGCTCGACGGCCTCAACGCCGCCGGCCTGACCCTTCTGGTGATCACGCACGACCCGCAGGTCGCGGCGCGCGGGCAGCGGACCGTGACCATCCGCGACGGAGTGCTCGCCGAGGGGGTGGCCGCATGAGCAGGCCCGCCGTCGAACCGTCCCGGCTGCCGCTGCGCGACCTGCTGTCCGAGGCGCTCTCCGGTCTCCTGCAGCGCCCGGGGCGTTCGTCGCGATCCTCGGCCTCACCGCCACGGCCGGCGGCCAGATCGACAGCCGGTTCACCGTCCTGGCCGCCACCGAGGTCACCGTCCAGGACCTCGGCCCGGGCGGCCCGGACGCGCCGCTCTCCTTCCCCCCGGACGCCTCCGCGCGGATCCGGGCGCTGAACGGCGCCGTCCGGGCCGGAGTGTGGTGGCCGCTGCCGGTCCGGGCGCGCACCGTCTCGGCCGCAGCCGCCGCGCCGGACGGCGACGGCCAGGGCCTCGGCCTGTACGCGGCCGACCCGCAGGCGCTGGAGGCGATGCACCCCACGCTGGACACCGGCGTCCTGTTCGGGGAGTTCCACCAGCAGCGCAGGGACCGGGTCGCCGTCCTCGGCCGGGGCGCCGCCGAACGCCTGGGCATCACCCGGCTGGACGCCCAGCCGGCGGTCTTCGTCGACGGCTCCCCGTACACCGTGATCGGCATCGTCGGCGACGTCCAGCGCTCGCCGGAACTGCTGCTCGGCGTGGTGCTGCCGTCCGGCACGGCCCTGGCAGCCTATGGCCCGCCGGTGGACCCGCGTGCCTCGATGGTGATCGAGACCCGGCTCGGCGCGGCCCGGACGATCGCCGGTCAGGCCCCGCTCGCACTGCGGCCGGACGCCCCCGGACTGCTCCGGGCCTCGGCGCCGGCGGACCCGACGGCGCTCAAGGGCGGCGTGGCGAGCGACCTCGGCACGCTGTTCCTGCTGCTGGCCTCGATAACCCTGGTCATCGGCGCCGTCGGCATCGCCAACACCACCCTGGTCGCCGTCCTCGAACGCACCGGCGAGATCGGCCTGCGCCGGGCCCTCGGCGCGCGCCCGCGCCACATCGCGCTCCAGTTCCTCACCGAGTCCACGGCGCTCGGCACCTTCGGCGGACTGGTCGGCACCTGCCTGGGGGTCGGGGTCGTCCTGGCCGTGGCCCTGGCCCAGAGCTGGACCGCCGTGCTGTCGGCATGGGCAGTGCTGCCGGCCCCGCTGATCGGCTCGGCGGTCGGCCTCCTCGCCGGGGTCTACCCGTCGCTGCGCGCCGCCTGGGTGGAGCCCGCCGAGGCGCTGCGCCGCTGACCGGCCCGGCCGGCTCGGCCCGGGGCGCCGTCTGAGAACGGCTCAGGCGACGGGCACCGTGGTCGCGGCGCTCCTGGTACCGGCCCAGAAGGAGTTCAGCTCGCTCTGGTAGTACAGCGAGTGCAGCCCGAAGACGAAGCTCAGCAGCAGGCCGATCCAGGGGTTGCAGGTGGCGACCAGCCCGCGGTTGCGCTGCATGGTGGCGATGCGGTCGCCGGTGTTGTAGATGGACACGAACGGCGGAATGATGATGATCCAGCCGAACAGGATGGCCACGACCGACACGGCGGGATTGACCTCGATCCGATCGTCGTAGTCGCCCACTTCCCGGTTGATCTTGTACCACCACACGAAGTGGTAGATCCCCAGCGTGAGTACGGGCCAGACGAGCCATACCAGGAAGATGTTCCGGTCTTTTCCGATCCGACCTGCCATCGCGCGCTCCCGGTGCTCGGAACCTCCGGTCCCCTCCAGTATGTGGGCCCTTCGTCGAGCAGGCACACCGGCGTACACCGGCACGTCACCCCCCATGAGGGCGGCCGCTCTGCTGCACCCGCAGGTACTTGCGCAGGGTGACGAGGGCCGCGCCCGCCGCCATGCCGGCACCGGCCGGAACGAGGACCGGGATCACCGACGGAACCGGGGAGATCCCCACGGAGCGGATGAACGTGATGCGGCGGCCGATGAGGTAGTGGCCGACGAGCGGGAGTCCGGAGGCCGGAGCCGCGCCGAGCAGGGCGGCGAAAACGGCAAGGGGCTGGCGCGTGTCGGGACTGCCCGAAAGGGAGACCCGACCGCCGCCTCCGGCCGGGGGCCGGGGCTCGCGGTGGTTGGGCCGGGCGCAGTGGCACTCCGACGTTCACCTCCCGCGAGGGGCCCGAGTTCCTGGCGGGGTAGTCGTCGGAGCAGCGATGCCCGAACAAGCCCGGAACGGAGGGCTGTTCGGACGGCCCTGCGCCCGGTGGTAATGATCGTAGGCGCGCCGGGCCGCCGGGTCTGCGGCGGGAGAGGGCCGCTAACAGTGCCCTAATGTTCCGCTCATCCCGGGCTCAGCGAACCGCCGGTCCGGCCGCGGGCGGCGGCGGGGGCGCTCCGGGGCGGGGCGCGTGCCCTGGTAGGGCGGGCCGTCGATGGCCGTGAGGTTCTCGGGCACTGCCGCCGGGAGTCGCAATCCGCCCCGAAGTGCCGGGAACTGTTGGAGGATTGGCGCGACGGTGTGCATACCGTCGTTCTGACGGTGCGGTCGGGGACGGGTGAGGGATGTCGGGAGCGGGTGCTGCGGGGCGCGGTGAGGACGGCGGACCGGCAGGTGAGGTGCCCGGAAATCAGACCGTGGTCAACGGGCCGCTGCACGGCGCCGTGATCCAGGCCGAGCGGATCGACTCGGTGACGGTGTTCGCGCCGTCGGCCGGAGTGGTCGAGGACTGGCTGGCGAGGACCACCGGGCTGCTGGCCGCGGAGGTCGGGTCCCGGCTACAGCGCGAGGAGGAGCAGCGGCGGATCCGGGACCCGTTCCCGCTGCCGCTGCGGTGGCGGCCGGCGCCGGACGGGCTGCGCGACCACTGGGCCACCATCTGCGCGAAGCGGGACGCCGGTCCACTGGATCTGGCGGGCGAGTTGAGCGAGGTCGTGACGGTCTACCGGAGGATTCCGTCCGGCCGGCTGGTGGTGCTGGGCCGGGCGGGATCGGGGAAGTCCGTCCTGACGCTCCGGATGGTCCTGGGGCTGCTCGCCGGGAGAGCGGCCGGGGACCCGGTGCCGGTGATCTTCAGCCTCGGATCGTGGAACCCCGAGCGGACCCCGCTGCGGGACTGGCTGGCCGGGCAACTGGTACGGGACTACCCGGGGTTGGCCGCGCCCGCCTCCGACGGCTCGACCGTGGCGGCCACACTGGTGGGGGCGGACCGCATCCTGCCGGTCCTGGACGGGTTCGACGAGATCGCCGACGGCCTGCAGCGGTCCGCGCTGCAGGCGCTGAACGAAGTCACGGCGCTGCCAATGGTGCTGACCAGCCGTCGGACGCAATTCGAGGCAGCGGTGGGGAGGAGCAAGGTCCTGTCGAGGGCCGCCGCGGTCGAACTGGTCGACCTCGCACCGGCCGATGTGGCCGAGTACCTGTCGCTCACCACCCGCAGGACCGCGGCTGACGGGCCGGGCGAGGCCCCGGTGACGGTGTGGCAGCCGGTCCTGGACGTGCTGCGTGAGCCGCCGCGGACCCCGGCCGGCGCGAATCTCACCGAGGTGCTGAGGACGCCGCTGATGGTCGCGCTGGCGCGGACGGTCTACAGCGACACACCCGACCACTCGCCGTCGGACCTGCTGGACACGTCCCGGTTCGCGACCGCCGGGGCCATCGAGGACCACCTGCTGGACACTTTCGTACCCACGGTCTACCGGCGCCGCCCGGTCAACGGATCCGCCGGGCGTGAGCGGCACTGGGACCCCGACCGGGCCGCGCACTGGCTCGGCCATCTCGCCGGACACCTGGAGCGGCTCGGCACGCCCGACCTCGCCTGGTGGCAGGTCGGCACCACGATGGGCCGGTTCTCGCGGATGCTCGTGGTCTGGCTGGTCTGTGGGCTCTCGTTCGTCCTCGTGGAGGCGATCGTGCTGGGGGGCCAGAGCTTCGGCGGCCGCGGGCCGCAGTTCATCGCCCTGTTGACCTGCGCGCGAGGGGTGGTGATCGGGCTGGCCTTCGGTGTCACGTACGGGCTGATGCTCCGCTACGTGGACGGCGCGTTCGAGCCCTCCCGGGTGCACATCCGGCTCCGGCGCGGGGCACCACGGCTGCGCAGGGGGTACCGCCGCCGGCTCGCGGTCGGACTGGGCGGCGGGTTCGTGGGCGTGCTGGGGCTCACCGGCGTGGACGGGCTCGTGTTCGGCCTGTGGGACGGCGTACCGGGCGTGGCGGTCGACGTCCTGCTGCGCGGGATTCTGGTCGGCCTCGCGGGCGGGGCCGGTCTGGTGGTCGTGGTCGGGGCGATGTCCGCACTGCTGGCCGGCGTGGAGTCCCCGGTCGACATCAGGTCCGCCGGCCGGCCCGCCGACCTGCTGAACACCAACCGGGCGACCGTCCTCTTCGAGGCCCTGGTGGGCGGAGCGGCGGTCGGGCTCGGCCTGGGCGTCGTCGACAGCCTCGTGCAGGGGCCCGTGCTCGGCATCGTGTTCGGGATCATGGGAGCTCTCGTGACCGCGACCGGCAGCGTGTTCAGCCTGAGCGCCTGGGGCCAGTGGGTGGTGTTCGCGCGGATCTGGCTCCCGCTGACCGGGCGGCTGCCGTGGGCGCTGACCGCCTTCCTGGACGACGCCTACCAGCGGGGCGTGCTGCGGCAGGCGGGGGCGGTCCACCAGTTCCGCCACGCACGGCTCCAGCACCACCTGGCCCGGAGGTACGCGGCGCCGCGCCGGGACGCCGGACGGTAGCGGGATCGGTGACGTGTCGGCACCGGACCGGCCGGCCTCCTACGGCCGGTCTCCGACCGCAGGCCTCCTACGGCCGGCCGAACACGGTGCCCGCGGCGGCGAACAGGCGGACGCAGCGTTCCGCCATGGCGTCCGGCGACTGGTCCGGGTGGCGGATCCACCAGTGCACCAGCGCGGTGACCAGCCCGCGCCAGGCGTACTTGAGCGCGTCCGCGTCGAGCGGGTCGGCCGGGCCGGCCGGGTCGGCGGCCCGCAGGACGTCGGCGGAGCCGCTCGCCGCGAGCCGGTCGATCGCGGCCCGGTGCCGACCGGCGGCGCGGGCGGCCTCGCTGTCGGTCGGCAGGGTCGTGTCGTAGAGCACGAACCAGCCCTCCCGTGCGCCGTCCAGCGTGGTGAAGACCGCGCGCAGCACGGACAGCGGGGCGTCCGGCGCGCCGGCGCCGTCGGCCATGGCCGCGCGCATCGCACTCAGCAGCCGCTCGCCGATCGGGGTGAGGCAGGCGAGGTAGAGGTCCTGCTTGGCGCCGAAGTACTGGTGCAGCAGCGTCTTGGTGACGCCGACCTGCTGCGCGATGGCGGCCATCGAGGCGCCCTCGTACCCGCGCCGGCCGAACTCGACGGTGGCGGCGGCCAGGATCTGCTGCTCGCGGTGGGCCCGCGGAACGCCCTTGGTGCCCGCTCTGCTCTGACTGGTGGTCACGACCACGATCTTACCCTAGGGTAATTTACCCATAGGTAAGTTCAGCTTCCCCGAGGAGCCGCACGCCATGACCGATCCCGCGACCGCCCTGCCCCGCGCCCGCTCGTGGTGGGGCTGGGGCTGGGCCGACGAACAGCTCGACGACGCCGAGTGCACCGCGCTGGGCGCCCGGCTCCCCGGTACGCTGCCGCGCCCGCTGCCCGTGCCCCGCGTCGCCGACCTCCGCGTCGAGGCCCCGGCCGTCCAGGTGCCGCGAACGCTGGCACACCTGGTCACCGCCGACCCGGAGCAGCGCGCCGCCCACGCCATGGGCAAGGCCTACCGGGACGTGATGCGGGCCCTGCGCGGACAGAGCGGCCGGCTCCCCGACCTGGTGGCCCGCCCCGCCCGGGAACAGGACGTCGCCGACCTCCTCGACTGGGCCGGACGGCACGGCGCCGCCGTGGTCCCGTACGGCGGCGGGTCCTCGGTGACCGGCGGCGTGGAGTACCGCGGCGACGAGCACCGCGGGGTGCTCTCCCTCGACCTGACCGGAATGGACAGGGTGCTGGAGGTCGACCGGGAGAGCCGCGCCGCCCGGATCCAGGCCGGTGTGTTCGGCCCGGCCCTCGAGGACCGGCTGCGCCCGCACGGTCTGACCCTGCGCCACTTCCCGCAGAGCTTCGAGTTCTCCACCCTCGGCGGCTGGCTCGCCACCCGGGCCGGTGGCCACTACGCCACCGGGCCGACCCACATCGACGACTTCACCGAGTCGCTGCGTGTGGTCGCCCCGGCCGGTACGGGCGAGTCGTGGCGGCTGCCCGCCTCCGGCGCCGGTCCCTCGCCCGACCGGCTGTTCCTCGGCTCCGAAGGCGCCCTGGGAGTGATCACCGAGGCCTGGATGCGGCTGCAGGACCGTCCCCGGTTCCGGACCTCCGCCGCACTGGCCTTCGCGGACTTCGGCCGTGCGCTGGGCGCGGTGCGGGCCGTCGCCCGGTCCGACCTCGCCCCGGCCAACTGCCGTCTGCTGGACGCGGGGGAGGCCGCCATGTCCGGGGTCTCCAAGGACGGTTCGGCGGTGCTCGTACTCGGTTTCGAGTCCGCCTTCGCCCCGGTGGACGACCGCCTCGCCCAGGCCGTCGGCCTGGCCCGCGACCACGGCGGGGAACCGGCTGCCGAGCGCGGGGAACCGGCGGGCGCGGCCGTGGACGCCTGGCGCGCGGCCTTCCTGCGCATGCCGTACCTGCGCGACGGCCTGGCCCGGATGGGCGGCGTGGCGGAGACCTTCGAGACGGCGGCCACCTGGGACCGGCTGCCCGCCCTGATCGAGGCCGTCCGGACCGAGGTGGGCTCCGCCGCGCACCGGGCCACCGGGCATCCCGCCGTCGTCAACTGCCGCCTCACCCACGTCTATCCGGACGGTGCCGCGCCCTACTTCACCGTCCTCGCCGCCGGCCGGCCGGGCTCGGAGGTCGCCGTCTGGGACGACCTCAAGGCGGTGGCGACCGAGGTGCTGCACCGCCACCGGGCCACCATCACCCACCACCACGCCGTCGGACGGGACCACCGCCCCGGCTACGACCGCCAGCGCCCCGAACCCTTCGCCCTCGCGCTGCGGGCGGCCAAGCGCGCCCTCGACCCCCAACGGGTGCTGAACCCGGGCGTGTTGATCGACTGACGCCCGGTCGGAGGTGGAACCGGCCTGTGCGGAGCAGGCGCGTGCGGAGAGGGCAGGATTCGAACCTGCGCGGGCCGCGTGGGCCCTGCTCGGCCGTTGCCGGCCAGGCACCCGATGAGCCGCTCCGGGCACCCCTCCCAGGCCGGGCAGTCCGTCTGCCCTCCCCGGCGTGTGCTCACCATGCCCGGGCGAGCTGATGCCGCCCTGACACCCGGCTGACCCGCCCGTCAGGTCAGCCCCCCGGCGTCGCCGCCGGAGCCGTGCCGCGTCGGGGCTCAGGTGTAGTAGCCCGCGAGATGCTGCAGCTGGGGCACGCCGCTGCGCGCCACGGCGGCGAAGTAGGCCGCGTCGTGGGTCAGCGCGTCCAGGGGCGGGACGGCCAGGCCCTGCGGGATCGCGTCGGCGTCGGCGAACGCGTCCGGTGTGCCTTCCGGCATGTCTCCCAGCAGGACGAGCGGCGCGTCGAGATCGTCGAGTGTGCCGGCCCAGGCCGTGAGCGCGGCCTGCGAGTCGCGCCAGGCGGCCACCGGGTCGTCGCGGACCTTCTCCAGCGCGCGTACGACACCGGGCCAGTCCAGCTGGGCGTCGGTCCGGCCCGGTCGGCGCACCGCCACGCTGCGCCGGCGGCCGGCCGTCGTGATCGGGTCGGTGTCCGTCGCCCCGGCGGCGGCCATCAGCGCGGGTGTCCCGTAGAACGGCCGGCCGCGCACCAGCACCAGGGCGATGTGACGCTCGGTCGCGTCGATCAGGTTGCGGTAAGCGTCCCGGGTCGGATCGTGGCGTTCGAGCACGAGCAGGTCCGCGGCGCTGCCGTTCTCCAGGCGTCCCACCTGCGGCCCCCAGGCGGTCGCCAGTGCGTCGCCCGGGTTCGCGGTGACCATGTCGCACAGGTCGCGGTCGCTGAAGCGCCCGCCGAGGTCGTGGTGGTTGACGGCGTCGGCGACCTTGAGCTCGCCCAGCACGTGCTTGGTCCCGGACGGCGACCAGTCGGAGCCCAGTGCGATCCGCAACCCCTTCCGGTCGGCCTCGGCGACGTCCGTCGTGTCGTGGTACAGCCAGTAGTTGGAGAACGGCGACCACACGACGGTCCCCTTCTCCGCGGCGTCGATCCCCGCCACCGCGTCCTGCCACTGCCGGAAGTCGTCGGCGGTCAGCGCGGTGCCGTGCACACCGATCAGGCCCGGCTTCAGGCACGGTTCGAGCTCCTCGAACTCGCGGTGCACGATCGATCCCGGCCTGCCCTCCGCGACGTGGTAGATCAGCACGCGGGTCCCGTCGAGCCGCGGCGCGCGGTCCTCCCGCAGCACGTCGGCATCGAGCTGGAGTGCCGCCGTCATCACCATGTCGGTGCCCGCCGGCAGCTTCTCGTTGTCGATGATCCGAAGGAGCCAGCCGTCGACGGGGCGCGTCGAGCGGGGAGGGCCCTGGATCGACGTGGTCCCGCCGATCAGCGCCTTCACCTCGGCGTACTTGATCAGCGCCTCGGGCGCGGCCCGGCCGAGCACCTTGGCGGGCCAGGTCACGGACGTGGAGTAGGCGGGCGGATCCGTCTCGCCGACCCAGCGGTCGTGGTGCAGGTACGGGACGCCGACCGCTTCCCACAGCGGGAGCGTGTTGTAGGCGATGTGGTTGTGGAGGTCGACCAGGCCCGGGAGGATCAACCCGCCGGTGTCGATCCGCGGCGCCGCCGAGAACCCGGTGGGCGGCTCCTGACCGGCGGCCAGCACCCCGGCCAGGCGGCCGTCGTCGCCGACGTACACGGCGCCGGGGTCGAGGATCCGGTGCTCGCCGTCGAAGGTGACGACCGTGCCACGCAGGACGACCGCCATCAGTCCGGCGCCTTCCAGACCAGCGTGACCCGCTCGGTCGGCCCCGGGTCCGAGGCCACGATCAGCACCCGGGCCGATCCGTCGAGCCGGCCTCGGTAGAAGATCGGCCCCCAGTCGAACCAGAACGCCGATTCGACGGGCGGATCGGGCACCTGTGCGAACAGCTTGGCGAACTGCTCCGTCGGTCCGGGATCGAACTCCGCCATCACCCACCGCCTCCTCGCCGGCCGTGGGCGGAACCGGCCGGCGGCGGGGACCGGCGTCCGCCGCGGCCGCGACCCCGAGCGCGGGACGACCTCCTCGGGGGCGCCTCGCGGCGGAGGGGATCCGGGTCTCCGACATCGGGGTCACGCATGGGGCCAACGCCTTTCTGCGCAATCAGGCTGGCGTGGCGTGGGAGGTGACCTTCCCTGCCTTCATGGTCCCGCCGGACGGGAACCGGTGCAACTGGGTGGTGACGCTCCGTGGTTGCGGCTCGGCCGGTCACCGCACCGTCGGTGACCGGCCGAGCCCTGTGTTGCCATCGGCGGAGCGACCGGCAGGAGAACTGACGGACCGTCGGCCGGCGAGCCGAAACCCTGACGACGCAGCCCTTGTACGGCCGTTATGAGGCGGTCGGCTCCTTGGCCTGGAAGGTGCGCCGGTAGGCCAGTGGCGGGACGCCGACGGCGGTGTGGAAGTGCTGGCGCAGGGAGGTGCCGGTGCCGAAGCCGCAGCGGTGGGCGATCGCGTCGACCGGCAGGTCGGTCGTCTCCAGCAGGGAGCGCGCGAGGGCGATGCGCTGCTGGGTGAGCCACTGGTTGGGGCTCAGCCCGACCTCCTCGCGGAAGCGTCGGGTGAAGGTGCGCACGCTGAGTGAGGCGTGGGCGGCCAGCTCCGCGAGCGGGAGCTGCCGGCCGAGGTGGTCGAGCGCCCAGGCGCGGGTGGGGCCGGTGGTGGCGATGGAGGACTGCGGCACCGGGCGTTCGATGTACTGGGCCTGGCCGCCGTCCCGCCACGGGGGCACCACGCAGTGGCGGGCGACCCGGTTGGCCTCCTCGCTGCCCAGGTCGTGGCGCAGGATGTGCAGGCACAGGTCGATCCCGGCCGCCGCGCCCGCCGAGGTGAGGATGTCACCGTCGTCCACGAAGAGGACCTTCGGGTCGAGCCGCACCCGGGGGAAGAGCGCGCCGAACGACTCGGTGAACGCCCAGTGGGTGGTGGCCGGGCGCCCGTCGAGAAGCCCGGCGGCGGCCAGTACGTAGGTGGCCGCGCAGATGCTGACCAGCCGCGTCCCCGGTCTGACCAGGGCCAGCGCGTCGGCGACGGGCCCGGGCAGGGTGCCGTCCTGGTACACCGGGTGCGGCGGCGAGAACGGCGGGACGACGACCGTGTCGGCCGTCGCCAGCACCTCGGCCGTGTGGTCGACGGTCACGCCGAACCCGCCGTTGGTGCGCACCGGGCCTCCGTCGACCGTGCAGGCCAGCACCTCGTACGCCGGCTCCCCGGCCGGAGTGCGGGCGATCCCGAAGACCCGGGCCGGAATGCCCAGCTCGAACGGATAGACCTGGTCGAGGGCGAGGACGGCTACTCGGTGCATGGCCCGATTCTTTCACATCATGGCCATCGGGCCACTGGTGCGGGGTCCGAGCCTGCCGGAGAGTAATCACCGGAACGAAGACCCACCCCGGAAGGACCCCCATGAGCGGCAAGACCATGCGTGCGATCACCCAGGACACCCTCGGCGGCCCCGAGGTGCTGCGGCCGACCGAGACCGATCGCCCCGAGCCGGGCGTCGGCGAGATCCTGGTCCGCACGCACGCGGCCGGCGTGAACCCGATCGACTGGAAGACCCGCGAGCACGGCGCCTTCCTCGGCAAGCCCCCGTTCGTGCTCGGCTGGGACGTCTCCGGCGTGGTGGAGGCCGTCGGCCTCGGCGTACGCCTCTTCCAGCCCGGCGACGAGGTCTACGGGATGCCGCTCTTCCCCGAGCAGGCGGGAGCCTACGCCGAGTACGTCGCCGCGCCCGCCCGGCACTTCGCCCACAAGCCCGCCGAACTCGGCCACGCCGAGGCCGCCGCGCTGCCGCTCGCCGGGCTCACCGCCCGGCAGGCACTGGTGGACGTCGGCCGGGTACAGGCCGGCCAGCGCGTCCTGATCCACGCCGCGGCCGGCGGTGTCGGACACCTCGCCGTCCAGATCGCCGCATCCTTCGGGGCCCACGTGATCGCCACCGCCCGGACGGCCAACCACGACGCTCTGCGCGCCCTCGGCGCGGACGAACTGCTCGACTACACCGCCGTCGACGTCAACACCGTCGTGCGCGACGTCGACTTCGTGCTCGACAGCCTCGGCGGCGCCAACACCGCCGCGACCCTCGCCACCCTCAAGGACGGCGGAACGCTCGTCTCCCTCCCCTCCCCGGAGGAGGACGCCGTCATCCCGCAGGCCGCCGAGCGGGGCGTCAGGGCCGGATTCATGCTCGTCCAGCCGGACCGCACCGGCCTGCTGGCGATCAGCGACCTCGTCCGGACCGGGCAGCTGCGCCCGCTGATGGGCCCCGCCTTCCCGCTGGAGCGGGCGGGCGACGCCCACCGCGTCGGGGAGAAGGCCGGAACCCTGGGGAAGATCGTCCTCACCGTCGCCTGACCGCGCGGTCTCCCGCCTGTCCGCAGCCGGCGCGCCCGAACGGCGTACGTCAGGTCGTCAGGCGCCGGTGCGCCTTGGCGGCCTTCTCGACATGCCGTCGGGCGTCCGCCCGTTGCCGGGCGTAGAGGATGCCGAGGCCGAAGGCGGCTTTGCCCCGCTGCGCGGGGGCCGCGGCGAGCTCGGCCAGCGCCTGCTCGCCCATCACACCGTCCTGGTGGGCACCCAGCGGCTTCTGGACCTTCTTCATCCGGCGGGTCGTACGGATGGCGGGGCGCTCGACGAGGACGCTGACGCTCTCCGCCGCGTACCGGGCGCGCTTGGCCGCCTTGCGGGCTCGGTGAAGTTCCCGGTCCCGCCGCGCTCCCGGAGCCAGGGCGAGTGCGTCGCCGAGCCGGTGGGTGGTGCGCCGCCGCTGCCTGCGCAGCATCCGGCGGGCCTCGGACCGGCCCCGCTCGGCGCGGCCGTTCAGCGGCGGGCTGGACACGAACCGCTCCAGGTCGTCCAGCAGGGCGAAGTAGCGCCGGCCGTCCATCGCGCGGACGGCGTCCCGGTGCGCGGCCCGGTAGCGCGCGTCGAACCAGTCCCGGATCGCCGCGCCGACCGCGGCCGGATGCCCGGCGGGCGGCAGCTGCGCCGCCTGCCGGCCGAGGCGCTCGGCGAGCACCTCGGCGTCCCGTGCCCTGCCGAGGACCTTCCCGAGCCGGCGGAGTTCACGGTCGAGGCGGTCGGTCGCGGTTCGGTCCAGGAGCCGGCGGTGCGCCGCCAGGGCGCTGCGCAGCCGCCGGACGGCGACGCGCATGCGGTGCACCGCGTCCGGTTCGTCCAGCCGGACGGCCGCATCGAGGGCGCGCAGGGCGGCGTACTGGGTGCGCAGATAGGCGGTGAGCGCTGCGCCGACCGATCCTGGCGTGGCGCCGGTACCTGCTGCCTCGGACGTGTCCCGGACATCCGGGGTGTCCGAGCCGTCGCCCGCCGCCAGCCGGCCCGCGAGGGCGCGGCCGAGCTTGGACCCGGAGGCCGACCGGTGCAGTCCCCGCCGGAGCAGCTGCGCCTCGACCTCCTCGATCAGCCCGGGGCCTCCGGCGGCCAGCTCGACCTCGGTCTCGACCCAGGTGACGGCCCGCGCGGGGGCGGGGCCGCCGTCGCGGCGCGCCCCGCCCCCGAGGAGCTCGGCGGAGACCGTGTCGCGGGCCAGCTCGGCCAGGGTGCGGTCCTTCTCGTCGACCAGATTCGTCAGGTCGCGCCTGGTCCGCAGGTGGGCCACCGGGGCGACCGGCTCGCCCCGGGCGTCGGCGCGCGTCCGCGCCACGAGCTCCGCCGGCGGGTGGCGGAGGTCGCCGGCGGCGAGGGGCAGCCGGGCCTCCGTCCTGCTGTCGTCGGGCCCCGGCGTCTTCAGGTGCCAGCCGGCGTCGTGGCCTCCCGTCCGCCTGCGCAGGGTGATGCCCCGGCGGAGCAGGTGCAGCTGGGGGGTGTCGTAGTAGACGGCGTCCAGCTTCAGCGTGCCACCGGCCCGCAGCCGGGCCACCCGTGGCAGCTCCGCCGCCGACAGCGGCCGGTCCGTGGCGCCGTCGTACTTGCGTTCGGTCTCCGTGTGCTCAGTCGCCATACGGGTCGTCTGCCCGGCCGCGGCGGATCGAACCGGTCGGCGTACGGGTCGCGTACCGGTGGTCCACCGGTGGTCGTGGCAGGCGCCTCAACCGGCAGGCGGGAGGCCGGAACTCAGGGGGAGAACACGGCGATGCCGTTGGGGACTTCGCGTTCGGTGTCCTTGTCCAGGTGGTTGCGGACGGTGACGAGGCCGGTGCCGGGGTCTCGGGTCGCGAGGGTCGCGGATGCCCCGCCGTCGAGGTAGGACGCCTCGTCGCAGTCCAGGGAGCGCAGCACGTCCGCGAGCTCACTCAGGGTGAGCCCGGTGGACGTGCCCTCGCGGCCGTCGGTGGACAGCAGCCGCAGAACACGTCCCCCGGCGGAGATGCCGACCGCGGAGCGGGGCAGGGCTGCGGCCGTGTCCAGGCCGGGCAGCGGCCGGCCGCCGCGCAGCAGCGGGTAGGCGCCGAGGGCGAAGGAGAACGGCACGGCGCTGTCGGAGGCCAGCCGGTAGTCCACCCGGACCGGGGTACCGACGCCGAGGCGGCGCAGGGCGTCGGCGCCGGCCTCCCGGCCGAGCAGCACGAGGGCGTCGGCGGGGATCGTCCCCCGTCCCGGGTCGGCCGCGGCGGACTCGACCCGGCCGTGGCGGACGGTGAGCTCGTGGCTGTCGCCGGTGCAGGGCGCGGCCCGGTTCCGGTCGGTGCCGCAGACGGCGCGGGCGCGCGAGGGCGGGCCCCACTGCGGGGTGAACAGGCCGATCGAGTCCACCGGCAGGGCGTACTGGTTGAGCCCGCCCAGGGGCAGGCTCTCCAGCGGCGTGTACAGCCGGCCGCGCAGGGTGAGGCGGGCCGTGCGCGCGACGCCGTCCACGCCGACGCCGAACACGTCCTGGCTGGTGTCGCCGGGTGGCGGGGTCCAGCCGAACCGCTGCCCCTGCGGCACCGCCGCTTTGAGCGCTCTGCCGGCCCGGACGGCCGGGCCCGACGCGGCACCGGTCACCTCGACGCCGGGGTGCTGCCGTTCGTCGATGTCGAAGAAGTCGCCGTTGATCCCCGCCACCGCGCCCTGCTCCTCGACCATCCGGGACACCGCCCGCCGTGCGGCCACCGCGCCGGGGTAGAGGAGGCCGGCCCGGACACCGGGCCGACGCAGATCCACCGTCAGCACATGCACACGCGTGCCGCCGTGCGAGCCCGGGACGGTGAACGCCCGGTAGTCCACGCCCGGTGCGATCCGCTCGGCGGTGCCCCACCCGCCGGCGCCGGCGCCGGTACCGGAGGCGACGGCGGACAACGGGGGCGAGACGGCGGTCAGACAGCCGAGCAGCAGAGCACCGATGCCACGGGAGGTCAGGATCGTCACCGGACCACTCTGCCGCCCGTGGCGCCGATCACGGTGGCGCACCGCCGGGCGACTCAGGCACGGCACCGCGCCAGGGCTGCGGTCAGTCCGGCGGGCCCTGACGCCGCGGGCGAGCGTGGCGCGCCGCGCGCAGGTCGGCAGGCGGCGGTTCGCGGTCCTTGCGGCGCTGCCCCAGGACGAAGGCGAGGAGGATGGCGAGGACGAGGACGGCGCCCACGGCGATGAGCCACAGGTGGGCGCCGGCTCCGTCCGCGGCGAGCGGGACGGGCTGGGTGAGACGGGTGACTGCCATGCCGGCCGTCTGTCCGCCCGGGCCGACGGCAAACCCGCGGGGGCGGGAGACCGCGACGCCGCGTCGGCGAACCCGCAGGCGCGCCGGAAGTGGTTCACCGCGGTCGGTGCGGACAGACGCACGGTATGGCACCCATCTTCAGTCACGGACACACGACCCAAGGCCGGGACGGCGCCGACGGCGGCCCCGGCCCGAGCCGGCAGGTCGAGGAGGCGGCCCCGGACGCGCTCGGCGAGCTGCCCCGGCGCTCCTGGCGGGCGGTACTGCGCCGCACCGGCAGGGAGTTCCTCGACGACGAGCTCCCCGACCGGGCGGCGGCCCTCACCTACTACGGCGTCCTGGCGGTCTTTCCCGCGCTGCTCGTGCTGGTCTCGGTGCTCGGTGTCGTCGGGCGGTCCGCCACCGGCGCCGTCCTGGACAACCTGCAGGACCTCGCCCCCGGCCCGGCCCGGGACATCCTGCGCAACGCCGTCGAACAGTTGCAGAACAGCGGTGGCAGCGGCACGGTCCTGATGGTCGTGGGACTGGCGGGCGCCCTGTGGTCGGCCTCCGGCTATGTGGCGGCCTTCATCCGCTCGGCCAACGCGGTCTACGACATTCGCGAGGGCCGCCCCGTGTGGAAGACCACGCCGCTGCGCCTGGGGCTGACGTTGCTGCTGATGGCGTTGCTGGCGGCGAGCGCCGTGATCGTGGTGTTCACCGGCCCGTTGGCGGACCGCGTCGGCCGGGCCCTGGGCGTCGGGAGCACCGGGCTGACGGTGTGGTCGATCGTCAAGTGGCCGGTCCTGGTGCTCCTCGTGGTGCTGATGATCGCCCTGCTGTACTGGGCCGCGCCCAACGTGCGCGACCGCGGATTCCGCTGGATCTCCCCCGGCAGCGTGCTCGCGGTCGTGCTCTGGACGGCGGCCTCCGCCGGGTTCGCCCTCTACGTCGCGAACTTCTCCTCCTACAACAGGACCTACGGCACCGTGGCCGGCGTCATCGTCTTCCTCGTCTGGCTGTGGATCTCCAACCTCGCCGTCCTCCTCGGTCTCGAGTTCGACGCCGAGCTCTCCCGTGAACGCGCGATCGAGGGCGGCCTGCCGAGAGGCGCGGAACCGTACGTCAGGCCCCGCGACACCCGGACGTGGTCCGACGACGACGAGCAGCGCTGACGAGGGCCCGGCTGGCACCGCGACCTCCGGGCCCGGCGCGATCCACCCGCTGAACGGCCTGTACGACGCGGAACTCGACCCGCCGGGAAACGGCAGGGAGTGGGAGCGCGGCCGGCCCATGACGGCCGGGAGACCGCGCCACCCCGATTGGACGCCCGATCGCGGGGCAGGCGCGACGTTCGTACGGAACGTCCGGGCGGGAGGAGCTCCGGCGGGAAACGCCCCGCCGTTCCGTCGATCCGCCGGGACGGCCGTGGTCAGGAGGCGGTGCGCAGCCGGCGGCCGGCCTTGCGGACGGCGTCCTGGAGCTCGTCGCGGGTCATGGTGGAGCGGTGGGCGATGTCGTACTCGGTGGCGCGTCGGTAGAGCTCGGCCTTGGTGAGGGCGGAGAGGTCCTCCTTCCCGGCGGCCGGCTTCTTCGCGGAGGCGGAGGCGGCGGAGGTGCTCTTCGTCCCACCCGTCGCCTTCGGGGTACGGCGAACGGACTTCGGGGCCGGCCCGCGCCCCGTCGCCCTGCGCCCGCCCTCGCCGCCCTTGCCGCCTTCACCGCCCCGGGCGTCCTCGGCGTCCGGGCCGCGGGCGGCCTCCAGGCTGCGTCTGAGCGCGTCCATCAGGTCGACGACGTTGGTGGCCTCGGCCGGCGGTCCCTGGGAGACGGCGATCTCGCGGCCGGCGGCCTTGTCCTCGATCAGCTTGCGGACCTGCTCCTCGAAGGTGTCGTGGTAGTCCTCGGGGTTCCAGTCGACCGCGAGCATGTCGATGAGCTGCTCGGCGGTGCCGAGCTCCTGGCCGCTGTACCTCGCGTCGCCGGTGGGGAGGTTGTCGATCTCGCGGCGAGGGTCTCGGACCTCGTCGGCGAAGTGCATGGTGTGCAGCTCCAGAAGGCCGTTCTCGGCGCGGACCGCGGTGAGGTACTCCTTGCCGCGCATCGCGAACATCGCCAGCCCGGCCCGGTTGCTCTTCTCCAACGCCTTGGTGAGCAGCCCGTAGATCTTGGTGTACTCCTTGCCCTTCGGGCCGAGGTAGTACGTCTTGTCGAAGAAGATCGGGTCGACCTCGGAGAGATCGACGAACCCGGACACGTCGATGGTGCGCGAGCGACCCGGCGAGATCTGCTCCAGCTCGTCCGGCTCGACGACGACGTACTCGCCCGACCCGACCTCGAAGCCCTTGACGATGTCCGAGAACTCCACCTCCTCGCCGGTGCGCTCGTTGACCCGCTTGTTGCGCACCCGGTCCGAGGTCCCGCGCTCCAGCTGGTGGAAACGCACCGTGTGGCTGTCCGTCGCCGTGTACAGCGACACCGGGACGGTCACCAGCCCGAACGACAGAACCCCGGTCCACACCGGCCTGGCCATCACGGCCTCCTTCCACGGCGATCCCGGATTCCGCGTCCGGGGGAGGACCACGGAACCGGGGGCCCGCCACCCAGCCTGCACCACATCGCGATCGCCCGGCGCCACCTGCTGCGCCGCTCGGGCCACGGGCGGGGCCGGCTCCGGTGGTGGGCACGGGGCAGGGCCCGCCACCGGGGCACCCGGACGTCCCGCAGGGGCCCCGCCCCGCCGTCCGGGCCGGTCGGGGCCTACAGCGGCAGCTCGGCCACCAGGGGCCGGTGGTCGGAGAGCGAGGTGGCCGGGGTCGCGGCCGGACGGACCGGGGACAGGTGAACGCCGCGGACCAGCACGTGGTCGAGCTGGACCATCGGCCGGTGCGCGGGATAGGTCGCCCCGCGGGCCGCCCGCTGCCAACGGCGCTGCGGGGCAACGCCGTCAAGGGTCCGATCGGCCTGCGCGGCGGCACCCCGGTGCAGGCGTTCGGCGACTTCCCGGCGGCCGGATCCGGCGGCCCCGGCGGCGGCCAGGGCCAGCCGGGGCAGCGGGCCGACCAGGTTCAGGTCGCCGAGCAGCACGTGCGGGAGCGGCATGGCGGCGATCCAGCGCCGCACCGCGAGGAGTTGGCGGACGTTCCAGCCCGGCACGAAGGAGAGATGGAGCGCCACCGCGGTGAACGGGCCCCGCCGCCCTGCCAGGACGGCGGCCAGCGCCACCCGCGGCCGGTCCCGGACGACGGTGAGGCCGCCGCGGCCGACCACCCGCAGGGGGAGGGCGGCCGGCGCCGGGGACAGCCGTACCGCCCGCCAGCGCAGTACCGGGAGCCGCGACAGCAGGGCGAGGCCGTGCGAGGGCACAGCGGGGCCGTCCGCGCCGGCCGCCTCGGGGCCGTGCACCCGCAGGCGGGGGACGGACGGGTCCAGGACCCAGCCCTGTCCGAGCACCGAACGACCGTGCAGCGCCGAGGCGTAGCGCCAGTCCACCGCACCCGCCGCCTCGGCTGCGGCCCGGGCCTGGTCGATCCTGCCGGAGCGGTCCTGGAGGTGGTCGACCTCCTGCAGTGCGAGGACGTCCGCGTCCAGCGATGCCACGGCGTCGGCGAGCGGACCTGCCGCGCGCCCGTCCGGCGGCAGCGCCCCGGGCCGGCCGGCCCGGACCACCCGGCCGTGCAGGACGTTGAACGTCGCCACCCGGACCGCCCCGCCGGGGTGCGTCCGGTCCGCGTCCGCAGGAGCCGCCATGCCCGGACGTTACCAAGGGCCCGAGTGCCCCGAACCCGGCGGCCTCGACGGCGGTCGACGTCCGTGCGAACGGCCGGCGACGGCGGGCTTCCTGACTGACCGCGACACCCGCGCACACGGCCGGCGCCCGCGGCGGAGTGACGCGTCATCGAATCGTAAGGTTTGTTACCACTGAGTAAAAGTTCGCTGCCGCGGCCGGCCGGGCGGTGCGGACCTCCGGTGGGTGCGCCCTTCCCAGGGGCACCCTCGGGAGCCGGATGCTTCGTGTCCGACCGTGCTCGCGCCGGAGTCCGCGGAGCCTTCGGGGAGGCCCCGACCCCCGTTGGTCGGCGGGTTGATCTCCGCGCGTAGAGGTGATCTGATGGGCCGCCCCGGCGCGTCGAAGGGGGCTGACCGTGCGCCCACTGAACACGCTTCCGGTACCGTCCATGACGGACGGCCAGGTGACGATCCGCCACCCCGTGGTCGGCGACGCCGCCACCGTCCTGGCCGGCACCCGTGACCCGTTGGTACGCGAGTTCATGCAGGGAGTGATCCCCCATCAGGACCTCGCGTCGGCCGAACGCTGGATCGCCACCGTCCCTCCGCTGCTCTGGGCCGAGGGCCGGGCCGCCTATTTCTCGGTGGCGCTCGAGGACGGCCCCGCGGTCGGCTGGGCCGAACTCGTCGACCTGCGGCCCGCCGAGGCCGCCGCCGAGGCCGCGGTCTGGCTGCTGCCCCGGGCCCGCAGTCTCAAGGTGGCGAGCGCCGCCCTTCGGCTGATCTGTCGCTTCGGCTTCGAGCAGTTGGAACTGAGCCGGATTGACGCGTACGCTGCGGCCGAGAACATGCCGGTTCAGGTGGTTGGTGCGTATATCGGATTCCGCCGCGCAGGGTACCGGTCGGAACTGTTCCGCAGCTCCCGGACCCACAGGCTGCACGACGCCGTGTACGCCACCCTTACGCCCGAGGACCTTTGCTGACGCCGGATCAGGATCGCGCGCGGGGGGCGTTTCGCGGCGGAACGTGACCGACGGGACACCCGTCGGAGAGGAGAGCGACATGTCGGAGGAAGCCGGAACTCCGGTCACCGGGACAGTGCCTGACGAACCGGTCGGCCCTGGCCTGCTGCTCACCACCGGCCACGAGGGACTCCCCTCGGGGTACGTCGAGTTGGCCGTCGGCCCCGACGGCACGATCCGGGCCGGCCGCCGCACGGCCGACACCCTGGTGACACGCACCGGGAGGATCGACCCGGCACTGCTCGAGCGGGTCCTGTCGGCGCTGCGCAAGGCGCGCCCCGGACTCGCCCCCGGCGACCCGGCCCTCACCACCCCCGCCACCGGCCGCAGACTCGCCGTACTCGGCCTGCTGCCGGCCGGCGACCAGATCTGGGACGACACCACCGAGGCACCCCTGCCCGGGGTCGGCAACGCTCTGGAGGCGCTCGCCGCGCAGGTCCTCGACCCGGCGGCGGCCGGCCGGCTGCCCAGCGCGCTGATCGCCCTCGACGAGCCCGACCCCGCGCCCACCGAGCCCGCCGCCCGGCCCGCGGCCGCCATCGGCACCGTGGCCGGCCGCCCCGCCTACGCGCTCGCCGAACCCGGCCTCGGCTTCGGACTGGCCACCCTGGACGGCTCCGTCCCGCTCGGCGGCTCCGACTCGGACGCCGGCGTGCTGCCCACCGCAGTCGCCCTCGGCACCGCGGGCGGCCGTGACCTGTTCGCGGTCGGCGGCGAGGACGGCGCGGTGCAGGTCTGGGACGCCGCCACCGGCGCCCTGCTGCACGGCACCGCCGGCGGCGAAGGCGCCCAGGCGGTCACCGCCGGACTGGTCCAGGGCGTGCCGCTGGTCTTCTCGGCCGGCCGCGAGGGCGAGGTCCAGGCCTGGCACGCCGAGGACGGCCGCGCGCTCGGCCTGCTGCCGGTCGCCGGGAACGGCGCCGCGGCGCTGTGCCACGCCCGCTGCGCCGACCTCGACCTGGTGGCCGCCGCCGGCGACGACGCGGTGGTCCGGGTCTGGGACGCCGCTACCGGCGAACAGCTCCACCTGCTGGTCGGCCACACCGACCGGGTCACCGTCCTCGCCGTCCTCGCCCTCGGCAACCAGGCGGTGCTCGCCTCCGCCGGGCTCGACGGCTCGATCCGGCTCTGGGACCTCGCCACCGGACAGCCCGTCGCGGTGCTCACCGGCCACTCCGGCACGGTCACCGGGCTCGCCTTCCTCACCCCCGACACCGATCCGCTGCTCGCCTCGTGCGCCCTCGACGGCACCATCCGCACCTGGGACGTCTTCACCGGCAAGGCACTCAACGGCTGGCCCGCCGAGCGCCGCTGGCTCACCGGACTCGCCGCCGTCCGCCCGGCCGGCCGGCCCGTCCTGGTCACCGGGGACGAGAGCGGCAGCCTGACCTTCTGGGACCCGGCCACCGGCGCCGGCCTCGGCGAGTGCACCCCGGCCGAGGCCGGCTTCCCGGTGAACGCCCTGGCCTCCGGCGAGCTGGACGGCCGCCCGGTGCTCGCGGCCGGCTACGGCGACGGCACCCTGCGCCTGTGGGACGCCACCCTGCGCACCGAACTGCGGGTCACCGTCCCGGACGGCGGCCCCGTCACCTCGGTGGCGCTGTGCCGGACCGACGACCGGCCGCTGATCGTGTGCGGCACCGCCACCGGCGCGGTCCGCTGCCTGGACCCCCGGGACGGCGTACCGCTGTCCGTCCCGACGCCGCACACCGGCGCGGTCCTCGGGCTCGCCTTCGCCGACCCCGTCGAGGACGGCGACGCGCTGCTGGTCTCGGCCGGCGCCGACGGCACGGTCCGGGTCCGCGACGCCGTCACCGGCAGCCCGCTGCTGCGGCTGGCCGCCGACCCGCGTGGCGTGACGGCGCTGGCCGTCGGCCCGGTCGCGGGGCGGCGGATGGTCGCCACCGGCGGCACGGACGGTGTGGTGCGGCTCTGGGACGCCCTGGACGGCCGGCCGGGGGCCGAACTGACCGGCCTCGGCGGCCCGGTCGAGGCGCTCGCGTTCGGGCTGCTCGGCGACCGGCAGGTGGTCGTCGGGGGCAGCGCCGGCGGTGGCGTCCTGCTGTGGGACGCCCAGGACGGCACCCGGGCCGCGGAACTCCCGGGCGGCGACGCCGCCGTACGGAGCGTGGTCTTCCAGAACCTCGACGGCGAAGCCCTGTTGGCGACGGGCGACCAGCACGCGGCCCTGCGGCTGTGGCACGTCGCCAGCGGCACGCTGCTCAACGAGGCCGGGCTGGACCGGGTCCCGCTCGCCATCGCCTTCGGCGACACCGGGCTGCACGTGGTGGGCCCCGGCGGCGCGACCACACTCTGACGGGGGGAGACCGTCCCGCCCGTCGGCGGGAACGGAGTTTTGTGATCGTTCAGCGGCCCGGTCCACACGGGGACCGGGCCGGACGGGACCGGGCGCAAGCCTGGGGGGACAAGGGGTGGGCAGCACGTGAGCGGTACGTCGTTCCAGATCAATCTCGACGAGGTCGAGGCCGCGGCCAAGGCGATCCGGACCATGCTCGACGACCTGGAGGCGCCGACGGCGCGCCTGGAGGCCGTGATCAAGCAGATCCGGCCGGCCGCGTACGGTACGGACGCGGTCGGGAAGTCGCTGACCGGCGGCGGCTCGGCCGTCGGCGGTCTGCCCGAGCACCAGCAGCAGGTGTTCGACGGGGTGCGCAAGTACCTCCAGAACTCGGCCCAGTTGGCGGCCAACCTGGAGCTGATGTGCAAGCAGCACCGGCAGACCGACGACGCGCAGGCCGCCGAGCTGACGCGGCTCAACGGCGCCCGCGCGGAGGGCGACGCGGTCCCGGCCTCGCGCGTCACGCCGGTCACGCCGCGCGTCCCGCAGAAGGACCCGATCACCCTGACCTCGTCCTCGCCCGAGTCCGCGCCGACCTACCACGACCCGGACGCGCCGGACCTGGACTACAACGAGCGCGACTCCGCCCCCGACCCGGAGCCGCACGCGCCGGCCGGCGGCCGCAACATGCTCATCTAGCCCGGTGGCTGACGGGTCGGTCCCCGGGCGCACCGCCGGGACCGACCCGCCCGCCACCGTCGGCCCACCGGGCCCACCGGGCCCACCGGGCCCGCACGGACCTCCTCGGCCCCTCGCGCCCCGGCCGGTCGCCGCCGTTGGCAGCGCCGTGATCCGACAGCTCCGGCGGAACCACCACCTCCGGCCGGGCCACGTTCCATCAGCAGTACCTCCACGAGCAGCAGTTCCCATCCGAGCAGCACGTCGTCACCCACCACACCGCCCGCCCCAGGCCAGCCGGCCAGCCAGCCGAAATGAGCGACCCCGTCATGATCGAGCTCCCGTCCGACCTCGCCGAGGTGCTCAAGGTCGTCCAGAGCAACGAACACGGCTCCGGAATCCTCTTCCCCAATGCCAACGAAGAGCTGCTGGCGGAGCTGGCCGATGCCTGGGAGGCGTGGAACAACGCCGCGGAACCGGCCGTGCGCACCATCGTGGCGAGCGCCAACCGCGCGATGGCCAACATGTCCGGCACCGCGGCCGACAGCTTCGAGGGCTACCTGCGCAAGTACGCGGGCACCGACCAGTCGCACGCGGTCACCACCCTGGACGCCGGGGTCGCCATGGCGCGGTCACTGCGCGGCGCGCACCAGGCGGTCACCCAGACCAAGACCGAGATGGTCCGGGAACTGCAGTACGCCAAGGACTACATGGAGCAGAACCCGGCCGGCAAGCACGACGACATCGCCCAGTCCGAAGGCATCAAGACGGCGGCGGACACCTACAACACCTACGTGGGACAGGTCGGTTCCAGCGTCGACACGATGCTCCGGCAGAGCGCCGGACACGTCGAGCGGATGACCAGCGCCGGACAGGTCGCCAGCCTCGGCGGCTCCGGTGGCGCGGGCTCGGGCACCGGCGCCACCCGGCCCACCGCCACCACCGCTCTCGACGCGAGCACCCTGCAGCACCCGACCACCGGGCTGGACTCGCTGACCCCGACCGGCGGCGTGCCGAACGGCGCCGGCGGTGCCGGCATGCCCGGCGACGTCGGCATGTCCGGCGGCCCCGACGGCGGCTCGGGGAGCGCGTACAAGCCGCAACTGTCCTCCCTCCAACCGTTCCAGGCGCCCTCCCCGGTCGGCCGGACGGTGCCCGGCGCAGGCCTGGGTACGGGCGGTGCGGGCGTCGGCGGTGGCGGTGGCGGTGGCGGGGCGGGAATGCCGGTGTTCAAGCCGAGCAGCTCCCCCGGCCTGGGCCTGGCCGGCATGCCCGGCTACACCGGCGGTGGCGCCGGCGGCAGCACGTACAGCCCCTCCGGGCTCAGCCCCTGGTCCGGGTCGGGAACGGGCTCCTCCGGGCTCGGCGGCTCCGGTGCGGGCGGGGCATTCGGCGGCGGCTCCCCGTTCGGCGGGCTCGGGGGCCTGGGCGGCGGCAGCGGACTCGGGGGAGGCACCCGGCCCGGCTCCGCCCGGTACGGCGGCATGACCGGCGGGGCGACCTCCACCCGCCCCGGCGGAGTCGGCGGTACGGGCTCGCGCGGAGTCGGCGGGGTCGGTGGTACGGGCTCGCGCGGGGTCGGCGGGGTCGGTGGTACGGGCTCGCGCGGGGTCGTCGGTGGCGCGATGGGCGGTGCGGGCGGCGCCGGGCGCGGTGCGGGAGGCGGTGCGGCGGGCGGCCTCGGACGCGGCGGCTCGGTCTCCGGCGCGGGCGGCCGGATCGTGCCCGGAAAGTCGGGCCTCAGCATGGCCTCGGGCACCGGGGACGCCATGCGGTCCGGCTCGGGCTCCGGGCTCGGCGGCACCGGGACCGGCCGAGGCGGGTCCGGCACCGGCGGAGCTGCCGTCGGCAGCGGCACCACCCGCACCGCCGGAGCGGCCGGAATGGCCGGCGCCCACGGGCCCGGCGGCATGCCGGGCGGTGGCGGCGGCCGGTCCGAGCGCAGCAGCGGCAACCGGTTCGTCCGGCCGAGCCGATTCGGCGAGAACGGGCCGGAGGACGAGGAGGAGACGGTGCTCGCCGACTCCGGCGTCGACGGTCAGGCCGGCCACCACGAGCACAGCGACCGCCGCTGGCGCCGGATGCGCCGCCAGTGGCTCGACGCCGCCCGCAGCGACGACCCCGACACGCAGCAGACCGCCCAGGACGCCACGGCCGCACAGCCCGCCCCCGACGAGAACGCCCTGCTCAACCAGCTCGCCACCGCCCTGCTCGGCCCCGACGCCGCCGCCCCGGCCGACGGCGGCGACACGACCGACACGGCGTCGGCCGGCGCCGACGGCACAGCCGAGCGGACCGCCGAGCGGGCCACGGAACGGACGGAAGCCCGGGCGAGTGACCGGACCGGTGACGGGTCCAGCGACCGGAACGGCGACCGACCCGCGCCCACAGACGACGAGGCCTATCTCGACCGGGCCCGCTCCGCCGCCGCCCGGCGGGGCCGCCCCGACGACGCGGCCCCCACCCCGACCCCGGACACCCGGACGGCGGGGGAGGCCGGCCGGCCCGCACCGCTCCGGGAGGAGGGCGGCTACCAGGTGCCCAGCCCGTTCCTACGGGCAGCGCTCGCCCGGCTCGCCGCCGGCGGTGCGCCCGAGGGCGGCGGCAGCCTGCCCGGGACAGCGCCGGCCGCGGCGGCCGGCCGATGAGCCGTCCGTCGGCCGGGGTGTCCCGCCGCCGGTCCCCGAACTCTCCCCGCCACCGTCCCGGTCACCCCGCCGGTACCCGAACTCCCCTGAACTGGAAGCGCCATGGATGAGCAGGCACACACGGAGCCGGTCCACGCGACCATGCGCGAGAGCGTCGACACCGTGAGCGCGACCCGGCAGACGGCGGCCGCCGAGCCCGTACACGAGGCGCTGCGCGCGACGCGAGTGGACGCCGTGCCGATTCAGGAGGCGTTGCGTCCGATGGAGGCGACGCATGCGGTGGAGCGGGAGGCGTTGCGTCCGATGGAGGCGACGCATGCGGTGGAGCGGGAGGCGTTGCGTCCGATGGAGGGCGTGATGCGCAGTGACTCCGGTCCGGGCCTCGCCGCCTCCCGGGCGGCCGCGGCGACGGCCCCGGACGACGGGGAAGCAGCTGTGAAGCGCCGTGCGCCGGCCGCCGAGCAGGGGGCGCAGGGCTCCGGCGCCTCCGGTGGATCGGCGGGTACCGGTTTCACGGTCGACCCCGCCCAGTACCAGGCCGCGGTCGCTCCCGTGCTCGCCGCCGCCGACCAGCTCTCCGAGTTGGTCACCGGCCTGACCGCCTTCCTGGATCACACGCAGTCCACGGCTCCCTGGGGCAACGACGAGTCCGGGAAGAAGTTCGCGGAGGGGGAGAAGGGCTACCTGAAGTACAGCACCGAGACCCTCAAGGGCCTCAAGGGCATGCCCGACGCCGTCCGCTACGTCGCCGACGGCCTGAAGGCGATGGCGCAGAACTACCAGCACGCCGAGGACGCCACCACCGACGTCTTCCGGAGCGACGGCGGCGGCGAGGTGGCGGCCGCGCCGCAGGTCGGCACGTACACCGCCCCCGTCAACCCGACGATCCCCACCGGTGCTCTCGGCAGTATCGCCCAGAGCCGTCCGAGCACGCACACCACCGGAAGGGCTTGATCCCATGGCAGTCGAGCTGCCCGAGCCCCTGCAGTGGGTGCTCCTCCTGCTGGCCGGCACCCGCTGGCCGGAGGCCGACGAAGACATGCTGCGCGACATGGCCGAGCGCTGGCGCAACGGCGCCGAGACCCTGGAGGACGCGGGCAAGTCCGCCGACTCCGCGCTGAAGCGGGCGCTGGACGGGCAGGAGGGCGAGGCGGCCAAGGCGCTGGCCAAGCACTGGGACCAGTTCACCGTCGGCAAGGGCACCGAATCGGACCCCGGATACTTCCCCGGCCTCGTGCAGGCCTGCAACGGCATGGGCGACATGCTGGAGGCGATGGCGAACTCCGCCGAGACCGCGAAGATCCAGATCGTGGCTCAGCTCGGCATCCTGGCGTTCGAGATCGCCACCGCCGAGGCGGAGGCCCCGTTCACGGCCGGCGTCTCGCTGGCCCAGATCCCGGTCGCCGTCGGCGTCAGCCGCACCGTCGTTCAGCAGATCCTCAAGACGCTGCTCAAGGAAGCCCTCGAGTTCGCGGCCAAGCAGGCCGCCCAGATGGCCGCCATCAACGTGCTGGCCCAGGGCATCGAGGTGATGGAGGGTCACCGCAAGAGCATCGACATGAAGGAGGTCGGGCAGAACGCCCTCGGCGGCGCCGTCGCGGGCGCCAGCGGCCACCTCATCGGCAAGGGACTCAGCGGCGCCGGCTCGAAGCTCGGTCTCGCGGGCGCCATGCAGACCACCACCGGCAAGATGGTCCACGGTGCGGCCGTCGGTGTGGGCGCGGACGTCTCCACCCAGCTGATCACCACCGGCCACGTCGAGGGCGGCAGCCTGCTCGGCTCCGGCCTCAGCGGCGGCGCCGCCGTCGGCCTGAAGACCGGCGCGGCCAACATCAAGGGCCGGTTCAACGGTCCCGGCAACATCCCCACCCCGCACGGCGGCCCGCCGCCCACGGGCGGTGCCCCGGAGGGCGGCGCCCGGATCGGCGGGTCGTCCATCGGCGGTTCCTCGGTGGGTGGTTCGTCGGCGGGTGGTTCGCCCACCGCTGGGTCGTCCGTAGGTGGTTCGCCCGCAGGTGCGGGCGGCCACGGCGAGGGCACCCCGACCTTCTCCAAGCCGGACACCTCGGCCTCCGCCTTCCACGGGCCGGGCACCCAGGCGGGAACCGGTACGAGCGGAGGCGCGGCCCACGCCGGCGAAGGCGGTGGCACCCCTCCCGGCGGCAGCGGTCCGACCGGCGGCAGCGGTACCACCAAGAGCGGCGGCACCGGCGGCCTCGTACCCTTCGGCTCGGACCGGCCCGCGGCCCCCAGCAGCCACGGCGCCGGCGACAGCCCCGGTGGAGGCGCGCAGGTCCGTAGCGCGCCGGACCACTCCGCGCCGCCCGCCGACCATGGCGCGCCCGTCCAGCACCAGTCCCCGCAGGCCTCCACGGGTCACACCACCGCTACGGAAAACACCCCCCACAGCGCCCCGGCCGAGCACGGCACCACCCGAGCCACCGAACCGGCGGCGGTCGCCCAGCACACGCAGCCCCCGTCAGCCGACAGCGCCGCCGCCCACGCGGCGCCCGCCCCGCACACCGGCGCGGAGCCTCGTACGGTGACAGAGCAGCCGCACACCACTCCGGACAGCACCGCCCGGGCCACCCCGGACAGCACTGCCCGGGCCACCCCGGACAGCACTGCCCGGGCCACCCCGGACAGCACTGCCCGGGCCACCCCGGACAGCACTGCCCGGGCCACCCCGGACAGCACGCCGCAGCACACCGAGGGCGGAGCCGGACGGGCGGCGGCCGAAACGCGGCCCGCGGCCACGGAGCCTCAGGTGCACGCGGGTTCGGAGCATGTGCCGAGTTCGGCCGTGCACGAGGCGCCGGCCGCTCAGGTGCATGCAGGTTCGGAGCATGTGTCCGGTGGAGCTTCGCGTGAGGGCTCGGTGGTTCCGCCGGTGCACTCGGCGGGTTCGGAGCACGTGCCGAGTTCGGCCGTGCACGAGGCGCCGGCCGCTCAGGTGCACGCGGGTTCGGAGCATGTGCCGAGTTCGGCCGCGCACGAGGCGCCGGCCGCTCAGGTGCACGCCCCGGCCGGCTCGGCCGCCTCCGCAGCCCCACCCGTCGGCCATGCCACCGGATCCGGCTCGGCGGTCCCGGCCGGTGCCTCGGTGCCGCATCCGTCGGCTGCCGGTGACGGCGGGTCGGTCCCACGGGAACCCGACGGTGGTACGAGCAGGCTCGACACGGCCGGCCTCGGCGGGCTGTCCGTCCCGACCGTCCGGCCCACGACCGGCGGTGACCACAGCGTTCGGTCCGTCGACCCCTCGACCGTTCCGCCGCCGCCCCCGGCGGAGGCCTCCACCGGCACCGCGACGCCGCAGGGTGTACCGGGCGCGGGCGGGGTCCACGTGCCGACCCAGGGCGTCGGTACTCCGTCCTCCGTCCCGCACGGCTCGACGACCGCACCGCCGCCCTCCACACCTGCCTCGACGTCGCCCAACCGGGGGCAGGGCGGCCTCGGGCCGGTGCACCCGTCGACCTCGACGCCGGCTACGGCCGGAAACCACGGCACCGGTGGCGGTCTCAACCGTCCGCTGAGTGCCCAGGCTGCCGACCAGATCCACCAGACCCAGCGGGACCAGCGGCAGGCCGAGTTGGACGCGCTGCGCCAGAACGGCGGCCGGATCAACCGTGCGGCCCAGGACCTCGGCCGCGACCAGGCGTTCTCGACGGTGCGTCCGCCCAACGCCGACGTGCTGGTCCGCGACGTGCCGACGATGTCCGCGCAGGACCGTACGGCCGCGCTGGCCGTACTGCCGCCCGCGCAGCGGCGCTGGATCGCCAAGGACCCGGCGTTCGTGGACGCGCTGAAGGCGAACCTGCCGCCGAAGGAGTTCGCGCGCACCGCGGCCCAGCTGATGGTCGACGTCGACCCGCGGGCCGAGCGGGGGGCCTCGGCCCGCGCCGAAGCGCAGGCACAGGCCGCCCGGATGCTCCAGGATCCCGACGTGGCAGCCACGTTGCTGAAGAACGGCGCCGGGCTCGTCGTGGTGCCCAAGGACGTCTCGATGACCGACGTCAGTGCCTTCCACAACATGAAGGGCACCACGGCGGGCGGCGCCTCCGGCGCAGGCCGGGGCTGGGACGACGTGCGGGGCTCCGGCGGACGCCGCGCCGCGGTCACCGAGGAGAACCTGCTCGGTGAGGACACCTCCATCGGCAATGCCACGCACTACCAGGACGGGTACTCGACGACCACGCACGAGTTCGCCCACACCATCCACATGAACGGCCTCTCGGCGCCCGACCGGGCCGCGATCACCACCAGTTACCAGAACAAGCGCAACGACCCGAACGCGGTCTGGAGCGACGGCCCGCGCCACGACCTCCAGAACAAC
The DNA here is from genome assembly GCF_041434935.1 of Kitasatospora sp. NBC_00374. Taxonomy (NCBI): domain Bacteria; kingdom Bacillati; phylum Actinomycetota; class Actinomycetes; order Kitasatosporales; family Streptomycetaceae; genus Kitasatospora; species Kitasatospora sp. NBC_00374. The sequence goes on along the minus strand of NZ_CP107964.1, from coordinate 570,663 downwards.
CCGGTCGACAACTACGCCTCGCGGGACGAGCTGGAGTACTTCGCGCAGGTCTCGAACGCCTACCTCGGCACCAACCACGGCACCGACCCGCACACCGGCCAGAACCGCAACAACGGCCCGGCCTGGGTGCGTGCCAACGAGCCGGCCCTGGTGCCGTTGCTGGAACGGTTGTACGGGCCCGACCCGGTCGCGGTGCACCACGACCCGGCGAACCCGGTCGAGGCGGTCCGCGCGGAGAACGACGCGTACGAGGGCCTGCGGGACTTCATGGACCGGGTGGAGAACCCCGCGCCCGTGCCCGGCACCCCGCAACCGGCGACTGCGGGCAGCCACACTCCGCCGGCGCCGCTCCACCCGGCTCCGACGAACCCGGCTCCGACGAACCCGGCTCCGGCGAACCCGCACGCGGCGACCGCCGGGAGCACTCACGGGCAGGTGCCTCCGCCGCCGACGCACGACGGGATCGGCCCGGGTCCTCACGCCACCGGCTTCCCCCTGGGCCCGGTCTCCCGGAGCGGTAACACCGCTCCTGCCGACCCGGCGGCCCAGCACGCCCAGGCGCCCCCGCCCCCGCCGCCTGCCCCGCCCGTTCGCACGGCGCCGGAGACGACGACGCACGCCGACGTCCCACCCCCGCCGCCGGCCGCTGTGGGCAACCAGACCCAGGCGTCCACCTCCCACGACGGCCACGACACCCCCGCCACCCACGAAACGCAGACGCAAGGCACCCACGACACCCCCACCCACGACACCCCCACCCACGACACCCCGACCCCCGACCCGTCCGCCCGCGACCTGTCGCCGGACCACGGGACGACCACACCGCGCAGCTGGAACGCCGACCGCGCGCCGCTGACGTCCCCGGAGGATCGCGCGGCCCAGCTGCGCACGGACGCCCGCTTCGCGGGCCACTCGCCCGACGAACTGCTGGATCTCGTCCACAGCGCCCGTGCCGGAAAGGCCGACGACCTCGCGCAGTGGGTGGACCGCAACGGCGCCGAGGCGGTGCATGCGCTGGCCAAGGAGATCCCGGAGCACGCACTGTGGGCCGTCGGCCGGCAGGAGCCGCACACCGGCGACATGCTGGAGGCCATCACGGAGCGACGTGGCGGCAAGGCGCCGTCGCCGCAGGAGATCGACGGGCGCAAGCAGGTCTACGAGAAGCTCGGCCAGTACGAGTCGGTCACGGTCGTGGTCGAGTCCGGCCCGGGTTCGGGCCACCAGGCGGCGGCCGTCACGCTGGTCCGTTCGCTGCGCGAGCTGGGCTACCAGGGCGAGATCCAGATGGTCGCGCCCCGCAGCGTGCAGGCCCGGCTGGAGCGGATGCTCGACACGGAGGAGCTCGGCGTCCACGAGCCGGTGTACGTGGACAAGGAACTCGATCACGACGGGAACTACGCGGAGCCCGTGCGGCCGGACCTCGGCCGGGGCCCGACCTTCGTCGCCGCCAGCGACAGCCTGGACGCCGACAGCGGCTCGGCCCGCGCCCTGTTGTCGTTCACGGGCGCCGACAAGGCGATGCTGCTCACGCCCTACGCCTGGGGCCACCCGCGCGCGGTGTACGAGCGGACGGTGGGCGAGGACGGCACCTCGTCCTACGCCGCCCACCACATGGATGCCGGGCTCAGCCCGAACCACGGTCTCTACCAGTTCCACATCCCCACCCCGGAGACGGTGGCGTTCCCCGGCGACCCCGAGCTGCAGGCGATCGCCGACTCGGTGATCGACGGCAAGGTCGACATGATGCCGGTCTACGGGCTGGCCCGGATGGACGACCGGCTCCGTGCCAGCGGGCCCGAGTACCTGGCGTCGGCGATCCGCGAGTCCGGCGTGCACGACGTCGGCGGGGTGCGGACGTACGGCAAGCCGGCGGTGATGCTGGAGGTGGGCGGACGGGAGATCGGATACGCGGAGCAGTTCGAGCCCGGCTGGCTGAAGCGGGCCGATCTGGCCACCGCGGACGTTCCCAGGCTGGTGTCCGAGCTCCAGCCGGGCGAGGTTCTGCTCCTGCGCAGCGGCGGGACCACGCAGGCGAACTTCGAGAAGCTGTTCCAGCTCGGCAACCTGCCCGCGATCCAGGAGGGTGCCAACACCACGAACGCCAGCCAGCTGACCGGACGCCCCTACCTGTCCCCGAACGTCAGCACGACCCCCTACCCGGGCATCCACGAGCCCGCGGCCGCGGACCTGCTGCACGCGCGGGTGGCGAACGCCCTCGGGTCGGACGGGGCGGCCGCGCTCCCCGACCTGGCTCGGGCGCGTGACGCGTGGGACGAGGTCAGCTGGCGCAACCCGGAGCCGTCCCGCGAGGACTACGGCAAAGCCGCCGAGGAGCTGCGGAACGCCGCCGCCGACGTCGACCGGTTGGCCGAGAGCCAGCCGGAGCCGGTCGCCCGGACCTTGCGCGACGCCGCGACGCGGGCCCGTGACGACGCGGCGGTGCTGACGCGTTCCGCGGAAGCGCTGCAGGTCAACGCCGACCTCACCAGGGCGACGGAGGCGATGAACGCGGGCACCGAGTGGTCCGACCAGGCCCAGCTCTCCCACCCGCACAACCAGCTCGGCAAGATCAAGTGGGGCCGGGAGATGCTGGTGGAGTGGCGCAAGGAGGCCGCACAGCACGACGGCGAGGACACGTTCCTGATGCCCGTCGACAAGCTCCAGGACTTCGCCCGGGCGGTGGTCGGCAGCGAGGACCGGACGCGTGAGCCCAGCGCCGCCGAGCTGAGCACGGCACTGGAAACGGTCCACTCCATCCTCAGGACGGGGCTGAGCACAGACGATTCCGCCGCACTGGAGAGGTACCTGGACACCAGCACCTGGGAGGGCGAGATGGTCCGCACCCAGGTGACGCCGTCGACCAACCTGGGCCGGCCGGAGCAGGTCCAGCAGAACCTCGATGCGCTGGCCGCGGCGATCGCGAAGCAGGAGACGGCCTACACCGCCGCGGTCGTTGCCGAGTTGGGGGGTACCAGCAACGCCCCGAGGCCGGAGTCCGTCGCGGTCATCGCCGAGGTGCTGAGGGGCTACCGCACGCCGGAGTCCCGGTTCCAGGCCTACACCGCCGAGGTCAACGCCCGGGCCCTGGACTGGCGGCAGGACCAGCTGCTGATGGGTCTGCTGCACATGGACGACCCGCACATGCTCACCGACGAGAGCGTCCAGGCTGCGGCCGAAGCGCAGCTGAGCGAGCGCCGTGAGGTGGTCGCGCGGGAGGTCAGGGAGCGGGAGCGGGAGGAGCGGAACCGGCAGACGGAGGAACGGCGCCGCCAGGCACAGGAACTGCGCCAGGCCCAGCTGGAGGAGGCACGCCAGGCCCGGGCCGCAGCCGCTGCCGCGGCAGCCGCCGAGGCCGAGGCAGCCGCGGCCGCGCAGTCGGGTCGCACCTCCGACGAGGAGAGCGACGGCGAGACCTTCGACATCGGCACGGACGACTTCTCCCTCTTCTGAGCCCGGCGCCGCCTTCCGCGCCGGTCACCCGGTCCCGCACACCGGACCGGGTGACCGGCTCACCCCGTTGCTGCCGGCTGTCCGCCCTGGCGGGCGCAGGGGTGCGGCGGGATGGTGGGTGGATGGAGACCGGGACGGGACGGCTGTCGCCCGCGGCGACCGGCGGCGGTGACGCGCAGCTGGGCTCGGTGCTGGCCGCGCTGCTGGAGGCGTCGCACCAGGCCGCACCCTGGGACGTACCTGCCCTGGTCCGCGAGGCGGGCCGGGCACTGGGGCTGGGGGAGGCGCGGGTGTTCCTGGCGGACGTCCAGCAGCGTCTGCTCGTACCGATGCCCGAGCCGGCCCCGCCGATCTCCGGGCCGGACGTGCCGTCGGGCGAACCGAGCCCACCGGAAGCCCGGACCCGGGGCAGGGACGTCGGCGATTCGGACGTCGGCGAATCGGGGGCCGGACTGGACGTGGACGGCACGCTCGCCGGCCGCGCCTACCGCACCGAGCGCCTCCACCGCGGCGCGGGACCGACGCCGGAGTGCTGGGTCCCGCTGGTCGACGGCATCGAACGGATCGGCGTGCTGCGGGTGCACCCGGGCGCGAACGCCTCCGCACCGATGGAGGACCGGGCCCGGGCGCTCGCCTCCCTGGTGACCCTGGTCCTGGGGTCGAAGAGCACGTTCAGCGACGCCATCGTCCGCACCACCCGGACCCGGCCGATGTCCTTGCAGTCCGAGCTGCTGTGGGCGTTCGTCCCCCCGCGGACGATCGGCACCCGCCGGGTGACCTCCAGCGCCGTCCTGGAACCCGCGTACGAGGTCGCCGGTGACGCGTTCGACCACAGCCTGGCCGGGGACGTCCTCCACGTGACGGTGGTGGACGCGATGGGTCACGACCTCGCCTCCGGTGGTGCGAGTGCCGTCGCGCTGGCGGCGTGCCGCTCCACGCGCCGTGCGGGCGGCTCACTCGCGGACATCACGACAGCGATCGACGACACCCTGAACGAGTGGATCCCGGACCGGCTGCTGACGACCGTTCTCGCCGACCTCGACACCGTCACCGGCCGGCTGTCATGGGTGAACTGCGGACACCCCGCGCCCCTGCTGATCCGCGCCGGCACGGTGGTCCCCGGCGCTCTGGAACGCCGCCCCCACCCGCCCCTCGGCATCGGCCTCCGCCCCGGCCCACCCGAGGTGAACCGGCTCCGGCTGCAGCCCGGCGACCGCATCCTCATCCACACCGACGGGGTGACCGAAGCCCGCTCCACGGAGGGTGACCTCTTCGGCGAGCACCGCCTCGTCGACCACATCGTTCGTCACACCGCCACCGGCCAGCCCGCCCCCGAGACCCTGCGGCGACTCATGCACGCCCTCGTTGTCCATCAGGACCACCGGCTGCGTGACGACGCCACCGCCGTCCTGATCGACTGGCACCCCGGGCCGTGACCGCCCGCCCGCGCAGGCGCTTCAGCGCCGGCCCGGCCGCCGTGGCGAGCGCCGAGGACCGGCGAGTACGGCGCCCGGGTCAGGGTCCTCCCGGCAGCTGGGCCTCGCCGAGCTCGCGCCGGTTCCTGCCGCCGGACAATGGTGATCAAGACGTGACCTGCGGCTCTTCAGTCCGCGCCGGTTGATCACTACGGTGCCAGCATGAACAGCAGTGACAACGCCCCCGGCTCGGGCGGACCCGACGACGACCGGTGGAACGTCGTGCTCGACGACGACTTCGTCAACGCGGCGACCGTCAAGGAATCCCGGCCGGGGCAGACCGGGCCCGGCGCCGGGCCCGATGCCGGGCCGAAGCGGGTGTGGCCGCGGAACCTCGCTCTCGCCCTCTGCGCGGCCGCGTTGGCGTTCCTGGTGCTCAAGGTGATCCAGCCGTCCGACGAGGAGTCGACGGCCTCGGCCCCCGCCTCGGCGTCCGCTTCCGCCCCGACGGCCGGCTCCTCGGTGTCGGCCACGCCGTCAGCGTCAGCGTCAGCCTCCGCGTCAGCGCCCGCCGCAGCGGCGGCCGCGGACCGTCCGGCCGTTCCGCTGGAGCAGGTGTTCCCCGCAGAGGTGAAGGACGCGGCCGGCGGGGTCTACACCAAGCTGGGCGCGGCCGTCCTCGCCTCCTGCGTGGAGCCGGACTCCGTCGGCCCCCGCCTGATCGCGCTGATCAAGCGGGGCAAGGGCTGTGTGAGCCACCAGGTCGCGCTCTACAAGGACGCCCAGAACAACCAGTTCAACGTGTCGGTGTTCACCATGAAGGACCCGAAGGACACCCTGCACCTGGTGACCGAGCTGAGCATGGCCTTCGACGACTACCAGGTCGGCGCCCAGGCGCCGCCGCCGTCCGCGGGCCTGCCGGTGCTGGCCGCCGACAGCGGAATGATCCAGACCTTCGCGGGCGTCGACCGCGTGATGATCGTGACCCTGGGGCAGTGGGCGGACGGCCGGGTCGCCGACTACCAGAAGCTGACGGATCGGACGAGCCCGCTGAGCGATGCCGTCTCGAAGAACGTCAGCGCCTACGAGATCAAGCGCTGAGCGGTCCGGCCGCACCGGGCGGGGACCCGGACACGCGAGCCGCCGAGTACGGGGGACCGGCCGGTCCCTTCCGGTGCGGCGGCTCGCGTACCACCGGCCACAGCCGTCACTGCCCACCCGGCGATTCACGCGCTCCGACGTGCTCGGATGTGGGTGCGGATGCGGGTGCGGGCGAGGCCGCCGACCGGTCGCCGGGCAGACAGAGCGTCACCGTCGTGCAGCCGGCCCGGGTGTCGATCCGCAGACACTCACTCAGCTCTCCGCCCGACCAGCGCAGCCGCGGGCCGTCGGTTCCGATGGCGGCCCCGGTCTGCGGCCCGACCGCGGGCCGACCGGCGCCGTCCTCGGCGATCCGGCAGACCAGCGTGGTGTCGTCCGGCCGGCTGATGACCACGCGCACGTCCGGGCCGGGAGCCGTCACGATGCTCTCGGCGACCTCGTGCACGGCGAACACGAGCAGATCGCGGTACTCGATGCCGGCACCGGCCAGGGTGGCGCAGTGGGTGACCACGGCGCGCAGGACGGGGAGCTCGTCGGCGCCGAAACGCTGATCCGTCACCAGCTCGTCGAGTGCTGTGGCACGGTCGTGGATCATGCGTCCGCCACCTTCGTCACCGTGACCTGCTCGACGGACCGGGCACCGAGCATGCCCAGCACCCTGGCGTGGAACGGCAGACAGCGGATCTCCATCCGCGGGCCGCCCGCGGGTAGCTGTCTGGCCGCGTGCAGCAGCGACATCGCGCAGTCGGACCCGAGGAAGGACAGCCCCGTGAGATCGACCGGCACGTGTCCGCTGCCGGTGGCCGCGGCCAGGTCGAGGGCGGCCGGAAGTTCGGCGAGCAGCTGGGGACGGGTGGCGACGTCGGCGTCGCCGATCAGCCGCAGACCTCCGTCGGCGTGTTCGATCCGCAGGGCCCCGAGGCGGCTCAGGAGGGCCACGGGGTGGCCGTGGCGCATGGCGTCGAGGACATCGGGGTCGAAGCGCCGCCGGTCGTACGTGCAGATCTCCGCGTAGCGCCGGTCCGCGAACAGGTCGTGCGCGTGCGTCTCGCGGTGCATCACCCCCTCGATGTCCATCCCCAGGTCCTCGACCCAGGCCATGTCGATGACGGTACGGAACCCGGTGAAGCCCTGCCGCCGCGCCGTCTCGGTCTCCTCCCGCAGCCGGCCCATCTGGCGCGCGGCCGTGAAGCGGGCGTCGGGACTGATCAGGTCGCGCATGGTGGTGTACGACAGCTGGCCGCGCCCGAAGGCCGCCCCGGCGGATCCGTGGTGCACGTGCACGCGTTCGTGGACGTCCTCCGCCGGGACCGCCGGGTCCGCCATGACCGTGACCTTCTCCCCGCGTGCCAGCCCCTCGTGGATGAAGGTGAGCAGTACTTCCCAACGAGCCTCGTCGTCGTCGTAGTCCGCGTAGGCGTGGTCGCCGGGGCGCATCCGAAGAACGGGTATCGTCCGGTGCACGGGGACGGCGACGGAGTCCGTGGGCACGTGATGTCCTTTCCGCCGGGTACCCCGCCGGGCGGCGGGGAGTGCCCGAGATCATACGAACTCCACTGCACCGAAGGTGACCTGATGAAGCATCAGGTCGACAACTGTTCGGCGGGGATCGGAACATGGCGCCTTCCGCCCGGCCGGTGTCGGTCGGAGAGGACGCGCCGAGCGCGTGTTCCGTCGGCGGGATCCCGGTGGAGGTGGAGCCCCGGCCGAGGTGGAGCCCCGGCCGGGAGACGTGTACGCCGAGCAGCCGGAGCGCCGCCACTCAGGCGGGGTGCTCGAAGGTGCCCGGGCTGTCGGGGGTCGCGCGCCACGCGAGGGACCGTTCCGGGTCGGCCGCGGCCAGCGCCCGCCGTACGCCGCCGGCGTCCAGGTCCGTCGTGTAGACGGGCGTGCCGGGCTGCTGACGCCAGGAATCCTCCAGGGTGCCGGCATCGACCGCGTCGAAGCCGAGCTCCTCCACGAGGCCGCGCACGATCTCCTTGGCCCGGGCGTCGTCCCCGGCGACCGGCAGGGCGATCCGGTCGGGCGCGCCCACCGGTCGTCCGAAGTCGGCCAGGTGCTGCGCGTAGATGTTGTTGAAGGCCTTGATCACCGGTCGTCCGAGCTGCTGTTCGACCCACCGGCTCTCCGTGTTCCCCTTCTCGATCCCCTCGATCCGGCCGTCGCGCTGCTGCGGGTAGTAGTTGCCGGTGTCGACGACGACGAGCCCGTCGGCCGCTCCGTCGAACAGGCCTGCGGGAAGGCCGGGGACCTTGCCCTGCGGGATCGTCACCACGGCCAGTTCCGCGCCCCGGGCCACCTCCTCGACGGGCTGCGCCGTCGCGCCGCTCTCGGCGGCGAGGTCGGCGATGGTGTGCGGCCCACGGGAGTTGGCGACGGACACGTCGTGGCCGAGGGCGCAGAGCCGTCGGGCCAGCGTGCCACCGATGTTGCCGGCGCCGATGATCGCGATCTTCATGCTGCTCCTGGTATCGGGAACGTAGCTGCCCCCGGTGGCGCCCGGGAGCCGGTGCGCCGGAGGTCGGCACCATGCAACCAGGCGTCGCCGAGGACCGCGGGCAATCACGGCGCCTGCGGCGCGTCAGCGGTGCGAACGGCCCGGGGCTCGATCCGTTCGTCGCCGAGCCTGACCGGTCACGGCCGGCGGACGCCTACCGCGAGGCGGGCCCGGCAGTATCAGCGCGACTCCGGGTGAGCAGGCGGGTCGTACTGCCGTCGTCCTCCTCGATGTCACGGACGTGCTGGAAGCCGATCCTGCCCAGCAACGCCAACGAGGCGAGGTTCGACTCGGCGACCGTCGCGTGCACCTCGGCCAGTCCCAGGGTGGTGAAGCCGTAGTCGACGACCGCGTCCGCGACTTCGGTGCCCAGGCCGCAGCCCCACGCCTCGACGGCCAGCGCATAGATGATCTCGAAGCCCTCGACCACCGCGGCGGGCTTGATCTCGGCGTGACCCACGAGACGGCCGTTGTGCCGGACGGCCCAGACGTCGAACCGGTTCAGGGCGTACACCTTCGTGAAGACCCGAGCGAACAGGGCCCGATCCTCGGCCTCCGACTGCGGACCGTCGCCCATCCACCGGGACACCCTCGTGTCCTGAAACAGTGTCACGAAGTCTTCTTCGTCCGCGGGGACGTACGGCTCGAGCAGCAGACGCTCGGTACGCAGAGTCGGGGTCATGCCGGGGGACGGTACTCGCACCCCATCCGCCCAGCAACCGCTTTCAGGCAGGTCGTCGCACCGATGGCTGCCGCCGCCTCGCCGGCTCACCCGGAGTGAGCCGGCTCCGGCGGAGCATTCGGGAGGAAGACGGCAGCGGCAGAGCCGGGCGGACCCGAGGGCCGAACAGCGCGCTGTCACAGGTCGTACGGATAGAGGGCGAGTGTCTCGCGCGCGACCCGGAGCTCGACCCAGGTGCCGACGACGCCGTCGGGCACGGGAGCGGTCAGATCCAGTAGGACCGTCGCACCGTCCAAGTCCAGGAGGCCGACGCCGTCCTCCGCGAGACGCAGGTGTCCTCGTAGGACGACGCACTGTCCGTCGGGGCGGATTTCGGGCCCTGTGCCGACAGCCGACTCGGCGTTCCGGCCCCAGGCGATGTCCTCGTCGACCGTCCACTCCACGTGGTACTCGCCCGCCCCGGCGGTGGGGGCTCCGCACCAGCGCACCGCGGCGCGGCCGAAGGCCGTCCTGACCTGAGCCGTCAAAGGGCTCCCCGGGAGACTCGCGATCCGCTCCACCTCGACCAGCATGGTCCGATCATGCGGCACTCGCCCTCACCGCCGGAACCGATTTCGTGGTGCCCGGGCCCGTGATCACTCGGTGGAGGTGGCCGAAGCGCGTGGGGCGCCGGCGCGTACCTCCGGCTGGGGCGGGGTGTCGTGGCTGCGCCGCCGGCGCAGCCAGATGTAGAGCAGCAGGCAGGGCAGCAGCAGTCCGCCGATGCCGAGGGCGAGGAACGCGGTGAGGCTGGTGACGTTCCTGACCAGCCAGGCGAAGTTCTGCCCGAAGAACCCGACCACGAAGGAGAGCGGGAGGAACACGCTCGCGAGGATCGTCAGCCGCTCCATCGTGGCGGTCTGTCGAAGATTGATCTTGTTCTGCTCGACGGAGATGACCGCGATGTTCGCCTCGAGGACGGTGGCCAGGAGATCGCGTTGGGCGGCGACCTCCTCGTTGACCAGCAGGAGATGGTCGTGCACGTCGCGGAAGTAGGGCAGGAGTCCGGTCGGCGACCGGCCCGGCTGCAGCCGCCGCGCCAGCACGGCGAGCAGCGGGTGCACGGCCCGGTAGAAGTCGGTGGCCTCGCGGCGCAGGAAGTAGATCCGTTCGGTCGGGGCGACGGCCCCGGAGAACACCGTCGCCTCGATCTGCTCGATGTCGCGCTCGAGCTCCCCGACGACGGGTGCGTAGCTGTCGACGACCTGGTCGAGGATCGCCCAGAGCGTGGACGTGCTGCCGGTCCGCAGCAGCTCGGGGCGGCCTTCGAGTCGGCTGCGGGCGCCGGCCAGCTCGCTGGCGATGCCCTGACGCACGGCGATCACGAAGTGTTCCGCGAGGAAGATGCTGATCTCGCCGGTGTCGATCTCCTCCGACTCGTCGTCGTAGCGCGCGGTCCGCAGGATGATCAGTTCTGTGCCGTCCTCGTACTGCTCGGCCTTCGGCCGCAGGTGGAAGGCCTGGGCGTCCTCGACGGCGAGTTCGTGCAGTCCGAAGCTCGCGCGTACCTCGGCCAGTTCCTCGGGGCCGGGTTCGAAGAGGCCCAGCCAGACGAACCCGCCCTGGGCGCAGCGCGCGGCGGCCTGTTCGAGCGGAATCGCGCCTTCGTGCTGGCGACGCCCGTCGCGGTAGTACGCACAGTCGACGATCATGGCCTTCCTCCTTGCGTCGAGCTCGCGTCGAGCCGGCTGGGCCGCCTGTCGCCCCCGGCGAGGTGGTGCCGTTCACGCTTCACCGCAATCGATGCTCCTCCGATCCGTCCGGGATTTCCCCGCGGCCGGTGCGGCGAGCGGCGGACAGCGACAGGCTCGGGTGCCGGGGCGGCTGCACGGCGGCGGCTCAGGGTGTCGACATCGCAGCTCCGGGTGTGCGCGGGGGCCCCGGTGGGGTAGGAGCGCGGTATGAGACAGGACATACAGGATGAAGCGGGCGTAGGGTCGGACACTGGCGCGTCGGTGCTCCGGTCCGCCGAGATGCTGCGGCGCCAGACCGCCGAGGCCGTCGCCCACCTGCGCGAACAGGCCGCCCGCATGCACGCCGGACTGCCACCCGACCCTCGCTCCCAACCTCCCGCGAATGCTGCGGAGGGGAGTTGAACGGCCGCCGCCTCGCCGGGCGTGCGGCCGGATGGCAGGGAACAACCGAAACCAGGAGGTTGCACATGGCCGAGCCGGACCTGTCCCGGTTGCTGCGGGACACCATGCGCCGACGGCGACTGACGCCGCAGGCCGTCGCCGACCTCACCGGCATACGGACCCCACGCATCCGCGCCTGGGCCGAGGACGGAGCCGACGGCCCGATCCGGCCGACCGCCCGGGAACTGGCCGAACTCGCCGACGCGCTCGCCCTGCCACTCGCCGGTGCCGCCGCCGGTTCCAGGGGTTCCCGGCGCGTGGCCGGGCGATGACGGTCGGTGGTTCACGCCGGGCCCTCGCCGCGGCCGTGGGTCTGCCGTCCACCCCGCTCGGGCGCAGGATGAAGTGAGGTGTTTCCGGCAAGGGAGGCGGGCATGAGCCGCGAGTACCACTTCCACCGCGAGCACGCGGGCTTCTCCGTGACGGCCGGGGTGCGTCTCGGTGGGCATCGGGAACTGGAGCTGCTGGTGGACGGAAAGGAGGTGGCCGCCGCGCGGGTCGACGGCCACCGGGCCGAGGTCCGGTCGATGACCACGGTCCTGCCGACGGACCCGCCCCGGCGTATCGACGTCCAGGTGTCCCTGCCCGGCCCGGTCAACGGCGATCCGGCCTGTGTGCTGCTCGCGGACGGTGCGGACGGCGCCAGGCTGCCCATGCCCGCGAGGGACGTGCCCCGCAGGGCCCGGCTGACGGAGGCCTCCTGGTACGGCTGAGGACCGGCTTGCCCGAATAGCGGCAGGGCCGGGTGGTCCGGGCCCTGCCGCAATCAGCTGGTGTCGGCACGGCCGTCGCCGTGTCCCTGCCGTGGCTGATCGATCACCGAATGTGATTCCCTCGGGCAGTGAGTCTCCTAGGCGTCCCGGATCGCCTTCACGAGTCCGGCGACGAGCCTCGCCCGCTCGGCCATGGTGCCGATCACGAGGTATTCGTGGTCGGCGTGGGCTCCGCCTCCGACCGCTCCGAGGCCGTCGAGTGTCGGTACCCCCAGTGCGGCCGTGAAGTTGCCGTCGCTTCCGCCGCCGACCGCTCTGCCTTCGAGTTCCGGAAGCAACCGCTTCGCCGCTGCGAACAGCCCGGCCGACGCCGACTCGGGCATCGGGGGTCGGCCGACGGATCCCTGCACCGAGATCTCCGCCCCTTCGAGGTGCGGAGTCAGCGCTGCGAACGCGGATTCGACGCGTGCCTTCTCGTCGGCGGACTCGACCCGGACGTCGACGATGACGGTCGCCGCCGCGGGGACGACGTTGTCCAGGGTGCCCGCGAACGCGACGGTCGGGGTGACGGTGGTGCCGAGGCCGGGTCGACCGAGCGCTGCGATGTCCAGGACCTGGTGTGACGCTTCGATCAGGGCGTTGACCCCGGCGGCGGGTTCCAGACCCGCGTGCGACGCCCGGCCCGTGACGGAGACCTGGAACGTCCCGCAGCCCTTGCGGCCGGTCTTGAGGGCCCCTCCGTCCGCGGCGCCCTCGAACACGAGGACGGCGCCGCAGGCAAGGGCGCGTTCTTCGATGAGAGCGCGGGACGAGCGCGAGCCGACCTCTTCGTCGGCGGTCACCAGGATCTCGACGCCGGACCGGTCGTCGAGCGTCGCCAGACCGTGCACGGCCTGCACCAGACCACCGAGCATGTCGAAGACCCCGGGGCCGGTCGCATGCCCGCTCTCCACCCTGAACGGGCGGCGCTCCAGGGTGCCGAGCGGAAACACCGTGTCGTGGTGACCGAGGATCAGCACCCTGGGATCGCCGCCGCCCGACCAGTGGACGTGCGGCCCGGCCTCGCTCTCGACGAGCACGGCCTGCCCGCCCAGCCGGCTCTCGATGACCGCGGCGACGGCCTTGGCGGATGCCGCCAAGGCGTCGAGATCACGCGAGGGGGACTCGACCTCGACGAGCGTCCTGAGGTCCTCGATCATCGCGTCGACACTCACGTCGACGCTCCTGTGCATCGTCACCGTGCCAGCGTATCCGGCGCGCCGCGGCGCAGCGGACCGCCCCCGCACCACTGATCGGCGCCTGACCTGCGGGAACAGCGAGCGGGCGGCCCGTCGGCGAGGACGCACACCGGGAGGAGGACGGCAGGTTCGCGGCGGCTGAGGGCGATGCGGTCGGTTCGGTTCGCCAGGTACGGGGACAGCGGCCGACCCCTCGTCGAGTTGTCGATGTGTGGACAAGTCCGCGGTGGGGCGGCGGAGTTACGGTCCCTGGTCGGCGGTGAAGGCGAAACTGGCGGAGTGGTAGTAGTCGGGCAGTTGCGCTATGTAGGTGCCCTCGGACGGGGGACGGACCTTGGTCCACTCCACCGGGCCGAGCAGGTGCGTGGCGTAGTCGCTGGAGGGGACCGGGGGGACGAAGAACAGGCGGAACGCGGTGCCGTCCGGTTCTGGGCTGAACTTCCACAGCTGGACCTCGCGGTCGGACGCGGGCAGACACTCCGCCTGCACGACCTTGACGGTGTTTCCGCCACCGGTGGTGCCGTCGAGGCACCTGCCGGTACCGGTGTTGCGCAGCTGGTAGGTGTTGTTGCCGGCCGCGATGCGTTCCCAGCGCTGGGACGCGTCCTGGCTGCAGGACTGGAGCTCGATGGAGGGCCCGGCAGGGTCCTCTGGGCCGACGCACAGGCCCGACGTCGTGTTGAGGAGGCGGAAGCCGGCCGGTCTGCCGGTGGGGGAGGGGGCGCTGGACGAGGGTGCGGTGGGGGAGGGTGCGGCAGAGGAGGCCGGGGGCGCTGCGACGGGCGCGGTGGGCCCGGCGGTGGTCGGTGCGGCACTCGGCACCGGCGAAGCGGAGACCGCGCCGGAGACGACCGGTGATGTCGTCACCGGGACGGTGACGACGGGGGCGGACGACCTCGGGTGCCCGTCGGGTTCGGGGATGGCCGCGGTGACCGCCACGATGACCACGACCGTCGTCACGGCCGCTCCCGCGCACAGCACGAGCGAGCGCCTGTGGTCGCGGTGCCGGTCATCGGTGGTGGGCGCGGCGGCGTGCCGGGCGGCTGTGGGGGCGGCCGCCAGTGGCAGGGACGTCTGCCCCAGCCCCGGTGGGGCCGCGGCGGGCGGACCGGCCGGCCGCCGCGCGGTCCACAGCATCAGGGCGCCGTACAGCCGGTCGGGGTTCCAGGTGTGGATGGCCGAGAGCTCGGTCCGGGCCCGGCGGCACCTGTCGCATGCGGCCGTGTGGCGGTCGAGGTTCGGGTGGGCCGTCCGGTGCCGGACGGAGTCGCCCATGGCGGCCGCGAGATGGCGGCAGGCCCGGTCGGACGTCTGGGCGAACGCCTGGAGGTATGCCTCCCACAGGCCGTCCCGGGTGGCCGCGGACGGCGGCGGGTTGCCGGGGTTCCCGTGCTCGTCGGCGAAGGCGCGCCACAGTGCCGCCTGCCAGTGCTCGGGCAGGGCCCGCAGCGCACGCAGCATGACGGAGTCCTCCTCGGCGCTCACCGCCGCGGACGCGGGGTCCTCGCTGCCGGGCAGGGCGGCGAGCCAGGCGGTGAAGCCGGCCGAGAGCCGTGCGTCGAGGCCGTCACCGGCCCACCGGGCGGCGGTGAGTCTGACTGCCGATGCCAGGTAGGGGCGCCAGGCCGCGGACGGGCCGCCGCCCTCGCGGACGGCCTGCAGGGTCAGGGCGAAGGCCTCTTCGGCGAGGCGGTGCGCGTCCTGGTCGTCCGGGCAGTACAGGCCGGCCTGGCCGAGAGCGGCATCCTGGTGGCGCGCGAGGACCTCGGCCCTGGCGGACGGGTGGCCGACGCGGATGAGACGGGTGACTCGGGCGTCTGCCGTCTCGCTTGCCATGGGCTCAGGCACGGCTCTCCTCCTGGATGGTGTCGCTGTCGGTCGGCGTCGGCGTTGGGCGCCGTCGCCTGCTCCGGCCGGCCGCAGGCGCGCGAATCAGGTGACGACGGCCCACGTCGGGTTCGGCCGCCTACTCTCTGGTGATCCTGCCGGGGCGGTGGGGATAACGGAAAGTCGCGGACCTTTCTGATCTCCGCCCGGTCGTCCGTCCCGCTCCCTCCCCCTTGAACCGTTGCGGACGTGTGCCACTCGGCCTGAACCGACGCGGTACCGGGGCCGCCCACGGCGGTCGGCCGCCGCCCCGACCTGTGAGAACGGGGCGGGGCGGTGCGTCGGCGCTGCTGGGAGGGCCGAGTCTGAGCAGAACCTTAGGGCATGGTCAGCGGATCCTGTGCACAGCGGTTTCGGTGCCGCGCCGATCCTACGATCAGTCACATCGGTTACCGGCCAGGCCCGTCAAGCCCGGGCGGGAACCGCTTCGAGGAGCCCGGTCCGATGGCAGGCCGTCAAGGATCGGGCCCCCGATCGACGGCGCGTACGCCGGTGGTCCCACCCGCCGGCGCAGCGCGCCGACCGTACCGCGTCCCGGCTCCCGGTCTTCCCCCGCTCCGGAAGGGCCGTCGACGCCCCGGGCGGACCGCAGGCTGCCTCCTGCGGTCCGCCCGGGTCCCTCCGGCAGGAATGAGTGTGCGCAGTGGCAAGTGACCGTCCGAAGAACCGCCGGTGCGGCCTCGGCGCCCACGACCACGCCGACCGACCGGCCCCCGAGAACTCCGCCGCCGACGCCCGCACGAGGTGGGCCGTGCCCGGCACGTCCCGATGCAGGTGCCGCTGCCGAAGCAGTCCGTCCGGGGGAGAGCGAGTGAGGAGCTGTGCATGACTCCCGATCGAGAGTCCTTGGTGGCGGATGTCGCCGCTGCTCAGGCCGGTGACAAGGCGGCTCTGGGCCGCATCATGGCCGCCTTCCTGCCGTTGGTGTACAAGCTGATCGGCCGGGAGCTGGACGGGCATGTGGATGTGGACGACGTGGTCCAGGAGACCATGGTCCGTGTCGTCGACAGGCTGGGCACGCTGCGTGACCCGTCCTCGTTCCGGTCCTGGCTGGTGGCGGTGGCCAAGAACGAGGTCCGGCGGCGCTGGAGCCGTCGGCAGCAGGTGCTGGACCCGGTCGAGCCGGGTGACCAACTCGCCGATCCGCAGGCCGATTTCGTCGAGGTCACCATCCTGCGGCTGGGCATTCTCGATGCCCGCCGCGAGTTCGCGGAGGCCGTCCGGTGGCTGGACCACGAGGACGGTGGCCTTCTGGCGCTGTGGCGGTTGGAGAACGAGGGTGAACTGAGCCGGGCGGAGGTCGCCGAGGCGCTGGGGATCTCGCTCCACCACGCGGGCGTGCGCATCCAGCGGTTGAAGGGGCGTCTCACCACCGGTCGCGCCGTGGTCCGTGCCCTGGCCGCCGAACCCGGCTGCCCGGCGCTCGACGCGGCCACCGCGGGCCGGGACGGCGCGGTGACGCCGCTGTGGCGCAACCGGATAGCCCGGCACATCCGTTCGTGCGCCTGCTGCTGTGGCTACCAGGGTGACCTGATGCCGGTGGAGGTCGTGCTGGCCGGCGCGGCGCTTCGGGGCATGGCCCCGCCTCGGCGGCTGTACTCCGCGGCGTCGCCCGTACTGCCCGCGGCGCGCAGGCACTCCGCCCCGCGCCACGCCGTGAGCGTCGGCTGACGACGCAACTGCGGTGCGGCGGTGGGAGTTTCAGGCCTGGCGGGGGACGCCGCCTCACCGGGTACCCGGCTGGTTACGCGCGGCTCAGCCGCGCCGAGAAGCTCCGGGAGACCGCGGACCTGCCGGTGGAGGAGGTCGCCCGCCTGGCCGGCCACGGGTGCGGAGCCGGCAGGCAGATGCGTCACCCGGTGGCTCGGAGAGGCCGATGAGGCCGCCGCGCCGAGGAGCGGCTGAGGGGCAAGGTACACCCTCGAATCCGTGAATTGCAGAGTTTTGCAATTCGCATGATGCACAGTCAGCTTGCTGACTAGCGTTGCGGTCATGGCACACACAGACGTGGCGTTGAAGGAAGCGATGATGATCGAGGGCGCCATCGGCGTTGCCCTCGTGGACGTGGGCAGCGGCATGGCGCTCGGCACGCTGGGAGGCGGACGGGACTTCGACCTGGCCGTTGCCGCGGCCGGCAACACCGACCTCGTGCGGGCGAAGATGCGCACGATGGAGATGCTGGGGCTCCAGGGCACCATCGACGACATCCTCGTGACCCTCACCAACCAGTACCACCTGATCCGCCCGTTGACCTCGCGCAACGGCAGCGGTCTCTTCCTCTACCTGGCGCTCGACCGCAACCGCGCGAACCTCGCCATGGCCCGCCGGCGGCTGCAGCTGGTCGAGGGCGAGCTCGAGGTCTGATGCCGCAGCCTCCGCTCTACCAGGTCAAGGCGGAGTTCTTCCGGATGCTCGGCCACCCGGTGCGGATCCGCGTGCTGGAGCTCCTCCAGGGCGGGCCGCTGCCGGTACGAGCCCTGCTGGCCGACATCGGTGTCGAGCCGTCCAACCTCTCGCAGCAACTCGCGGTCCTCCGACGCTCCGGCATCGTCGTCTCCACCCGGGAGGGGCCGGTCGTCCTCTACGCCCTCGCGGGCGGCGACGTCGCCGATCTCCTGCGCTCGGCCCGGCGGATCCTCACCGTCCTGCTCACCGACCGCGAAGGTCTGCTGGACCAACTGCGTGAGCCGGAAGCGCCCGCAGACATCCCCACCGGGGCAGGCGCCCTTCCGGAATGGGCGGCAGGCCAGGGCGCCGATCTCCCACGCTGACACCACTGATCGGCCCACCCGCCCCGCGCCCGGCTCGCTTCGGGCGCGGGGCGGCGGCCTTTCCCCTCACGCGCGGGGCCGGCGCGGGCCGGTCCGCGGCCCCGGGCACCGGATGCCCGCGGCGAGCAATTATCGATTCCGCTCAATGCCTTCAGTGGGTGAGTACGGATGGTGACCGCGGTTGGGACGGCCGTCAGGCCTTGCCGATCTGCGCAGGCTGGCGCTCACACCTAGCGTGGAGGTATACGGGGCTGGGCACGAGGCAGTACTGCCGAAGAGTTCCAGACCTTCGCCCCCGAGGTCGAGGTGCTCGCGCGCTTCGGCCGCGCTCCCGCCGAGCCTTCCGACCGACGTAGCCTCGACGGAAGGGACGTTCTGATGGACATCGAAATTGTGCGAGCCGCACACCCGATCAAGGCCGGCCAGGTGGTCCACACCACAGGATCACCGATCACCCCCACTCCCCCTGCTGTCAAACCGATCACCGTCACTGTCCCCGCTGTCGAGGAGTTGCATACCATTCCGTTCTTCGGGGTTGCGCTGGAGTCGGCGAACGACCCCGGAGACAGCGTCAAAGTCCAAATAGGCGGTGCTCTCAGCGAACACCTGGGCCGCGGTAGGTTCGGCGCGGTTGGCATCAACAGTTCGGGACAGCTCGTCCGCGCCGGGGATAGAGAATGCGTAAGCGCTCCGAACTGGATTGGTGACTGCGATGATTCGGGCACGGTGACAATCCGGCCCCGCCGCGACACGCGGCTCAGCGTGCTCGACTTCGGAGCGATGGGAAACGGCAAGGACGACGAGCGCGCCGACGACACGGACGCGATCCAAGGTGCTCTGGACTGCGCGATGCGACTCGGCGGCACTACTGACGGCAAAGTCGTCTACCTTCCTCCGGGGGACTACCGGATCAAAAGGCCTCTCGTCATTTCGAACGGTTGCATTCTGGAGGGAGCCGGCCTTGCTCGTGGCGATGAAACCAGTCGCATATTAGCAGATGTGAAATCCGGAGATTTCAACCTCTCCACTCGTACCGGAATCGGTAAAGTCGGAGGGGAGCGGGAGGGGGAGACCGTTTACTGCGCAATTGCCCTGGTGGGCTATGAGACCGGATCGGCCATGAAGCCCCCTCGCGGTCGTGCGGACTACAGTGCGCTTCGTCAGTTCGCTCTCCATTCGATCCCCGCTCAAGGGAGGCATCTCCCCCCCTTCCCGGTCCATCAGGCCCCACAGATGGACGGTGTGCGAGTCATGGCGACGGGCGCATTCATCGAGAGAATGAGCGTTGTCAGCTTCAGACGCAACGGAATAGAGGTATCCTCGACCGAAATCGCTCCAACGGTTAACGTCGGCCTCGTTCAGATACGTGACTGCCTCCTTACCAGCAATGGCGAGCACGGGCTCGACATCGGCAGTCTGGGCAACAGCAACGCCAGTACCATGCTGGTGATGGACGTTTCCGCCACGGACAATGGGCGCGATGGAATTCACGACCATTCGTACTTGGGCTGCACCTTCGTTTCGTGTCACACGGCAGGAAACCGTCACCGAAACTACAGTTGTGAAAACAACGCTCCACAGTACGCCGTGTACATCGGCTGCTATGCCGAGGAGGATGCACCGTCCGTGTTCAAGGGTGGGAGTATCGCTGTAGTCGGCGGGGACATGGATATCACCTCGGACTCAACATACTGGGGCTATGGAGCTTACAACAAGGGGCCTTCCACCCTCAAAGTGGCAAACAATTATTCCAAATATCCCAGGTATTGGATCACCAAGGCGGGGGTTGATATCGAGGAGGGTGAGCTGCAGACGCCCGGGAACGGATACGTATATCGAGCAGTTCACGCCGGGCATACTTCTGGAAAGAATGGCAAACCCCCCGACGGTATGCCTGATTTCCCGAAGGGGATCGGACAGACGATCGAAGAGCTCGATCGGCTGGTATGGAAGTGTGAGGGTGAATACAGGACTGAGGTCTCAACGTTCAACAACCTTGGGAGTGCTGCGGATTCCACGATCATTCAGGATTACGGCTCTGTCACGCCGGACGGCCAGGGGACGTCCCTCTTCCGTATCCAAGTCCAGACAGCTCCCGACGCTATCAAGGGCAGGATTGAAACGTCCCTCGTACACCCGGCGGATCGCCACACGTACTATCAAACCGCGTACGAAAACGGCCCGGTTCCCGGCGCGCTGATGCTTCCGGAAGCCTGGATTGGAAACTACGTCCACGGTGAGCGGAGAATCGCTGTTGTTCATGGCGGAACTCCCTGGAATGTGCCTGTCGGTAGCTGCAACTTCTACAGCCCGGGTGATCTGCTCCTCAATGCCACCGGAGCGACCGCGCGCCAAGGCGAGATCGGCTGGGCGGTGAAGGCTCCGTGTGGAAGGCGGTCAGCGGCTTCTGCCTGGGCTCACGGGACGCACTACCGCATAGGGGAAATCGTCAGGCCGGCGAACCTCAATGGCTTCGTGTATCGACTGGTCGCCTACACCGGTGGCCCGTCGAACCAGCTGCGCAAGGTCTCCGGCGAGCAGGAGCCACAGTCCTGGCAACAGCCGGGGCCGGGGCAGAGTGTGGGAGGCCTGACCTCCGACCATCACCTTCAATGGCAGACGATCTATGACTTGGATGCAAAGCCAGGGCTCATCGAACCGCTTCCTCAGCGCGCGACAGGACAGTCGGACTCGAAAGCGACGGACATTGCCCAGCTGAAGGCGGATTTCAACGCACTTCTCGCCAAGATGAGGTCGGCGAACCTCTTGGAATGAGCGCAGGCGGCCGGAACTGGTCGGTTGTGTCGTTGAGCGGGCATACTGGCTACTGAACTTGAATTGGTGATGTCGGTCAGCCGTCCATGATCAGGCCGGTGCCGGCCAGGCCGCCGTCGACCAGGTCCAAGCAGTACTGGATCTGCTTGAGTCTGCGCTTCACGGCGCGGGTGACCTGGTCGAGGTTGGCTGCGGCGAGGTTGCCGATGTCGACCCTGACCAGCGACCAGAGTCTTTCCTGCGGATTCAAGTCTGGTGAATAGCTTGGCAGTTGGAAGACTGTGAGCCAGTCGGCGTGGTCGGCGATGAACTCGCGCAGCGGTTCGACCAGGTGCATGCGGAGGCTCGAAGACGATCCAGGCGCCACGAGCCGCCGCGGTGCTTCTACACGCGGCCACACCTCCGTCTTCCACAGCGCCACCGCCGCGTCGTCGCGCTCGATCGCCCGGCGGGCCGGCTGCTGCCACGACCAACCGTGCCGTTTGAGCAGCCGCCACGTGCCCTCGACCGTGTAGGGGACGTGGAACAGCCGGCCGATCAGCGTCTTCACCCGGGCCAGCGTCCAGCGTTGATCCGCCCAGCCGTGAGCCAGCGGACCACGCTCCAACTCCCTTGCCAGCCTGGCGATCTGCTTATCGCTGAGCCTCGGTCGCCCTGGTGAGCCCGTCGACGGGACCCCGGCCTGACCCCGCTCGCGCCATTGGTGACGCCACCGCTCCACCGACCGCTCGCTGGCCCGCAACGCGGCAGCGATCTCCCGGTTCTTCTGCCCGCTCTCGAAGCGTTCCACGGCCTGCAGCCGGACCCGCTCCCGCGCGGCCCTCCCAGCGTCGGTCAACCCGCCGCCTTGCGCATATCTCACGCTCCAGGGCTATCGGAACGGCTCGTCCGACGTCAGGCGCACCGCTGCGGCATCACCCAATCCAGTTCAGTAGCGTCGGCCGCGCAGGGCCGATCCGGCTACCAAGCCGGCGCCCAGGCCGATCAGGATGCCCACCGGCGTGCGCCACGCGCGCGATGTCCCCGAAGCGGCTCCGCCAGACGGGCTGGATGTCACGATTGAGCGAGTCGGTGGCGCGGCGGCGGCAGCACGATCGTGCTCCTCGCCAACGATGGTCAGGAAGTGGCGCCCGCGACGACTTCCGGACGCGCTGGCGATCCAGGAGGTACCGGCCCTGCTCCAGTAGGTTCGCCCGGCCTCTCCGGTGAACATCCCGGCGAGCATGTCTCGCAGCAGGCTCTCGGGAATGGTCCCGACTTCGAAGCCCATCCACGCGTAGTTCATCATCAGATCGGCATAGACGTGCTGCTTCTGCTCATGAGGATCGGCGATGTCCATGTCGCCCCAACAGGGCTGGTAGAGCGGCATGTCGTCGAGTTCCATGCGGACCAGTTCGAGGTAGTAACTACGGATCGCCTGGACCTGGTCCGCCCTGCCCTGCCGGTTCTGGACGAGCAGGGAGGCGGCGACACCGGTCAGCGCCAGCGCCGAGACGATCGCCGACGTGAAGCCGTACGCCGCACCGATCTGACCCAGCTGGTTCCAGTCCACTCCCTTGGAGTCGGAGACTCCTGCAGCAGAAAAGGCGACAACAGCACCGCGGCCAGCGCGCCCGCCCCGGCAGCTACAAGTCCCAGAACTGCACCTGTCCGGCGAACCAGCAGACGTGCATACACGGGTCGTTGACGTGATATCAGGTGGATCAACCCCCCAAACGGGCCTGCCCCAGTGACTAGGGTCTGTTGTGAAAGTGGATCAGGAGTCGTGGTCGGCTCGGGCGGCTGTCTGGTCTGACCAGCCCCGCGACAGGGGGAGACGGCCGGATCGGAGCGTGTCGCGCTGTTCGGTCACCCATTGCTCAACCTGATCTACGGATTCCGCGACAGGCTGGTCCGTGGTGTCGAGCAGGTGGGTGCACCATCGCCGATCGTCGGCGGTCCACCCGGTCCAGCGGTGCCAGGCCATGCGGGGCCAGCTGTCGTCGATGATGACGTCGGGTCGGGATCGGGGATCTTCGGCGTGCTTGCGGTGCCAGGCGGCCCAGCCGAGGAAGGCGTCGACCGCCGGAGCGTCCCATCGGTCCGAGTCGCGCTTGGTGAGCCTGCCGCGCCGGGCCTCGTCGGACACGTCGACCAGACAGACCGCGATGCCATCCAGCAACGGGGCGGAGGGGCTGGCCAGGACCTCTCCCAGCGGGGACTGCCCGGTCAGCAGGAGGTCGACTCCGCGGGCCTGGTATTCCAGCGCGCGACGCACCCACATCTCGGTCATGTGGTTTCGCCACTGGCGATCGGCTCCTTTCGGTACGCCGAGCTCGTCGAAGTCGTGCACGGCGATCCGCCCCAGCCGCTCGCCCACGGAGTAGGCGAGCGTGGTCTTGCCCGAACAGCTGGAGCCGGTCAGTTTGAGCAGCATCTCACCAGGGTGGCAGGTCAGTAGTGATGTCCTCGAAGGGTTTTCCCGGAACCTTGCGCCCCGCTCTGGTGCTTGTCACAACCACTCATTGATGGCAGCGACCAGTACGGTCGCTTCGTAGCGGACAGCCAGCTTGTCGTATCTCGTCGCCACCGCGCGGTGCCTCTTCAGCCGGTTGATCCCGCGCTCCACCGCGTGTCGCTCGCGGTAGTCGACCTTGTCGAACTTCGGCGGTCGGCCGCCACGGGAGCCGAGCTTCTTGCGATTGCGGACCTGGTCGGCCTTCTCCGGGATCGTGCAGCCGATGCCACGTCTGCGCAGGTAGGCGCGGTTCGCGCGGGAGCCGTAGGCCTTATCCGCCCGCACCTTGTCCGGCCGGGTGCGCGGCCGGCCCCGACCCATCCGGGACACCCGTATGGCCTCCAGTACCGGCTGGAACTGCGGGCTGTCATGCCGATGCCCGGCGGTGACGATGAGCGAGAGCGGCTTCTGACCCTGCTCGACCGCCAGGTGCAACTTGGTGGTCAATCCGCCGCGCGAACGCCCGAGGCCGTGGTCGTCGGGCTCGGTGTCGACGCCGCCGGGAGACTCCTTCTGCTCTGCCCCTTTTTACGCGCCCCGGCGGCGTGCTGGTGCGCCCGGGCGATGGTGGAGTCCACGCTGATGTCCCATGTGATGAGGCCCTTCGCGTCGGCTACGGCCTGGAGCTGCTCGAAGATCCGCTTCCAGGTGCCGTTGCGCTGCCAGCGGCGGAACAGGTCGTAGGCCCGGTCCCACGGCCCGTACCGGTCCGGAACGTCCCGCCACGGCGCACCAGTCCTGGTCCGCCAGCGTATGCCGTCGATCAACTGCCGACGCGTCCACGTCGGCGGCCGCCCCGGCTTCTTGCCCAGCGGCAGCAACGGCTCCAGCCGAGCCCACTGGCCATTCGTCAGATCTCCGCGCCCCACAGCGCTTGATCATCCACGACCTTGATCGACTTTCACAACAGACCCTAGTACTCCAGCGGTAGATCGTGATCTTTACGACCGGATGGTGGGACGGGCAGCAGTCTGGGGATCGGGCGGCGCTCAGGCCATGTCGGATCCGGTCTTCCAGGCGAGGCGGAGCTGCTCTGCGGCGTCGGTGGCTTGGCGAAGGCCCGCCTGGTAGGCCGGTTCCCAGGCCGTCCGGGCATTCAGGTCCGAGCCGAATGCGCGTATTGATGCCGGATCGGGCTCGATGGTCACCACTGTGTGCGCCGCGGCGACCGCCAGCTCCTGCTGGAGCAACTCCCGGGGAAACAGGTGCGCCTGCGGGTCGATCACGACGAGCGTGCGGGCTCCGGCCGCGAGTGCGGCGTTGGTTGCCGACCGCAGGGAGCCGTCCATGTATCGGCGGCTGTTGATGGTGATCGGTGGGTAGATGCCCGGGAAGGCTGTGCTGGCCGCCACGGCGGAGGGCAGCGGTGCGCCACTCGCGCGGTCGAAGACCTCCTGCTCGCCGGTCTCAGCGTCCATCGCGGTGATGAGCAGCTTCCGGTCCGGCCATTGGTCTGTGCCGGCCATGGCGCGCATCCGGGTGATATGTGCCTGCTCGGGGCCGGTTTCGGCGGCGAGCGCGATCTGGCCCACTCGGCGCCAGGCCTCGGCTGGGTTTGAGGCGGCATTGCCGAGCACGGCGAACGCCTCGCCCAGCCGGCGCCCGTCCACCTGGGGCGGGGTGCTGTTGGTGTCGGCGGGGCGTACTGGGGCGGCGAGTCGGCCGGGGTCCTGACCGGTGGCCAGTACTGCGCCGATGATTGCGCCAGTCGACGTGCCGACGATCAGATCGGCCTCGCTGAGATCCACTCCGCCGCGGCGCAGTCCGCAGGCCAGTCCGGCCATCCAGGCCGCGCCAACGGGGCCTCCGGCGCCCAGTGCGAGTGCCCGGTCGAGTGTGTGCATGACTGTCTCCTTCCCATTGTTGAAACAGTCGTACCATATACTGATGCAGGCTCAGATCCGCAGTACCGAGAGGATGATCCACCGTGGGGCGACCCCCAGATCCCGCCCGACGGGAGGCCACGCTGGCGCGGGCGACCGACTACGTACTGGCACACGGCCTGGCCGGGTTGAGCCTGAGGCCGCTGGCCGCAGCTCTCGATACCAGCCCGCGGATGCTGCTCTACGACTTCGGCAGCAAGCAGGAGTTGGTATCTGCCGTCCTTGCCGAGGCCCGCCGCCGCGGTGCGACACGGCTGGCCGAGAACCTCCCGGCGCAGGCAGCCTCTGCGGAGGAACACCTGCGCGGCATCTGGGCCTGGATCAGCGCACCTGAGCGCGCCCCGTACGTCCGGCTGATCTTCGAGGTGCACGCCGACGGCCTCGCTCACCCCGAGAACTACCCGGACCAGGCCGAGGCGATCACGGGCTGGTTCGACACTCTCGGCGCCACGATCCGCGACATCACCACCGACCCTGGCGACACCGTCACTCCCACGCTGGTCATGGCCGTCATCCGGGGCCTACTGTTCGATCTCACGACCACCAGTGACCGCCGCCGCACCGACCGCGCCCTGGACCGCTTCTGCGAACTCCTCCGGCCTTGAATGAGGACACACGATCACGCGGTGACCTCAGGTAGCAGCGCAGACCCTGCCCGCTGGCAGGATGCATTCGAGGCCCTGATGGACCGGATCGCTGGCCGGTTCACGCGGGTCGAACCCCGCCGTCGGATAAGGCGGTTGGTGCTCGGCCTGCTCTCGGATCTGCCCCGCTCCTGGACGCCGGCCACCATGCCTCCTGGGTGGCCGGAGACGAGGTCTACGGCGGCAACCCGAAACTGCGCACCGCCCTGGAAGCACGCGGCACCGGTTACGTGCTCGCGGTGGCCCGAACCCACGAAGTCACCACCCACGCAGGCAAGTCCCGTGCGGAAGCTCTGGCGAAGAAGCTCCCCAAGCGGGCCTGGCAGAAGCTGTCCGCCGGAGCTGGAGCAAAGGGGCAGCGCTTCTACGACTGGGCCCACATCGACCTACCCAGCACCGCCCCCGGCCACCGCCACCTGCTGATCCGCCGAAACCGCACCACCGGTGAACTCGCCTACTACCACTGCTACACACCCCAACCGGCGCCACTGGCGACCCTGGTCCGGGTCGCTGGATCAAGGTGGCGAGTGGAGGAGACGTTCCGGTCCGGAAAGGGCCTGGCCGGACTGGACCAGCACCAGGTCCGCCGCTACGCGTCCTGGTCCCGCTGGGTCACCCTCGCCATGCTCGCCCACGCCTTCCTCGCCGTCATCCGCGCCGACGAACACACCCGCCAGCCCGCCCGGGACAAGCTGATCCCGCTCACCTGCAACGAGATCGCCCGTTTGTTCGTCACCCTCGTTGCCCAACGCGTCCACGACACGGCCCACCGGCTCCGCTGGTCCCACTGGAGACGCCGCCACCAGGCCCGATCCCAAGCGAGCCACTACCACCGCCAAGCCGCAGCCCCAACATGATCACGATCTACCGCTGGAGTACTAGGGGCTGTCCGGCGGATCATCTCGGGCTGGTGCAGGCACGCCCGGTACGGCTGAGCTGCCGTGGGCCGCAGCAGTCACCCGAACGACGGCCACCGGTCGGCGGCCCACTCCCGCCAGTCGACCCACCCGGGCGGCGGGCTGGCGTCCCCGCGGCCCTCCAGCTCCGCCGCGTCGGGCTCCTCGAAATGCGCGCGCCCGTGCAGGATGTCGGCCTCGGACATCGGCAACGTCTCCTCGGGGGTGGTCGCCCAGCGGTGGGCGACACGGGTGCGTTGGGTCTCCTCGTCCACCGGCAGGTAGACCATGCGGAAGCACGCCCCCTCGGCCTCCACCAGCCAGCGGATCGCGGACCGTTCGTCCCGTGACCAGCAGCCGTAGTCCACGACGACGTCGGTGCCCAGTCTGACCGCCTCCAGGGCGAGCCAGAGCATGCGCCCCTCCAGCACGTCGCGCTTCCCGTCCGCCTCCGCCTCGCCGAACAGGGGGATCATCCAGTCGTCGGGCGTCAGACGCAGCGCGCCGTGCTCTGCGGCGAGCTGCCGAGCCCGTGTGGTCTTTCCGGCCCCTGGCAGGCCGACCATCAGGAACAACGTGGTCACCCCCAGATCGTGGCAGGAAGCGAATCAGGCAGCCACCGTTTTATCTGCCCGATCACGGGCTGAGCCACAGGCGGAGGGATGCCACGGTGACAGTGCCGTGGAAGACGTAGGCGCGCTTGTCGTAGCGCGTAGCCACGGCGCGGAAGTGCTTGAGCCGGTTGATCATGCGCTCGACCTCGTCTCGGCGGTGGGCATCCACGCACCCTGCTCGAAGTGTCCTGCTCGTGCGGCCGTGCCGTGACTCCGTAGTCGGGACAGCTCGGGGGCCCTGGGCGTCTGCCTTGCGCCGCCGGGCGCCGGCTTCGGCACCCGGCAGCCGTCGTTCGCGGGTGGAGGTGTGCCCCTGCCCAGGTCCTCCGCCGGCTTCTCCTGCTCACCCGTGCTGCTGCTCCTCGGGGTTGAGCGGAGCGGGTCCTGCATCGGGCCGGACCCTGCGCGGACGCCAACCTGGCGACCGCCGGCGGCGGGAGCGGCACCTGCTGCGGCCGCTCGGGGTGTCGTCGAGAAGTAAAGCATGCCGCCATGTGTCCATGACAACACATCAAAGGTCTGGACCTCGTTCGTGCCGTTGGCATACGTTCCTCCCGCGACCGGCTGCCGGAGCTCTGAACTCGGCATCGGGAAAGGCTACTTGGCCTGACCTGTCACTCCACCCAGTCGCCCGCCCGCACCGAACCGGAGGGAAACAATGCGAGTCACGAGCAACATCAGGATCCTGGCCGGCGCCCCGCTCGCCGCCGCCGCGCTCATCGCGCTGGGAGCGGGCACCGCCGGCGCCGCGATACCCGTCAACAAGCCGATGACCGGCAAGGCGACGTACTACAACGACGCCGGCTACGGGGCCTGCGGCACCCAGATCAATGCCTCCACCCAGATGCTCGTCGCCGTCTCGCACGCCTGGTGGACCGCCGCGAATCCCAACAACGACCCGGTCTGCAAGGGGATCTCGGTCAAGGTGACCTACCAGGGCAAGACCATCACCGTGCCGGTGAGGGACAAGTGCCCGTCCTGCGACCGCACGCACATCGACCTCAGCCAGCCCGCGTTCGCCAGGCTCGCGCCCTTGGGCCAGGGCGTGATCGACGGCCTCACCTGGCAGTTCGTCAAGACCGGATTCGCCGGTGAGACCGTCCTGATCTCGGAGCCCGTGGCCGGTTCGACCCTCGGCTGACGCGACGGCACCCCGCCTGCCACTACTGCGAGGCGGGAAGCCGCGAGACCGCCTCGGCCCGCACGCGGTGCTTCGCGACACGCGCCGGGGCCGCCGGAGGGAGCGTTACGGGTGGCGGGGAGTGAGCTCCGCCATGGCCGACCAGCCGTCGCCCGGCGCCTCCGTGCTGATGATCTGTGGCGTGGAGGCGATGGCGTCGGCCATCGTCTCCATGGCCTTCCTGAAGTGGGCCGACTCGACGTGGGCCTGGCCGGCCTCCCGGGAGGCGAAGCCCTCGACGAGGACGAACTGGTCGGGGTCGTCGACGCTGGTGGACCACTCGAAGAAGAGGTTGCCGGGCTCCTCACGCGTGGCGGTGGTGAACTCGTCGACGAGCGCCAGCCAGTCCTTGCTGCGCTCGGGGCGGACGGTCATCTTGACGACGATGAGGATCATCGGTCTCTCCTGTGCTGTCGGGTAGGCAGGGCGACGTGCCGCGGTAGCCCGTGGACGCTGCGGGCCGAGGGCCACAAGCCACCGTAGCGGGCAGGCCAACGGCAAGATCGGTCCAGCGAGCCGTCCCGGGCGCGTGACGGTGCTCACGCTGCGGTGACGAGGGCGGCCATGGCGAGGGCTGCCAGGGCGGCGATCGTGGTGTCCAGGGCCCGTCGGAGCAGCGTCATCCTGCGATGGCAGCTGTCGGAGAGGACGCGCAGACGCTCGAGGCGCCGGTCGGGGGCCAGCTCGCTACCCACCCGCTGAACCAGCTCACGCCGGTCAGAGTTCGGTGAGATCGGTGACCCGTCTCACCGAACCTTGACGAGGCTCGTCGAGGTTCGACCGCGGAACTCGCGCAGATTCCACTTCACCGCGGGTTCCCCTTGTCCATCACCCCCGGGCGGTGGTGGGGGCGGTGGCGGTCACGAGGACGGACCGGGGGCACTGGCAGGGTCGGTGCGGTCGGTGCGCTCCGGACCTGCACGGTCGCAGCCGGGTTCACGCCCGAGAGGGCCGTAGCGGTGTCACCGGCCTCGGGAGTCGCCGCGGGCTCGCAGCAGCAGCGGCAGGAGGGAGAGGACCACGACCGCACCCACCAGGAACCACAGGTAGTGGTCGATTCCCGGGACGGCGGCGCCCAGCCAGTACCCGGCCAGCACCAGGCTCTGGGACCAGAGCACACCGCCGACGATCTGCCAGACGGTGAAGGTGCGCGTGGGTACGTCCAGCATGCCCGCCAGGGGACTGAGCACCGTCCGGACCACCGGCACGAAGCGGCCCAGGACGATCGCCTTGCGGTAGCCGTAACGGCGCAGCAGCGCGTCCCCGCGGGCGGCCGCCGATCTCAGGCGCCTGCTGCGGGTACGGGCCAGGGCCGTCCGGCCCCCGTGCCGTCCGAGCAGGAAGCCGAGCTGGGCCCCGGCCACCGCTCCGACGGCGGCGCAGAGCATCACCTGCCACAGTGACAGCCGGGGCCCGGCGCCGCTGCCGGCGGAGCAGAGCACCCCGGCCGGCAGGAGGAGGGTGTCGCCGGGGAGGAAGAACCCCACCACCAGCAGGC
Source organism: Kitasatospora sp. NBC_00374 (assembly GCF_041434935.1). Taxonomy (NCBI): domain Bacteria; kingdom Bacillati; phylum Actinomycetota; class Actinomycetes; order Kitasatosporales; family Streptomycetaceae; genus Kitasatospora; species Kitasatospora sp. NBC_00374. The sequence goes on along the minus strand of NZ_CP107964.1, from coordinate 540,748 downwards.
CGGACTCGGCGAAGACCACCACCAGCACGGCCAGCGCCCCGAAGGCAGCCAGCAGCGAGGACCCGCTGGTCGGGTCGATGGCCAGCAGCGGCCCCGTCATCGGGAGCCGGCCCCGGCTGTCGGGCGGTGCGGGTGTCGTCCTGCACGGGAACTGGACACGTCTTGAACCGTACTCGCGCGCCCGAGGACGCACCGGCCGCCTGCGGCAGGCAGCCGTCTCGCGGGCTTTCGCGGGCCGCCGGGACGGGAGTCACCGCCGTCCCGGGGGCTCCCGGTCCCGATCAGTTCGGAAGGGGCGACGGGGTCACTGCGGCGGCCGCCCGACTGCGGGCCAGCCGACCGGAGAAGCGGTAGGCGCCGCCCATGAGCGCGACCACGGCGACGGTCTCGGCCGTGCCCCACACCCAGGTGGACGCGTCGACCTCCTTGGCCGCGAGCTTCGGCAGCTTCTTCGCCGGGATGGGGGCGGCGGACTGCTCGGCCACCTTCGCCTGGTAGGCCTGGTTGCGGGCGGAGCCGTGCAGGAAGGGGGCGACGAACAGCAGAGCCAGACCGAGCACGACCTCGACGGCGACCACGAGCGGGAACCTGCGCAGCAGCACGGTGACCAGGGGGCGCTGGTCACCGTCGTCGCGCAGCGCGTCGATCCGGGGGTGCAGCCAGAACTGGTTGAACATGCCGAGGAGCAGCAGGCCGCCGAAGATGAGGATCTTCACGCCGAGCACGCGCCCGTACATGGTGGTGACCAGCTGCGTCGGTCCGTCCACGTGCTCCCAGTACAGGAACAGGCCGGACAGGGTGATGGCGGCGACACAGGCCATGGCGGTGACGGAGAAGCGGCGGACGGCCATCGACCAGAAGGCGCGCCGTTCGGCCGGGGGTATCGCGCCGGGGGCGGCGAGCAGCAGCAGGCCCGCCAGGCCGCCGAACCAGACGCCGCCGCCCTGGAGGTGGAGCATCCACATCAGGGTGTCGAAGCTGGTGCGGCCCCAGTCCTGGGGCGCCTTGGTGGGGAACTTGGTGGTGCCGAGCGCGACGGCGCCGGCGGCCAGGCCGGCGCCCAGCAGCCACTTGCGTGACCGACCGGCCGCGAGCGGACGGGCCGCGAGCGGGGCGACCAGAACGGCCGCGGCCAGCGCGAGAGTGACCTCGAGCCCGGACAGCCGGCCGGCGTTGCTGCCGTCGTAGAGGGAGTCCCACGCCGCCGAGTAGTCGTAGCCGCCGCTCTTCGAGGCACCGTGGGCCAGATCGGTGAGTACCGCCGGGACCGCGAGGACACCGAGGACGACGGCGGCCCGGGCCAGCCGGGCGGTGACCACCGGAAGCGCGCTCGGGGCCGTGCGAGCGGCGGCCGGTCCCGCCGACAGCAGCGCGAGGGCGGTCAGACCGACCAGGCCCATGAGGGTGACCCACGTCGTCCAGGTCACGGCGCTGTCGATGAAGGGGCCGAGCGGTGTGGAGGGTGCAGCCGCTGCCAGGGTCGTCAGGGCAGGGGGTACCGAAGGCGAGGGCACGGGTGGCTTCCTCATTCAGGGGGGAGGGGGCGGACGGGCGCTTAGGTTAGCCATACCTAATTGATGATGCAACTACCCGCGGGCCGGCTCCGGCGCGGAGCCAGCTCGTTCGTGCACGGGGCCCACGACGGGCGCCGACCGGACGCGGTACCCATGACTCTGTCCTCGAGTCCCACCCGCCTCAGGTACGTGAAGGCCCGGCGCGAGGCCGGTCGCGTACCCGTCGACAGCGGGCGACAATGAGCTGGACGACACACGTGAGGCGCCGTGCCATGAGCCGCAGCCAAGTCCTCGGACCCGGGGAAGACCCGGCGGGCATACCCGGCCGCGCGGCGATGGTCGTGGACGCCGAGGCGCGCGTCCTCCTTCGCACAGCAGCCGCCGCCGCGATCGTCAGGATCGTCCCCGGAGCGCCGTGCGAGCCGATCCGGACGCTGCTCGCGGAGCCGCTCGACCACCGGCCTCGTGAGATCCGGCTGTCCGACGCGGCGGGAACGATCCGGGAAGTCGCCGCCACCGTGACGCCGATGGCCGGCACCGGCGCAGGGGCTCCCGGGGCGGCGCGTTGGCTCGTGCTCCTGACGCGGAGCGATTCCACCGCCGACCCCGTCGGCGCGGACGCCGAGACCCGCAGGCGGCTGGAACTCTCCCACGCCGCGGCGACCAGGATCGGCGAATCACTGGATCTCGTGGACACGGCCCAGACCCTCGCCGACCTGCTCGTCCCGGACTTCGCCGACCTGGCGACCGTCGACCTCGCCGAGCCGGTCCTGGTGGGGGACGAACCTCCCCAGCTGTTCAGAGGCCGCGATGTCCGGCTCCGCCGCGTGGCCGCCGCCCAGGGCACCGACATCCGCACGGAGTACCTGCTCCCGGTGGGCGAGGCACTCCCACCGATACCCGACAACACCCTGATGCGGCCCATGATGGTGGGCCGCTCGGTGATCGTCTCCGACATCGACGTCCTGCGCAGCGCGCTCGGCCCCGCCCCGGAGACGCTGCGGTCCTTCATCCCCGACGGCGCCCACTCCACGATCGCGGTCCCCCTGTACGCCCGGGGCCTGGTGCTCGGGTGCCTCACCCTGTGGCGCGGCCGTCTGCCCGTCCCGTTCGGCGCCGATGACGCCGACCTGCTCGAGGAGATCACCTCCCGGGCCGCACTGAGTGTGGACAACGCCCGCCGCTACACCAAGGAGCACCGCTCGGCCGTCGCGCTTCAGCGCAGCCTGCTGCCACGCTCGGTCTCCCGCCTGCCCGGGGCCGAGACGGCCGGCGTCTACCACCCGGCGGGTGGCGGCATCGGCGTCGGCGGGGACTGGTTCGACGTCATCCCGCTGCCCTCCCTGCGGGTGGCGTTCGTCGTCGGAGACGTGGTGGGCCACGGCCTCGACGCCACCGCCGCCATGGCGCGGCTGCGCACCGCCATCCACGCACTCGCCGACCTCGACCTGGAACCGGACGAACTGCTCACCCACCTCGACGACCTCGTGCTGGGGCTCTCGGCGGAGCAGGACGGCCAGCTCTCCAGCTCCGAACAGGCCGTCCTCGGCGCCACCTGCCTCTACGCGGTGTACGACCCGGTGACAGGCCGCTGCGCGGCGGCCACCGCGGGCCACCCTCCCCTCGCGATACTCGCCCCGGGGCGGGATCCGGCCTTCCTCGACGTCGCTCCCGGCCCACCCCTGGGCGTCGGCGGCATGCCGTTCGAGATGACCGAGTTCGACGTACCGCCCGGCGCGACCCTGGCCTTCTTCACGGACGGCCTCGTCGCCGGCCGTACCGGGGACATCGAGCACGGCATGGGCCGACTCCGGAGTGTCCTCGCGGACGTCGAGCGACCCGAGCCGCCCCTGGGCGAGGCCGGCCAGGCGGTCTTCGACCGGATGCTGCCGTCCACCCCGACGGACGACGCGGCCCTGCTGCTCGCGCGCACCCGGCGGCTGCGCGGCGACCAGGTGGCCGCGTGGGAATTCGACGCCGATCTCGCCCTGGTCGCCAGGGCGAGGGAGCTGGTCGTCGCCCAACTGGCCACCTGGAGGCTCGGCGAGGACCTCGCCTTCGTCACCGAACTCGTCGTCAGCGAACTGGTCACCAACGCCATCCGATACGCCGGCGCCCCCGTCACCCTCCGCCTGATCCGTGACCGCGTCCTGGTCTGTGAAGTGTCGGATCCGAGCAGCACCCAACCCCGGCTGCGCCGCGCCCGGGAGACCGACGAGGGCGGCCGCGGCCTGTTCCTGGTCGCCCAGCTCACCGACCGCTGGGGGAGCCGCTTCACCGGTGCGGGCAAGACGATCTGGGCCGAGCAGACGATTCCCCCCGCCCCGGACTGAGCGCCGCGGCCGCGGCCGGCGACCGCCGCACCTCCTCTCACCGGGAACGCCGGCCCGCCGCAGAAGACCCGTGAACGCGTCCGGCGGCGGGCCGCCGGACGGGGGAGTGCCCGCTCGGACCCAGCCCGCTCGCTCATACCCAGCCGGCCAGGGAGGCGAAGAAGGCCGGGAGGTCGTCGCGGTGGATGCAGTGCCCGGCGCCGGGTACCACGGTGACGTCGAACCCCCGCTGTTCGAGGAGACCCGCGGTCGTGGGGCCGATGGTCAGGCTGGGGTCGGCGAGCTGCACGAGGGTGGGAACGATCGGGGCACGTGGCAGGTAGTCCTCCTCGAAGCCGCCGACACCGTCGAGGAAGGAGAGGTCGAACCGGGCGAACCCGGCCACCTCGGCGGCCACGTCCGCCTCCGACCAGCGCGGGTTGGCCGTGCGGATGCTCGCCGGGGAGGCCGTCTCGACCATGGACCGCATGACGGCGAGCGCGCCTGCCGGAAGGTTCCCGAGCCGGAATCCCGGGTCGGAGAACACCGCCCGGCGCGGCCGGAGCCGGGCCAGTGCGAGGGCCAGGGACAGTCCGCCGAGCGAGTGCCCGATCGCGAGGTCCGCTCCCGCGGGAAGGCTGTCCACCACCCGGTATCCCAGGCCGATCAGACGGCGCTCGACGGCGTGCCAGGTCCGGTGGTCGGACATGCCGCCGTGGATCAGGAGGGCGAGCCGGTCGCCGTCTCCGGCCTCGTGCAGATGCAGCTTCACGTGACTCTCCGATGGATGGTGGTGCGAAGGGCGGATGCCGGCGCGGGGCCGGTCCTCGCAGCAGCCCGGCCGCGCTGCCGGACGGCGCAACCGGCTGCTCCGGGCTGCGGATTGCGGGGGCGGAGCGCCGGTCGCGGGCGCTCCGCCGCTCTGCGCCGGGCGGGACGGTTACGGGCGCAGCCCGGCCACCGCGGCCGCGGCCTTCGCGGCGGCGGCCGGGCCGGCGTTCCAGTCCGCAGCCATCGGGGAGACGGCGATCCTGCCGGCCTGCAGCGCCTCCAGGTCCGAGCCGGGGGCGGGCGCCTTCAACCCGAAGGCCACGCTCACGTTCCAGGTGTCGCCGGTGGCCGGTGTGTAGCTGGGGGTGAGGACGCGCTGGCTGTCCTGGGTGGTGACGGCGACGCCCTTGGCGGTGCCGGTGCCGTCGGCACCGACGACCGGGTGGTTGATGTTCAGGCCCACCCCCTCGGGCAGCAGCCGGCCCGACCTGCTCTTCTCCTTGAGCCGGTCGACGAGCTTGGCGGTGAAGTCGGCCGTCGGGCGCATGGCGTTGAGGGTGGCCTGCGGGTTGCCGGCGGCGGCATCGGTGCTGACGGCGATCGCCGGCACACCGTTCTCCAGCGCGGCGACCGCCGCCCCCACGGTGCCGGAGTGGTTGGCCAGCACCGCGTAGTTCGGGCCGAAGTTGGTACCCGAGATCACCAGATCCGGCGCCTTGTCCTTGAAGACCTGGTACAGACCGAACAGGACCGAGTCACCGGGAGTTCCGTCCACGGCCCACACGTGCTCCTCCGGGTGCTGGACGGTCACGGTGGGCGCGGAGTTGATCTTTGTTCCGGCGCCGCTGTTGTTGCGGAGCGGCGCGACGATCGTGACCTCGTACCCGGCCGCGGTGAGCCGGTCGTAGACCGCTCTGATCCCCGGGGCGTTGTAGCCGTCGTCGTTGCTGAGCAGGATCCGCAGCGGTGACGTCGGGGCGGGCCGGTCGGTGGCTGCGGCGGGCAGTGCCCCGGCGAGAGCAGGGGTGCAGAGCAGTGCGGCTGCCATCGGCAGGGCGCGGGAGCGTCGCATGGGGGAGACCTCTCGGTGAGCGGAACCGGGGCCGTTCGCGGCGACGGGGCGGGTGCCCGGCGCGCGCGGTGTCGGCCATGTGTCACACGGGATTACACGTGTCAGCACGGAGATGCCTTTCTACACCCCTCCGTGGCGTCGCGCCAGATCCCGGTATGCCTGAACTGGGTTCGGCGGCGGTGTCGGCGTCCGCCGGCGGCGGTTCGGTCGGCGAGACGGGTTCGTCGGTCCGTCGCGTTTCGGGGGTGCGGGCGCTGCGGCCGTCCGCATGTCCGGGTATTGCGCTCTGGTGACGGTAGTGGAATTGGCGCTATGCTCTGCCCCCTTCAGTGGACGGTCACGGACCGAGCCTCGCCATCACCCCCAGGTCATGCGCGGACCGGCAGCCCACCGGCGCCGACGGGAACGCCGTGACCGGGCGAGCGCCCGAGCGGCCTTCGACATCGCCCCCGGCACCCGGGGCCGTCACACCGCCCGTGCTGCCGCACGGAGTGCCGCGCGCAGCCCCTACAGGTCGGCCGTGGGCGACCCGGTGCCGTCCACTGCCGCCAGCCCCCTCGTCGGGGCTTCCCCCTCCTCGGCCTGCGCGCGCCGGTGCCCGCTCCGGCCGATCCCGAAAGGTGCCACATGTACGACGTCCTTCCCCCGGAGAGAAGACCGAGGGCGCAAGCCGCTCCCGATTCGATCCCGTCCCCCGCGCCGCGGTTCGCGGTCCAGACCGGTGCGGCGGCGCTGGCCGCCTCGCTCGTGATCGCGGGACTGCTGGCGAACGATCCGCGTACTCCGGTCCTGCGCGGCCCGGACGCGGCGCTGACGGGTGCGCTGACCGGCCCTCACGGCAGCCTCTTCACCGTCGCGGCAACGGTCGTCCAGGCCGGAGTCGGGGGCCCGCCCGGACTCGTCGGCCCCCTCCTGCTGGTCGGTTACCTGCTCGTCTACCGGCGCTGGTGGTCCGCGCTCTACTCCTTCCTGACCTGCGCCGCGGCGAACGTCCTGCTCCTCCCCTTGAAGAGCGCTGTCGACCGCCCGCGGCCGGCGGACCCGTGGATCCTGGTGAGCGGCGGGTCGTTCCCCTCGGTGCACGCCTACAGTGCGGCCGCGCTCACGGTCGTCCTCAGCGCGGTGATCGCCGGTGAGGCCGCGCGCCGGCGCTGGTGGCTGCTCGGCGCGGGTTTCACGCTGATCGTGATGTGGACCGGCGTGTGGGTCCACTCGAACTGGCCCAGCGACGCGGTGGCCGGCGCCCTTGCCGGGGCGGGGACGGCGTTGCTGCTGTGGAAGGCGTTCTCCTCGCCGCTGCGGCGCGAGGCCGAGAGGGAAGCGGCCTCGCGCCGGCGGTAGCGCCCGCTCGCGCACCTGGCGGGCCCCCGTCCTCCGCCTCGCGACGCACGGGCCGACGCACAGACCGACGCACGAAACCGAGACGCCGCGCGGCGTTCGGCGTCGGGCGGCCCTAGCGTCCGCGTCTGCGACCGCCGTTCTCGTTCCGCTGCAGTGCCTCCCGGGCCAGCAGCGGAGCGAACGCGCACCACAGCAGGAGCGCGGTCGCGGCGCCGGCCGCGGCGCCCGCGGCCGTGTCGCTGAGCCAGTGGGCGTGCAGCCAGGTGCGGCTCCACATCATCGCCGTCGTGAAGCAGGCGCCGAACAGCCACCACACGCGCCGCCGGGCCGGCGGAACGAACAGCGCGCCGACGAGGACGGTCAGCAGTGCCGCGCCGAACGCGTGGCCGGAGGGGAAGGAGCCGTGGTCCACGCGGACCAGGGGGGCGAGCGGGCGGGGGCGGTCGACGGCGCTCTTGAGCACCTGGACGACGACCATGCTTCCGCCGACGTACGCGCTGAGGAAGTACAGGGTCGACCACCAGCGCCGCCGGACGGCGAGGGCGATCACCAGCGCGAGCGGGACCGTGATCCCCAGTGGTCCGCCGAACCAGTCGAGTGCGGTGGCCGGGAGCCGCAGGACGCCGTGGTGCGGGCCGCCCATCCACTGGAGCCAGCGGTCGTCCAGGCCTTGGACGGCCGGCCTCCGCACGTCGGCGGCCACGGTCGCGCTGATCGCGGTGGCCGCGAGTGCGCAGCCGATGCCCGCGGCGAGGGTGCGCGGACCGGCATGTGGTGGCGTCTGCTCCCGGGTGGGGCAGGTGATGTCCGGAGTGGGGGTGATCGAGTCGGGCATGGGGCTCTCTCGGGGAGGACTGTCCGTCGCCTGCTCGGGCCGGCGCCGGGCCGGCCGGGGGCTGCGGAAGCGATGGATGACGGGCGCGCGGGCCCATGGGTGGCCGCGCTGCGACGGGCTGCTGCCGGGGAGACGGCGAAGGGCCCGCGTGGCCGGTTCCTGCGGCCTGCAAGGCCGGGACCGGACGGAATGCCCCGATGTTACACGTGTCACCACCGAGTGGAGCGGGGCCGCCCTCCGCGGCGGGTCGCCCGTCGCTCCGGTATCGCCGTCGCCTCGCCGGGTGTGACGCCCGCCCGCGGTCCGGAAAGCCCTGCCGTTCACCCGGGGGAGGAGCCACCCGAGCGTCCTGACGGTGCGTGGGAAGCGCTGTGCCCCCGGGCCGGCGCGGTCGGGTGTGCACCCCCGCCCGGCCGCTCGCGGAGGCCCGCCCCGCCCGGCGGCGCGCCGCGAGTATTGCTTGTGCATCTCTCCTGGCGGTAGTCAAATCAACGCGATACTCTGCGGGCACCGCGAGGGCGACAGCCCGCGAGTCCCCTTCCCTCCGCCTGCCTGCAACCCTCGGCGATGTCACGTGTAACCCACGGTAGGTCGCCACCCGAAGGTTCGGCGGGACCTGTCGGCGTTCTGCCGGCCGGCGACTCCCAGAGTTGCGTATCAAATGAGGTGAACATGGCCATCCTTCGGTTGGTGGCCCGGCGACTACTGTCATCGGCCCCCCTGCTCCTCCTTGTTTCAGGTCTGACCTTCGTCCTGGTCTCGCTGGTCCCCGGAGACCCCGCCCGTACGATCGTGGGCCAGCACGCCACGGCCGAGCAGTACGCGAGCGTCCGTGCCCAACTCGGCCTGGACAGGCCACTGGCCGCCCAGTACTGGCAGTGGCTGGGGAAGGCCTGCCACGGTGATCTGGGCTCCTCGCTGTTCAGCGGGGAGCCGGTGACCGCCATGCTCAACAGCCGGCTGCCCGTCTCGCTGTCGCTGATCATCGCGGGCACCGCGGTGTCCGGGGTGCTGGGAGTCGGCCTCGGGCTGGCGAGCGCGCGCCGCGGCGGTCTGCTGGTCAGGAGCGTGGACGGGCTGTCCCTGCTGGGTCTGGCGGTGCCCGCGTTCTGGTTCGCGCTGGTCCTCATCGCCCTGTTCGCGGTCAAGCTGCGCTGGTTCCCGGTGACCGGCTACGTGCCGCTGCTCGACGACCCCGTCGAGTGGGCCCGCTCGCTGGTGCTGCCGGTGCTGTCCCTGTCACTCGGCGCGGTGGCGATCATCGCGAAGCAGACCCGCGACTCGGTCCTGGACACCCTCGGCAGGGACTTCGTCCGGGTGATGGAGGCCAACGGCTTCCGGCGGCGCTCCGTCCTGTACCGGCACGTGATGTGCAACGCGGCCCTGCCGGTGGTCACCGTGCTGGGCGTGGTCCTGGTCAACCTGCTGGCCGCCGCGATGTTCGTCGAGACCGTCTTCGCCATGCCGGGCCTGGGGAGCCTGACTCCGCAGGCCACCCTGCAGCACGACATCCCGGTCATCCAGGGCGCCGTCCTCTACATCACCGTGCTGGTCGTCGTCGTCAACCTCCTGGTCGACCTCGCCTACGGCCGCCTCGACCCCCGGGTGCGTGCGTCATGACCGGCCGGACCACTGCCACTGCCACTGCCACCCGAACGGCCACTGCCACCGGTACCGTGCCCGTGCGCGCGGGCCTGCTGCGCCGCCTGGCCCGGCGGCCGGCCGCCGTCGTCGCCGCCGGCTGGCTGGTGCTGCTCACCCTGGCCACCTCCGGGGCGGCGCTGCTCGCCTCGTACGGTCCGCTCGACCAGGATCTCGACCGCGTCCTGGCCGGTCCGTCCGGCTCGCACCCGCTGGGCACCGACACCCTCGGCCGGGACCTGCTGAGCCGGCTGCTGTTCGGCGGCCGCTCCACCCTGCTCGCCGTCGCCGAGGCCCTGGTGGTGTTCCTCGTCATCGGCGTCGGCCTCGGCCTGGCGTCGGGCTACCTCGGCGGATGGGTGGACCGGCTGGTCACCGGGGCCGCGGACCTGATGTTCGCCCTGCCCGGCATCATCGTCGTCCTGGTCGTCCTGTCGGTCTTCCCCGGCAATCTGCACGCCGCCATGGTCACCTTCGGCGTCCTCGGCAGCCCCGGACTGATCAGGATCCTGCGTGCGCAGACCCTGGGCCTGCGCGAGGAACTGTTCGTGGCCGCGGCCAAGGTCGCGGGCCTGTCCCACGGCCGGATCCTGCGCCGCCACGTGCTGCCCCGACTGGCGAGCACGGTCATCGTCCAGGCCGCGCTGTTCGCCGCGATCGTCGTGATCATCCAGGCGGGGCTGGGCTTCCTGGGCCTGGGTGCCCAGCCCCCGAACCCTTCGTGGGGCGGGCTGGTCGCCGATGCCTCGCAGGCCATCGACCGAGACTCGTGGATGCTGGTCCCCGCCGGCGTGCCGCTCGTCCTCACGGTGATCGCCCTCGGACTGCTCGGGGACGCCATCCGCGACTCCGCCGTGGAGAACTGGTCGACCGTCAGGACATCCCCCTCCTCGCGCCGCCCGCCCGAACCGGGCCCGAACTCCGCCCGGACGGCGGACGCCCCCGACGCCGGGGCCCTGCTGTCGGTGCGCGACCTGTCGATCTCCATCGGCGGCATTCCCGTCGTGCAGGACGTGAGCTTCGACGTGCACGCCGGGGAGACCCTCGGCGTGGTCGGCGAGTCCGGCTGCGGGAAGTCCGTCACCTCGCTCGGCGTTCTCGGCCTGATCCCGGGCGGCGGGCGGATCACCGGCGGCCGCGTCGTCTTCGACGGCACGGACCTGGTGGACGCGCCCTCCGCACTCGCCCGGGTGCGCGGCGCCGGCATCGCCTACGTCTCCCAGGAACCGATGGTCGCCCTCGACCCGACCTTCACCGTCGGCCGGCAGCTGGCCGAGGCGGTCCGCACCCACCACCGCACCCACCACCGCACCGCCCACCGCACCGCCCGCCGGATGCGCCACAGAGCCGCCCGCCGCGCCACCCGCGACCGGGTCCTGGAACTCCTCGCGATGGTCAACATCCCCGACCCGGCCGCGGTGGCGGGGCGCTACCCGCACCAGCTCTCCGGCGGCATGGCCCAGCGCGTGGCCGTCGCCCTGGCCCTGGCCGGCGAACCGAGACTGCTCATCGCGGACGAGCCCACCACCGCCCTGGACGTCACCGTCCAGGCCGAGATCCTCGCCCTGCTGCGCACCCTGCAGGACCGCACCGGCATGGCCGTCGTCATCGTGACCCACGACTGGGGCGTGGTGGCGGACCTGTGCCACCGGGCGGTGGTCATGTACGCCGGCCAGGTCGTCGAACAGGCAGCGGTCGAGCCCGTGTTCACCCTTCCGCTGCACCCCTACACGGCCGGCCTGCTGGCCGCCAACCCGCACCGCGCCGTCGCCGGCCGGCCGCTGCCGACCATCCCCGGCACCGTGCCGCCGCCCGGCCGCCGGCCCACGGGCTGCCGGTTCGCCGACCGCTGCCCCCGGGCCGACCGGCGGTGCACGGCGGCACCGGTGCAGCTCACCGAGCCGGCGCCTGCCCGGATCACCCGCTGCGTCCACGCCGAGCAGCTCCTGTTGGAGGCCGAGGCCCGATGACCACCCCGCACATCCTCGAACTCTGCGACCTGAGCGTCGAATTCCGTCAAGGCCGCCGTGTCCCGCCTCTCCGAGCCGTCGACGGCGTCTCCCTGGCCATCGGCCAGGGCGAGACGGTCGGCCTGGTCGGAGAGTCCGGATCCGGCAAGTCCACCATCGGCCGCGCCGTGCTGGGGCTCACCCCCGTGCACTCGGGTCGGGTGCTCTTCGACGGCGCCGACATCACCCACGCCGGCGCCGGGACCCGACGCGCCCTCGGCTCCGCGCTCCAGGTGGTCTTCCAGGACCCGTACTCCTCCCTCAACCCGGCGCGCACCATCGGTCAGACCCTCGCCGAACCCCTGCTGGTCCACGAGCGGCTGGACCGCCGGCAGAACGCCGCCCGGATCGTCGCCATGCTCGAACGCGTCGGCATGCCCGCCGACACCGCGGAACGCTACCCCGGCCAGTTCTCCGGCGGGCAGCGTCAACGCATCGCCATCGCCCGGGCCCTCATGCTCTCCCCGCGTCTGGTCATCTGCGACGAGCCCGTCAGCGCCCTCGACCTGTCCATCCAGGCCCAGGTGATGAACCTGCTGGCCGACCTCCAGCGGGAGATGGCGCTCAGCTACCTGTTCATCGCGCACGACCTGCCCGTCGTCCGCCACCTCTCGCACCGCATCGTGGTCCTCTATCGCGGCCAGATCATGGAATCCGGTCCGGCCGCACGGGTGTACGCCGAGCCCGCGCACCCCTACACCCGGATGCTCATCGCCGCCGTCCCGGAGCCGGACCCCACGGCCCGGCGCTCCCGCAGGCCACCCCGCGAGGTGAGCGCGCCGGGGCCCCCGGCCCCCACCGGCTGTGCCTTCGCCCACCGCTGCGCCCATGTCGTCGACATCTGCCGCACCGTTCGTCCGGTTCTCCTCCCGTCCGCCGTCGGCCCCGAGGCCGAGAACGCCGAGCATCTGACCGCCTGCCACCGCTCCGCAGAGCTGGCCGTCCCGGCCGCCTGACCCTTCGCCGGCTCCCCGCCCCCCTCCTGAAAGGGACCCCATGTCCAGACACCGAACCGCCCCCGGCCTGGCGGCGCTCGCCCTCCTCGCCGCCTCCGTCACCGCCTGCGGCAGCTCCGCCACCGGCACCTCCCGGGCGCAGGGCGACACGCTCACCGTCGTCTCCTACAGCCCGCCGGCGAGCATGGACCCGGCCAGGGCGAACGTCGGCTCCGACAACTGGTTCGTCAACCTGACCTACGACAGCGTCCTGCGCATCCGCGAGGGCGGCAGGATCGACGCCGGCCTCGCCACCACCTGGGGCTACGTCGGCGACGGAAACCAGACCTTCGACTTCACCCTCCGGGACGGCGTCAGGTTCGCCGACGGCACCCCGGTGACCGCCCAGGCGGTGGCGGCCTCGCTCGACTACTCCCGCAAGAACGGCCTGAACGCCTCCTGGGTCTCCGCGATCGACTCCGTCACCGCGACCGGCCCCCTGACCGTGCGGATCCACTGCTCCTCCCCGCACCCCAACCTGCCCCACCTGCTCACCCAGCTCCTGATGGTCGGCTCGGTGATCAGCCCCAAGGGCCTGGAGGACCCGGCCAAGCTCGCTACCCGGTCCTTCGGCGCCGGCCCGTACGTCCTGGACACCGCCAACACCGCCTCCGGTGACCACTACACCTACACCCCGAATCCCAACTACTGGGACAAGTCCAAGATCCACTGGAGGAAGGTGGTCATCAAGGTCATCCCCAACCCGAACTCCGCCCTGCAGGCCGTCAGGACCGGCCAGGCCGACATCATCGGCCTCAGCGCCGGCCAGGTCGACACCGCGAAGTCCGGCGGCCTGGCGATCACCAAGTCCCCCGCCTTCTTCCTGGGCGCCAACCTCGCCGACCGCGAGGGCACCCTCGCCCCGCCGCTGAAGGACCCGAGGGTCCGCCAGGCGCTGAACTACGCCGTCGACCGCCAGGCCATCACCAAGGCCGTCGTCCAGGAGTACGGCCGGCCCACCGACCAGATCTCCCTGCCCGGCCTGGACAGCTACGCCGCCGACTACGACAACCACTACCCGTACGACGTCGACAAGGCCAGGAAGCTCCTCGCCGACGCCGGATACCCCAACGGCTTCTCCCTGACGGTGGAGACCCAGGGCATGCTCGGCATCGACCTGGTCACCCAGGCCGTGGTCCAGCAGTGGAAGCAGATCGGCGTCAACGCCGACGTCACCACCGACACCGGCATCGGCCAGTGGCTCGCCAACGCCACCTCCAAGAAGTACGCCGCCCTCGGCTTCGGCTACGGCGGCGCCCCCGGCTACCTGGCATCCCTGGACTGGCTGCTGCCGCACCCCACCGCCTTCAACCCCTTCGCCACCCAGGACCCCGAGCTCACCCGCAGGCTGGCGGCCGCCGCAGCCGCCCCCGCCGAGCAGGCCCCCGCCCTGTACCAGGACGTCATGCGCTACGCCGTCGACCAGGCCTGGTTCGTCCCCGTGCTGCGCATGGACGGCATCTACGCCTACAACGCCAAGAAGCTGACCGGCTTCACCGCCGCGCCCGGCTACCTGCCCGACCTCGCCTGGACCACCGCGCCCAAGGCGTGACCGCCACCCCGTAGCCGGCCCCGGGGGGCCACACGCCCCGGCCGGCCGCGGCCACCCCGGCCCCGCAAACCCCGCACGTGCACCACTCGGCGTCGAGTCACCCACCACTCCACCTGGAGGCCCCGTGCGACCCCACCCGCCAGCTCGACCGCACCCTGCCCTCGTCCTGCTGCTCGCCCTCGCGGCCCTGCTCCTGTCGGCCGTCCCCGCCCTCGGCGCAGCCCGCTCGACCGGCCCGCTGGCCGTCACCGGCTCCGGCCTGGTGGCGGGCCTGCCCATGGACGGCGCCGAGGCGTTCCTCGGCATCCCGTACGCGGCGCCGCCCACGGGAACGGGCCGCTTCCGGGCGCCCCGGCCGCCCGCCCGCTGGGACGGTGTCCGCCAGGCCACCCGGCAGGCGCCCGCCTGCCTGCAGTTCTCGCCCTTCGGCCTCGCCGACCCGCAGAACGTCAGCGAGGACTGCCTGTACCTCGACGTCCACCGCCCGGCCGGCGCGGCCCCCGGCGCCCGCCTGCCCGTGATCTTCTGGATCCACGGTGGCGCCTACTCCCAGGGCACCGGCACCCAGTTCGGCGGCCGGACGATGGCCGGGCTCACCGGGAGCATCGTGGTCAGCATCAACTACCGGCTCGGCCAGCTCGGTTACCTCGCCCTGCCCCAGTTCGACCAGGAGGGCACCGTCGGCTCGGGCACCTGGGGCCTGCAGGACCAGATCGCCGCACTCGCCTGGACCCGCCGGAACGCCACCGCCTTCGGCGGAGACCCCGGCAACATCACCATCGCCGGCCAGTCCGCGGGGGCCGGATCGGTCTGCGCCCTGCTGACCTCCCCGCGGACGGCCGGGCTGTTCAGCCGTGCCATCCTCCAGAGCGGCCCCTGTTCCCTGCTCACCGCCCCCGACCAGCGGACCGCCCAGGCCGACGGCCAGGCCTACGCCGCGGCCGCCGGCTGCCCCCAGGGCCCCGACACCCTCACCTGCCTGCGGACCGCACCGCCCGCCGCCCTGCTCGCCGCGGCCCAAAGCCACCCCACCCCCGGGCCGGCCACCGGCACACCCGTCCTGCCCCGACAGCCGATCGACGCCATCACCGCCGGCGCCTGGCACCAGGTCCCGATCCTGATCGGCTCCACCGCCGCCGAGGCCCGCCTCCTCGTCGCCCTCACCCAGCCCCACCTCACCGCCGAGCAGTACACCGCCCGGATCACCGCCGACTACGGCCCGGCCGCGGCCGGGATCCTGGCCCACTACCCCCTGGCGGACCACCCCTCGCCCTACCTCGCCTACTCGGCGCTGCTCACCGACGCCACCTTCGCCTGCCACACCTACCGGACCGCCACCACGCTGCGCACCCAGGTGCCGACGTACGTCTACGAATTCGACGACCCCGGCTCGCCGACCCTGCTCGGAGCCCAGGTCCCGGGGCTGGACGAATCCAACGCCCACAGCGCCGAACTCGCCTACCTGTTCGACTTCACCATGGGCGACCGCCCGCTGACCTCCTCCCAGAAGGCACTGGCGGACCAGATGAAGCGCTCCTGGGCGGCCTTCGCCCGCACCGGCAACCCGAACACCCCCGGCCAGGCCGCCTGGCCGACGGCCGGCGGCGACACGTACCGCGTCCAGAGCCTGCGCCCCGACGGGGCCACCCGCACCATCACCACGTTCGCCGCCGACCACCAGTGCGCCCTGTGGTCCTCGCCGGCCGACGCCGGCGGCCCGCCGCCCCGGGCCGGCGACCGCCGCTAGCCGGCGAACGAACTCCCCAGGCAGAAGAGTCCGACAGTGAGGGGGCGGGGCGCAGGTCCCGCCCCCCGAACCACCAACAGGAGGCACCCCGCATGGAACCGGTCGTCGTGACCACCGCCGGGTCGGTCGAGGGGACGCAGACCGACGGGCTGAAGATCTTCAAGGGGATCCCGTACGCGGCTCCGCCCGAGGGCCCGCTGCGCTTCCGGGCCCCGATCCCGCCCGAGCCCTGGACGGGGGTGCGGCCGGCCAAGGCGTTCGGCGCCGCCCCGCCCCAGCTGCCGCTGGTGCCGGGCATGCCGGTCGCCTGGCGTCCCGAGGACGGGCCGGACTGTCTGACCGTCAACGTGTGGACGCCCGGCGAGGCCGGCGACGACCTGCCGGTGATGGTGTGGATCTACGGCGGCGGATGGAAGAGCGGTCACTGCCCCGACCCCGCCTACGACGCGGCCGTCCTGGCCCGCGGCGGCGCGGTCATGGTGACGTTCAACTACCGCGTCGGCTTCGAGGGCTTCGGGTACGTGCCGGGCGCCCCCGCGAACCGCGGCTTCCTCGACCAGGCGGCCGCGCCGGCGCCGCGGCCCGCACCCGGCCCGCGCCCGACCTGGCGGAACTCACGGCGCTCGCCCGCCGGATGCTCGACGCCGTCCTGGCCGACTAGATGATCAATTCCAAGGGGTCAGTGATCACGCGGGGTAAGCGCGCGGATGCCCCCTGGGCTGGAGCCAGTTGCCTCGGGGAGGGGCGCCAGGCTTCCGATGTGGTTGATGGCTGCCCGTAGTCAGGGGCTCGGCGTGGCCCCGGAGAGGTCGTCACCACCGTCGGTGCACGGTTGCCTTACTACCGGTCACCAGGCTTGCCGGCGGAACGTCATCGGTCACGACAGCGCCAGCGGCGATCACGGCATCACGGCCAATGCTGACGCCGGGCAGGATCGTGGCACCGGCACCGATCCACACGTTCTCCGCCACGTCGATGGGCGCACCGGTGAGGTACAGCCGCCGTTCCTCGGGATCGACTGGGTGGCCGCTGGTGATGAACGTGACCTTCGGGCCGACCATCACGCGCTCGCCGAGCCGGATGCCGGCGTAGTCCAGGAACGTGCAGTTCTGGTTGATGAACACGCGCTCGGCGAGGTCGAGGTGAAGGCCGTGGTCCGTGTAAAAGGGCGGATAGATCGTGACTCTCGGTGGCAGCGGCTTGCCGAGGATCTGTTCGAACAGCTCCGCCTTGCCCGCTTCGTCCTCGAAAGGCAGGACGTTCAGGCGGGAGGTGAGCTCGGTGACCCGCAGGACCCTCTCGGCCATGGCCTGGAACTCGGCGCTGTGGATGCGCATGAGACGGTCGCTGGACATACCGCGATCCTTTCTGGTGTACCGGTGACCGGTAAGACAGGTGATCGATTCCAAAGGATCGGCTGCGCGCATGGGACGATGGCGTCCAACGTCAGTGTGTGAAGACAGAGTTGGACACCCTCGCGACTGCACTCTATGTGAAGACCGACGATCTGCTGAAGGCGTCTCCGCATCTCGTGCCATGGCGGCCAGCGGTGGGGATCGCCCCGCAGCTCACGGACGCCGAGCTGGTCACACTGGCCATGATGCAGGCCATGCTCGGTTTCACCTCCGAGGCCAGGTGGCTCCGCCATGCCCGTTCCCACCTGCGGCATCTCTTCCCGTACCTGCCGCAGCAGCCCGGCTACAACAAGCGGCTGCGCAAGGCCGCCGGACTGCTTCGGCGGGTGACCCGGCTGCTGGCCACCGACACTTCCGTGTGGAGCGATGACGTGTGGATCGTGGACTCCACGCCGGTGGAGTGCGGACGCTCCCGCGAGACCGTCAAACGCTCCGACCTGGCCGGATGGGCCGAATACGGGTACTGCGCCAGCCACAGCCGCTTCTTCTGGGGCCTGCGGCTGCACCTGGTATGCACGCTTCAGGGCCTGCCCGTCGCCTTCGCCCTGACCGGGGCCAAGGCCGACGAGCGTGAGACCCTCCTGGACCTCCTTGCGGCCGAAGCGGACCTCGTCGCCGCACGTCCTGCCCAGACGCTGATCGGCGACAAGAACTACTTCGGCCGCAGCTTCGAACACGAGTTGGCCGAGCAGGACGTCCGGCTACTCCGGCCGGCCCGCAAGGGCGAGCCGGAGCGTCCCGGAGCACCCCTGTTCGAGCCGCTACGGCAGATCATCGAGTCGGTCAACGAGACCTTCAAGGGCCAACTCGATCTCGAACAGCACCGAGGGCGCACACCCGGCGGCGTCGTCGCCCGCGTCATGCAGCGCATCCTCGCGCTGACCGTAGCGATCTGGCACAACGACCACACCGGAGAGCCTGCCCTGCGCTCACTCACCGCCTATGACCACTGACCCCTTGGAATCGATCATCTAGACCGGGCGGCCCCCGCCGGCCGGCCGTTCACAGATCCAGGCTCCACCCGGCCAATCAGGAACGGCGGCCGGGCCGCGGGGTCAGCCGGCGGCGGACAGGTGGCGGGCGAGGAACTCCACGCTCCGCTCGACGATGGCGGGGATCTCCTCGGACCCCAGGAAGATGTGGTCCGCGCCGTGGACGGGGACCAGCTGCACGGACGCACCCTGCGCCGTCAGGTGGTCGGCCAGCCGCTCGCTCTGGCTGTACGGCACGAGGCTGTCCCCGGTGCCGTGGACCAGCAGGAACGGCGGGACCGCCGACGGCACGTGGCTGACGGGACTGGCCGCGGCGGCGAGATCGGGCCGGTCGGCCGGTGAGGCGCCGAGCAGCGCCGTGTACGGATCACCCACGGCCGGCACCTCCGGCGCCGCACCGCCCGCGAGGGCGGGAAAGGCGGCCGCGGCCGCGCCGATGTCGGACACCCCGTACCAGTCCACGGCGCACAGCACGGCGCTGCTTCCGGTCGGGACGCCTTCGGTTCCCTCCAGCCTGCCGCCGTCGCTGTCCGCGTCGGTGAGCGCGGCCATCGCGGTCAGGTGGCCACCCGCGGACTCGCCGAACACGCCGATACGCTCGCCGTCGATGCCCAGCCGCGCGGCGAAGTGCCGCACGTAGCGGATCGCGGCCTTGACGTCGTGCAGCTGCGCCGGGAACGGCGCCTCCAGGCTGTGCCGGTAGTCGATGGTCACCACGGCCATGCCGGCGTCGAGGATCGAGCCGAAGAGCAGGTCGACGGGCACGGTCGGCGGGGGGTACCGGCGGTCGCCGTCCATCCAGCCGCCCCCGTGGATCCACACGACGGCGGGTACCGGCGCGGTGGCGGCCGGGACGTGCACGTCGAGCAGGCGCGGGCGGTAGCCGAAGGTCCGGGCGTAGGTGGCTCCGTCGTACCTGAGGACGCCGTGTTCCGTGCGGTGCGGCGGCGGTGGCGGGAGGTACGGCGGCGGCGGCCAGCCCGTGGACTGGTCCTGCGGCATCTCGGTCTCCTGCGGCGACTCGGTCAAGGCGGCTCCTCGAATGAAAGAACGAATCGGACATTTCCTGCGGGCGGACCCTTGAGTCGATCTCCCGTCGCGTGCAAGATAACACGTGTAACCCCCCGGCGGAAGTGACCCCAAAGCCCCTTGTCGGTCGACGAGTTCGCGCCGCCCCTGCAATGACGGGGCATGTCGGCGAGATTCCCTGGGGTAGAAGTATGCAGAAGTGTTGACTGTCGTCAGGAGAGCGCCATACTTGCCTCACTCCCCGCTGATCCGAGAGGTGCCGCCCATGGAGCTCTCCCCTTCCGCTCATGTCGACACGTTCTGTCGCGACCGCCTGCCGCCGGCCGAGCAGTGGCCGGACCTGCTCTTCGATCTGCCCGAACTCCACTACCCGGACCGCCTGAACTGCGCGCGCGTCCTGGTCGACGAGGCCGTCGAGCGGTGGGGTCCGGACCGCCGCTGCCTGCTCACGCCCACCCAGGAGTGGAGTTACGGTGCGCTCCGGCGCCGGTCCGACCAGGTCGCCCAGGTGCTCACCGAGGATCTGGGCCTGGTGCCGGGCAACCGCGTCCTGCTGCGCGGCCCCAACAACCCCTGGCTGGTCGCCTGCTGGCTGGGCGTGCTGAAGGCCGGCGGCGTGGTGGTGACCACGATGCCGCTCCTGCGGGCCTCCGAGATCAGTTCCCTGCACGAGATCAGCAGGCCGGTCGTGGCGCTGTGCGACCACCGCTTCCTCGACGCGGTCGAGGCGGCCGAGACGCCGGGTCTCACCGTCGTCCCCTACGGCGGTTCGGCCGCGGACGACCTGACGCGTCGCTGCGCCGCCAAGGACGCGGTGTTCGCCGCCGTCGACACCGCCGCCGACGACGTGGCGCTGATCGCCTTCACCTCCGGCACCACCGGTCGGCCCAAGGCGACGCTGCACTTCCACCGGGACGTGCTGGCCAACGCCGACACCTTCTCGCGGCACATCGTGCGGCCCGAACCCGAGGACCTGTTCGCCGGGACGCCGCCGCTGGCCTTCACCTTCGGCCTCGGCGGCCTGGTGGTCTTCCCGCTGCGCGTCGGCGCGGCCACGCTCCTGGTGGAGCAGGCCACCCCCGACCAGCTCGCGGACCTGGTCGCTGAGCACGGCGTGAGCGTGCTGTTCACCGCGCCGACCGCCTACCGGGCGATCCTGGCGGCGGGTCTCGCCGACCGGCTGCGCGGGCTGCGCCGCTGCGTGTCGGCGGGCGAGCCGCTTCCGGCCGCCGTCTGGGAGGCCTTCCACCGGGAGACCGGGCTGCGCCTGATCGACGGCATCGGCGCGACGGAGATGCTGCACGTGTTCATCTCCGCCGCCGACGGCGACATCAGGCCGGGTGCCACCGGCAGGCCGGTGCCCGGCTTCCGGGCGACGGTCCTGGACGAGGACGGCGCACCCGTGCCCGACGGCCGGCCCGGACTGCTCGCGGTCAAGGGTCCGACCGGCTGCCGGTACCTGGACGACGAACGCCAGAGCGTCTACGTGCGGGACGGGTGGAACGTCACCGGCGACACCTATGTCCGCGACGGCGAGGGCTACTTCTGGTACCAGGCCCGCAGCGACGACATGATCGTGTCCTCCGGTTACAACATCGCCGGCCCGGAGGTCGAGCAGGCCCTGATCGCCCACCCCGACGTGGTCGACTGCGCCGTCGTCGGCGCGCCCGACGAGAGCCGCGGCGCGATCGTCAAGGCGTACGTGGTCCTGCGGGCGGGCGCCGCCGCCGACCCGCGGACCGCGAAGGCGCTGCAGGACTTCGTCAAGCAGGCCATCGCCCCCTACAAGTACCCGCGCGCGGTCGAGTTCGTCGAGGTCCTGCCGCGCAACTCCAGTGGCAAGCTCCACCGCGCCGAACTCCGGCGCTGGGCGCACGCCGGCCGCTGACCCCGCATCCTCCCGCTGCCCCGCCGGGCCCGCCGGCGGCAGTCCCACCGTTGAGAGGAACCGTCATGGACCGTCCCGCACCCCGGGAAGCCGAAGCCGCCGAGGCCGTGGAAGGGGGCGGCCCCGCCGCCGCGGCTCTGCCCAGCGTGGTGATCGAGCGGAAGGTCGAGTGGTCGGACACCGACGCCGCCGGCCACTACCACTTCTCCTCCGTGCTGCGCTGGGCCGAGGCGGCGGAGGCGGTCCTGCTGCGCCGCCTCGGCCTCGGCGACCTGTTCGGCAGCATCCCCCGGGTCCACTTCGAGGCGGACTACCTGGAGCGGCTCTGGTTCGGGGACGTCGTCCGGATCGACTTCCGGGTCCACCGGGTCGGTGCGTCCTCGCTGCACTACGCCTTCGACGTGCACGGTCCCGAGGGGCGTGCCGCGGCGGGGCGGATGTCGGTCGTCCACTCCGCCGCGACGGCCAAGGGCACCGCGCCCTGGCCCGAGGGGACGCGCAGCAGGCTCACCGAGTCCGGCCCGCAGCGCCCGGAGTCGTACACCGACTGAGCGCCAAGAATATCGCGGCGTCTTGACGATCGACATATTTGCGCAATATCTTGAGTGTCACAGAACCACTGGAGGACCTTCATGCGCGTAGCAGTCATCGGGGGAGGGCCGGGCGGCCTGTACTTCGCCGCTCTGGCCAAGCAGCTCTCCCCGGCGTGGGACATCACGGTGTGGGAGCGCAACGCCCAGGGCGACGCGTTCGGCTTCGGGGTCGTCTTCTCCGACGAGACGCTGGACGGGATCGCCCAGGCCGACCCCGAGGTGTTCGCCGCGATGTCGGGCCGCTTCGCGCGGTGGAGCGACATCGACGTCTGCTACCGCGGTAAGGTCCGCACCTCCGGCGGGCACGGGTTCGCCGCCCTGGACCGCAACAGGCTCCGCGCGATCCTGCAGGAGCGTTGCGCCGCGCTCGGCGTCGACGTCCGCTACAGCACGCAGGCGCCGCCGGTGGAGGAGCTGTCCGCCGCGTACGACCTGGTGGTCGCGGCGGACGGCGTCCGCTCCCCGACCCGCGCGACCTGTTCGGACAGCTTCGGCACCGATCTGGACGAGCGGACCTGCCGCTACATGTGGCTGGCCACCGACCGGGTCTTCGAGGCGTTCACCTTCATCGTCGAGGAGCGGGACTTCGGTGCCGTGCAGGTCCACGCGTACCCGTTCGACGAGACGCGCAGCACCTTCATCGTGGAGATCGCGGAGGACGCCTGGCGCCGCGCCGGCTTCGAGGCCCTCGCCGACCGGGAGTTCGCCCGCGGTGACAGCGACCTGGAGAGTGTGCGCCGGTGCGAGGAGATCTTCGCCGACCACCTCGACGGCCACCGGCTGATCCCGAACGCGTCGAAGTGGATCCGCTTCACCACCGTCCGCAATGCCTCCTGGCGGCACGAGAACGTGGTGCTGCTCGGCGACGCGGCGCACACGGCGCACTTCTCGATCGGCTCGGGAACCAAGCTCGCCATGGAGGACGCCCTCGCGCTCGCCGCGAGCCTGCACGAACACCCCACGGTCGCCGGGGCGCTGGCCGCCTACGAGGCCGAGCGCAGGCCGGTCGTCGAGTCCACGCAGCGGGCCGCCCAGGCCAGTCTGGAGTGGTTCGAGAGCATCGGCCGGTACACCGGCCAGGACGTCGACCAGTTCGCCTTCAACCTGCTCACCCGCAGCCGCCGCGTCACCTACGGCAACCTGCGCGAGCGCGACACCGCCTTCGTCGACGCGGTCGACGCCGCCTTCGACGGGAGCGGGGCCGCGGTCCCGCCGATGTTCCGGCCGCTGCGGCTCGGCGGTCTGACCCTGCGCAACCGCATCGTGGTGCCGCCACTGGCGACCTTCACGGCCGTGGACGGCCGGCCCGGCGGGTTCGAGCACGCCCAGCTCGCCGCCCAGGCCCTCGGCGGAGCCGGCCTGGTGTTCGCCGGCATGACGGCCGTCAGCCCCGAGGGTCGCGCCACGGCCGGCTGCCCCGGTCTCTGGGACGACCGGCAGGAGGCCGGCTGGACGTCGATCGTCCAGGCCGTCCGCAGCGTCTGCGACACACCGCTGGGCATCCAGCTCACCCACGCCGGACGCCGCGGATCCACCGCGGTGCCCGGTCCGGACGGGGTCGGCCTGCCGCTGGGCGGGGACGGCTGGCCGACCCTGGCCGCGTCGGCACTCGCGTGGGACGAGACCCACCCCGTGCCGCGCGAGGCCACCCGCGCCGACCTGGCGGCCGTCACCGCCGCCTTCGCCGAGGCGGCGGCGCGCGCCGACCGGGCCGGATTCGACGTCCTGGAGCTCCAGTTCGGCCACGGCCACCTGGTGTCCGGCTTCCTGTCCCCGCTGACCAACCGGCGCACCGACGCCTACGGCGGCAGCCTCGAAGGCCGGCTGCGCTTCCCGCTGGAGGTGCTGGCGGCCGTCCGCGCCGCCTGGCCGGCCGGAAAGCCGGTCCTCGTCCGGATCTCGGCGAGCGACTGGGCGAAGGGCGGCACCACCGAGGCCGAGGCGGTCGAGATCTGCCGCGCCCTGGCCACCGGGGGAGCCGACGCCGTGGACGTCTCCACCGGCGAGGTCGTCGCGCACCAGCAGCCGCCGTACGGACGCAGCTACCAGACCCCGTTCGCCGACCTGATCCGCAACACCACCGGCATCCCCACCGTCGCGGTCGGCGCCATCTCCACCTACGACGACGCCAACTCGATCATCCTCGCGGGCCGCGCGGACCTCGTCGCGGTGGGCCGCGCCCACCTGTGGGACCCGATGTGGACGCTGCACGCCGCGGCGGAGCAGGGCTACCGCGGGCCCGCCGCCCGCTGGCCCGAGCCGTGGCGGGCCGGCAGCCGCAAGCCTGCCGGACCGCGCGCCGACCGCGTCGCGCCGCGGCTGCAACTGCTGCGCGAGGAGGCCGCCCCCGTCCACCGGCGGTGGCTGCCGGCGGCCCCGGCCCGGCCGCTCGCGGTCACGTCCCCCCGCTGACCCGCCCTTCTGATCCGGAAACGGAGGAACTCATGGACCTGCCCCGATTCACCGCGGCCGCCGTCCAGGCGTCCCCGGTCTACCTGGACGCCGCCGCGACCGTCGAGAAAGCCGTCTCCCTGATCGGCGAGGCGGCCGGCCACGGCGCCTCGCTGATCGTCCTCCCCGAGGTGTTCGTCCCCGGATACCCCTACTGGAACTGGACGATGAACCCCGTCCAGGGCTCGCCCTGGTTCGAGAAGCTCTACCGCTCCTCCGTCGACGTACCGGGCCCGCACGTGGACGCCCTGCGCGACGCGGCCCGCAGGCACGGCGTGACCGTGGTGATCGGCGTCAACGAGCGCGGCGCGCACAGCCTGGGCGTCCTGTACAACACCCTGCTGACCATCGGCCCCGACGGCGAACTCGTCGGCGTGCACCGCAAGCTGGTGCCGACCTGGGCCGAGAAGCTCACCTGGACGGGCGGCGACGGCAGCTCGCTGAAGGTCCACCAGACCCCGATCGGCCCGCTCGGGGTGCTCGCCTGCGGCGAGAACACCAACACCCTGGCCCGCTTCACCCTCCTCGCCCAGGGCGAACTCGTCCACGCCGCAAGCTACATCGCCCTGCCGGTCGGCCCGGAGGACTACGACATGGCGGAGGCCATCGCGGTCCGCACGGCGGCCCACTGCTTCGAGGGCAAGGTCTTCTCGGTGGTGGCCTGCTCGACGATCTCGGCGGACATCGTCGATCAGGTCGCGGGCGACGACGCGGAGATCCGCAAGATGCTCGCCCGCCCGCGCAGCGCCCTGTCCGGCATCTTCGGCCCCGACGGCCGTCCGGTCACCGAGCCGCTGATCGACGACGAGGGCATCGTCTACGCCGAGATCGACCTCGCCAGGTGCATCCAGCCCAAGCAGATGCACGACATCATCGGCCACTACAACCGCTTCGACGTCTTCCAGCTCCAGGTCGACAACCGTCCGCGCAACCCGTTGACGTTCACCGCTCCGCCGCCGCCGGAGCCCGCACCTTCCGCACCGAAGGAGGAAGCGTGACCACCCACGACGACAACCGGCTCGGCCGGGCCCGCGTCTTTGACAGCCCCGAACTCCTCGCCTACTACGACGAGTTGGCCAAGCTCGACGCGGGCGCCCTGTGGACCGTGGCCAACGACATCGAGCCCTGGTACCCGCAGCCCAAGTCCGTACCGGTGCTGTGGCGCTACGAGGAGCTGCGCCCGCTCGTCCACAAGGCGCTGCCGCTGGTGAAGGCCGACGACGCCGGCCGCCGGGTGGTCATGCTGGTCAACCCCGGCCGCAGGGACGTCAGCGCGGCCGTCGGCCTGCTCTACACCGGGCTGCAGATCATGGGCCCCGGCGAGGCCATGACCGCCCACCGCCACCAGGCCGCCGCCCTGCGCTTCGTCCACGAGGGCACCGGCGCCTGGACCATCGTCGACGGCCAGAAGCTCAAGGTCGGCCCCAGGGACTTCGCCATCACCCCCAACGGCACCTGGCACGAGCACGGCAACGAGTCCGCCGACACCCCCGTCATCTGGCAGGACGGCCTCGACATCCCCCTGGTCAACGCCCTCGACGCGGGCTTCTACGAGGTCCACCCCGAGCTGTACCAGGTACCCGGAAAGGTCGTCAACTCCTCCGTCCTCAGCTACGGCACCAACCTGCTGCCGTACGGCATGGAGAAGTGGACCCGCCCGTACTCGCCGGTCTTCGGCTTCCCGTGGGAGCCGACCTACCACTCCCTGCTCAACCTGGCGAAGGCCGTCGAGGGCTCCCCGTACGACGGCGTGATCATGGAGTACACCAACCCCCTCACCGGCGGACCGGTCATGCCGACCATGGGCGCCCACATCCAGCTGCTGCGCCCCGGACAGGCCACCAAGGCCCACCGCCACACCGGATCGGTGATCTACACCGCGGCCAAGGGGCACGGCGTGTCGGTGGTCGCGGGGCGGCGCTTCGAGTGGCGGCAGGGCGACATGTTCTGCGTCCCGTCCTGGGCGTGGCACGAGCACGCGAACCTCGACCCGTCCGAGGACGCCTGCCTGTTCTCCTTCAACGACTTCCCGGTCATGCGCTCGCTCGGCTTCCAGCGCGAAGAGGCCTACACCGACAACGACGGCCACCAGCCCGTCCCGCCGGACGGCCGTTAGAGCGTGCCGCCGCGCGGTCACGACCGGTCCGGCCCGAACGAGGGCTCGGGCCCGGACCGGCCGCGCGGCGGTGCTTCCGGAGACGATCCGTCCTGCACCGTCGTCCCGGCCGGGCCGGCGCCCCCGGTCCACCACTGCGGACCGGGGACCGCCGGCCCACCCCACCCACTCACCCCGCCTCAGCCTCCCGACCGAGTCACCGCAAGGAGCCACCATGCGCCTGGTCACCTACACCCCGAACGACACGAGCGAGGCGCCCGCCCGCCTCGGCGCCCAGCTCGGCGACCGCGTGGTCGACCTCGCCGCCCTGGCCCGGGCGGCCGGCACCGACCTGCCCGGCGACCTGCTCTCCGTCGTCCAGGCCGGAGCGCCGGCCCTCGACGCGGCCCGCGCCCTGCTCCAGGGCGAGATCCCGGCCGGCGCCGTCCACGACCTCGCCGACGTCACCCTGCTGGCTCCGCTGCGCCCCGGCAAGATCATCGGCGTCGGGCTGAACTACGTCGAGCACGTCGCCGAGTCCCACCGCACCCTGGACACCGACCGCGAACTCCCCGACCGCCCGGTGCTGTTCTCCAAGCCGGCCACCGCCGTCACCGGGCCCGGACAGCCGATCCTGCACAACGCCCACCTGACCAAGCAGCTCGACTGGGAGTGCGAACTCGCCGTCGTCATCGGCACCACCGCCTCCCGCGTCGCCGAGGAGGACGCGATGGACCACGTCTTCGGCTACAGCATCGTCAACGACATCAGCGCCCGCGACCAGCGCCGTTCCGGTCAGTGGTTCTTCTCCAAGGGCCAGGACTCCTACGCCCCCTTCGGCCCGGCCGTGGTCACCGCAGACGAGATCCCCGACCCGCAGAACCTCGACCTGTCGCTGCGCGTCAACGGAGACACCAAGCAGGACTCCAACACCCGGCACATGCTGTTCAGGATCCAGCGGCTGATCGCCGACATCTCCTCCGGGGTGACCCTGGAGCCCGGCGACGTCATCGCCACCGGCTCACCCTCCGGCGTCGGCGCCGGCCACGTGCCGCCGCAGTTCCTCCAGCCGGGCGACCTGGTCGAGGCCACCATCGAACGGATCGGCACCCTCGCCAACCCGGTCGTCGACGCCCGCTGAAAGCCCGTGGGGCCGGATCCCCCCGGCCCGGCCCGGCCCCACGGCCCACCCAACCCCGCACCACGAACCCAACGGAGCACCCCGTGTCGGCACGCACCTACCGGATCGGCCAGATCGTCCCCAGCTCGAACGTCACCATGGAGACCGAGGTCCCCGCCATCCTGCGCGCCCGGGAGACCGTCGCCCCCGAGCGCTTCACCTTCCACTCCAGCCGCATGCGGATGACCCATGTCACCCCCGAGCAGCTGAAGGCGATGGACGCCGACTCCGACCGCTGCGCCGTCGAACTCTCCGACGCCGCCGTCGACGTCCTCGGCTACGCCTGCCTGGTCGCCATCATGAGCATGGGCCACGGCTACCACCGGGTCTCCCAGCAGCGCCTGCACACCCGTACGGTCGAGAACGGCACCCCCGCCCCGGTGGTCACCAGCGCCGGCGCCCTCGTCAACGGCCTGCACACGCTCGGCGCGAAGAAGATCGCACTCGTCGCCCCCTACATGCGCCCACTGACCCGCACCGTCGTCGACTACCTGACCAACGAGGGCATCACCGTCCTCGACTACGAGGCCCTGGAGATCCCCGGCAACCTCGACGTCGCCGCCCACGACCCCGCCAGGCTGCCCGCCATCGCCAAGCGCCTCGACCACGCCGAGGCCGACGCCGTCGTGCTGTCCGCCTGCGTCCAGATGCCCTCGCTGGCCGCCATCGAGGAGACCGAACAGCAGCTCGGCAAGCCCGTCGTCTCCGCCGCCGTGTGCACCGTCCACCAGATGCTCCGCTCCCTCGGCCTCCCCGCGGTCGCCCCCGGCGCCGGCCACCTCCTCTCCGGCGCCCACGCCGAGGCCCCGCTGCGCACCGACACCGCCCCGGCCGCGGGCTGACCGGGGCTCGTCCGAGGATCCCGCCGGGCGTCGCGAACCGCCAGACCCGCCGGACCCGCCGGGGCGACGTCCGACCGCCCCTCGCCGGTCCCCGGGCAGCGGCAACACCGCTCGGTATGATCATGGGACGATCGACGAAGGAGGTCGGAGCATGCCGGAGACCACCGCACGCCCCAGCTCCCTGATCAGCACCGTCTACGGCGAGTTCGTCCGCCGCCTCGGTGGCTGGATCTCCATCGCCGACCTCATCGCCCTGATGGCGGAACTGGACGTCGACGGGCCCGCCGTGCGCTCGGCCATCTCCCGCCTCAAGAAGGGCGGCACGCTCGTCCAGGAACGCCGAACCGGCACCGGCTACCGGCTCGGCCCCGACCTGGGCCCCGTCTTCGACGAGGGCGACCGCCGGATCTTCGGCAGCCTGGAACCCGCCCGGCTGGCGGACGGCTGGGTGCTCGCCGTCTTCTCGGTGCCCGAGTCCGAGCGGGCCCACCGCCACCAGCTGCGCTCCCGGCTGACCTGGCTCGGCTTCGGCAACGCCTCCCCGGGCGTCTGGCTCGCCCCCGCCCGCCTGCTGCCCGACGCCCGGCTCATGCTCCAGCGGCACGGTCTCGCCGAGTACGTCCACCTCTTCACCTCCGACTACGCCGGCTTCGCCGACCTGAAGGAGACCGTCGGCTCCTGGTGGGACTTCACCGCGATCGAAGCCCAGTACGCCGACTTCACCGGCACCTACCAGCCCGTCGCGCAGGAGCTCCGGCAGGAGCCGAGGATCGACGAGGTCGAGGCGTTCCGCGACTACGTGCCGATGCTCACCGACTGGCGACGCCTGCCCTACCTCGACCCGGGCCTGCCGGTGGAGCTGCTGCCCGACGACTGGAACGCCCTCGAAGCCCGCCAGATCTTCGTCGAACTCCACACCCTGCTGGCCCGACCCAGCCTGCACCACGTCATCAAGGTCACCGGTCTGGAGCACCGGGACCCGTAGGCGTCATGAGGACTGACGGGCCACGACCTCGAACCACACCCGCGGCAGCTCCGGCGCCGTGCCGTCGCGCACAAGCCGGTCCACCGCCTCGGCCAGCAGATCGGCGCTCGGCAGGTGGTACCGGATCGAGGTCAGACGGGGGCGCACCACCTGCCCGAGCAGCAGGTCGTCCGCGCCGACGACGGCGACGTCCTGCGGCACGGCGACACCACCGTCACCGAAGGCCGCGCTCAGCAGCGCCGCGTACTCGTCGTTGTAGCCGAACACGCCGTCCAGCTCCAGCTCCCGGCACAGCAGCGCCACGGCCGAGGCGGCCGCGTCGGTGTAGCGCATCGGCAGCGGCGTGACCGTCGCGCCGTGCTCCTCGGCGGCCCGCTGCGCTCCCAGCAGCCGCGGCTGGGCGAACGCCGACAGGCCGCGCTCCGCCGGCAGCACCACGCCGATCCGCGACCTGCCCCGCTCCACCAGGTGCCCGACCGCCGCCGCGCCGATCTCCGACTGGTCCCCGACGAAGGTGAACACCCCCTCCACCGGCGCCGCCGCACCCGCCACGACCGCACGCACGCCTGCCCGGACCAGCACCTTCGCCGCCTCGGGGGTCATCCGGCTGTCGTTGATCGCGACCACCGCGGCGGGCCGCAGCCGCGCCCAGACCTGCGCGGCCGCCACCGGGTCGGACGTCCGGTCGGCGTGCAGGACCACCGTGTAGCCGCGCCGGCCGAGCGCCGTCTCGACCTCGTCGACCCATTCGCTGAACAGCCGCCCGATCGCGGACACGGACACCGGCACGACCACCAGATCGCTGCGCCCCGCCCGCAGCGAGCGTGCCGCGGCGTGCGGGACGTACCCCAGCTCCTTGGCCACGGCCAGCACCTTGGCCCGGGTGGTCTCGCTGATCCGGGCTCCCGGCGTGTCGTTCAGGACGAACGACACGGTGGCCCGCGAAACCCCGGCGGCACGGGCGACATCGGCGGTGGTGGCCTGCGGCGGGGTGCTCTGGTCAGTCGACATAACGATTGCATCATTCCAGGTCGCTCGAGGCTGGCGCCGCACCGGGGGGAGTGATACCAATGCTTACACGTGTTATCACGTTTCGCGAAGAGCGCCCCACCCGGTGCCGTCGACGGCCGGCGAGCAGACCACCCCGCCGCTTCCCGCCGCAGCCGTCTCCTCAACTCCTCGTCCGCCGCGCCCCACACGCGGCCCGCTTCACCGGAGCCGACCATGACCACCCAGACGACGACGGACGCGGACCGCAGATCCGCCCGGCCCGCCGAGTCCCCGGCCAGGACGGGCGGACTGCTTCCGCTGCTGGCCCTCGCCAACACCTCGATGTTCGCCCTCTACATGGGCGTCGGTTCGGTCCTCATGCCCGTACAGATCGCCCAGATCGACCCCGCCCACAAGGTCGCCACCCTGGGGATGATCGGCGGCGTCAGCGCCGTCTTCGCGACCGTCTTCAACCCGGTCGCGGGCGCCCTGTCCGACCGCACCGGCCGTCGCGGCCCCTGGATCCTGGGCGGCGGCCTGGCCGCCCTCGCCGTGATGCTCCTGCTCGGGAGCGTCCACACCGTCCTGCTCGTCACCATCGGCTGGTGCCTCGGGCAGGCCGCGATGAACATCTACCAGTCCGCGGTCACCGCCGTGGTACCCGACCGGATCCCACCTGCCAGGCGGGGCACCGCCTCCGCCGTCGTCGGCCTCGGACTGCCCATCGGCGGCACCCTCGGCGTCGTCATCGCCTCGCAGACCGTCACCGGCCTGCGCACCGGCTACCTCGTCCTGGGCGCGGTGGTGGCCCTCGCGGCGGTGCTGCTCACCGCCCTCGGCCGCGAACCCCGCCGTACCCCGACCCCGGCCGCGCCGCTGAGCCGGCAGCTCAAGGCCTTCATGTCGGCCCTGGCCAGCCACGACTTCCGCTGGGCGTTCATCGGGCGGGCGCTGATGGTGCTCGGCTACTTCCTCGTCGTCAGCTACCAGCTCTACATCCTGACGGACCATGTCACGCTGCCCGCCGGCCTGGAGCCGACGGCGGCGATCGCCGTCCTCACCCCGGTGTCGATGGCGGCGATGGCGGTCTCGACCGTCGTCGGCGGAGTGCTGTCCGACCGCTGGAACCGCCGCAAGCTCTTCGTCGGCCTGTCCGCCGCGCTGGCCGGGCTGGTGATGGTCGTGCCGGTGGTCAGCCCCACCTGGACCGGAATGCTCGTCTTCAGCGCCCTCAACGGGCTCGCGTTCGGCTGCTTCATGGCGGTGGACACCGCCGTCGTGACCCTGGTCCTGCCCCGGGCCGAGGACGCCGCCCGCGACATGGGCGTCCTGAACATCGCCAGTGCGGGCCCGCAGATCGTCGCCCCGTTCGTGGCCGCCACCGTCATCGGTCACCTGGGCGGCTACACCGGGCTGTTCCTCGTCGGCGGCGCGCTCTCCCTGCTCGGGGCGCTGGCGATCGTGCCCATCCGGTCCGTGCGCTGACACCCCGCGCCCGAGACACCCGGGCCGCCCCCAGCCGGCGCGCAGCCCGTCCCGCGCCACCGCACGTCCCCCCACCCCAGTCGGAACCGACCCCGAGGACCCCATGAACACCGAGCCCAGGCCCGTCGCCGCCGCCGACCGCGACCGCGAGGCGGCCGTCCACAAGGCACTGTCACAGCTGTCCCTGCCCGCCAAGGTCGCGCTCCTCGCCGGAGCGGACATGTGGTCCCTGCCCGCCAACGAGGACATCGGCCTCGGCCGACTCGTGATGTCGGACGGCCCGGCCGGCGTGCGCGGAGAGCAGTGGACCCCGGACGACCCGTCGATCGCCATCCCCTCCCCGACCGCGCTCGCCGCCACCTGGGACGTCGACCTGGCCCGCCGCGTCGGACGGCTCCTCGCCCAGGAGGCCCGCCGCAAGGGCGCCCACGTCGTTCTCGCGCCGACCGTCAACCTGCACCGCACCCCGCGCGGAGGCCGCCACTTCGAGTGCTACTCGGAGGACCCCCTGCTGACCGGTGACATCGGCGCCGCCCTGGTCGCCGGGGTCCAGGACGGTGGCGTCGCCACCACCCCCAAGCACTTCGTCGCCAACGACTCCGAGACCGACCGCTTCACCGTCGACGTGCGACTGGACGACCGCACCCTGCGCGAGCTCTACCTCGCCCCTTTCGAGGCCATCGTCCGCAAGGCCGGCCCCTGGGGCCTGATGGCCTCGTACAACCAGGTCAACGGCGCAGGCATGACCGAGAACAGCACCCTCAACAACGGTGTGCTGCGCGCGGAATGGGGCTTCGACGGCGTCCTCGTCTCCGACTGGACCGGCGCCCGCGACACCGTGCGCTGCGCGCTGGGCGGACTCGACATCGCGATGCCCGGCCCGGTGACCGTCTACGGGGAACACCTGGTCACCGCCGTGCGCGAGGGCCGCGTACCGGAACCGACGGTCGACGACCTCGCCCGGCGGGTGCTCCGACTGGCCGCCCGCGTCGGACTCCTGGAGGGCGCGCCCGCGGCCGTCCCCGCCGACCGGCTGCCGGCCGCGATCGACGGCGAGGCACTCGCCCGCGAGGTCGCCGAACGCTCCTTCGTCCTGCTCCGCAACGAGGGCGGCGCCCTGCCGCTCGCCCGGTCCGCCCGGGTGGCGCTGATCGGCGCGGCCGCCGTGCAGGCGCGCATCGGCGGCGGCGGCAGCGCCCAGGTCTTCCCCACCCGGGTCATCACCCCCCTGGACGGGCTGCGCGCCGCCGGCGTCGAGGTGACGTACGCGCTCGGGGCCGACCCACTGGTCCATCTGGCCCCGGTCGCGGTCCCGCTCACCGCCCTCCTGCAGGACGCCGCCGGAGAGGTGCTGGCCACCACGGTCGTCCCCGACGGGAGCGTGCGGTGGATCGGGCAGCTGCCCGGCCGGGTCGACTTCTCCGAGCTGGCGGCCGCCACCTTGACCGGCACGCTCGTGCCGCAGGGCAGCGGCGTCCACCGGTTCGCCGTGCGCGGCGTGGGGCGCTTCTGCCTGGAGGTCGACGGACGGGTGCTCTTCGACGACGTCCTCGAACTCGACGGCGACGACCCCGCGGCCGCGTTCCTTGCCCCGCCGGAGCGGGTGTTCGCCGTCGAGCTGGCGGCCGGCCGCGCGGTGGAGATCTCCCTCGGGCACACCCTGCCGGAAGCGTCCGGTGTCGCGGGCTTCGGCCTCGTCTCCTTCACCCTCGGCCACGCCGCCCCCACCCGCACCGAGGAGCAGCTGATCGAGGAGGCCGTGGAGGCCGCCCGCGCGGCCGAGGTCGCCGTCGTCATCGTGGGCACCACCGAGGAGGTCGAGAGCGAGGGCGTCGACCGCGCCGACCTCGCGCTGCCCGGCCGTCAGGACGACCTCGTCCACCGGGTCGCCGAGGCCAACCCGAACACCGTCGTCGTGGTCAACTCCGGAGCCCCGGTGCTGATGCCGTGGCGCGGGAGTGTGGCAGCCGTCCTGCTCACCTGGTTCCCCGGCCAGGAGGCCGGCCACGCCCTCGCCGACGTGCTGCTGGGCCGCACCGAGCCGGGCGGGCGGCTGCCCACCACCTGGCCGGCCGAGGCCGCCGACACGCCGGTGCTGCGGGTCGAGCCGCACGACGGCGTCCTGCCGTACGACGAGGGCCTGTTCGTCGGCTACCGCGCCTGGCAGCGGGGCGCCGCCGAACCGGCCTACTGGTTCGGCCACGGCCTGGGCTACACCGAGTGGGCCTACGAGGGCCTCGAAGTCCGCCGCGTCGAGGACCCCACGGACGAGGACCCCTACGGGACGGCGGCCGAGGTCACCGTATGGGTGCGCAACACCGGTGAGCGCCCCGGGCGCGAGACCGTCCAGATCTACCTCGCCCACGACGGCGCCGACCCCTCCCGCCCGGACCGGCACCTGGCGGGCTTCACCACCGTGGAGGCCGCGGCAGGCGACCGGGTGGCCGCCCGGACACGCATCCCGCTGCGCGCGTTCCAGACCTGGGACACGGCGGCCGAGGGCTGGCGGCTGCGGCCGGGCGTGTACGGCGTCGAGGCCGGGCGCAGCGCCGCCGACCGCCGCCTGTCCGTGGCGCTCGACGTCCCCCTCCACGGCTGACCGCCGTTCGCGTGGGGGCGCCCGCACCGGGCGCCCCCACGCGCCCGTCCGCTGCCCGGCCCGCTTCCCGACGTTCCGTCACACGTGAGGACCAGCCCATGCCACAGCCGCACGCCGACCTGCTGATCAGAGCGCACACCGTGCACACCCTCGTGCCCGGCGAACCGGTCCAGCGGGCCCTCGCCGTCACGGGCGGGCGCATCAGCGCGCTCTCTCCCGAGCCGGACGGCCTGGACCACCTGATCACCGAGCACACCAGGGTCGTCGACGCCGCCGACGCGACCGTCATGCCGGCCTTCGACGACACCCACACCCACCTCATCTTCGCCGCGTACAGCAGTCACGACGTGCCCGTCCACCAGGCGCGGACCATCCCCGAGTTCCTCGACCTCATCCGGCGGCGCGCCGCCGTCACCCCGCCCGGCGAATGGATCCGCACCACCACGAACTGGCAGGAACTCAACCTCGCCGAACGGCGGATGCCCACCCTCGCCGAACTCGACCGGGCCACCACCGACCACCCGGTGCTGGTCAAGCGCGGCGGCCACAACGACGTCCTCAACTCGCACGCGCTGCGTCTGGCCGGCATCACCGCCGACACCCCCGAGCCCCCCGGCGGCCACATCGTCCGCGACGAGGACGGCCAGCCGACCGGCCGCCTGGTCGACACCGCCATCGCCCTCGTCGAGCGGCTCCTGCCGCGCCCGGACCTGGCGACCCGGATCGACGGGCTGCGCGCGGCCTCCCACGACTACGCCGCCACCGGCATCGGCACGGTGCGCGACTGCATGGTCCCGGTCGAGGATCTCGACGTGCTGCGCGCCGCCCACCGGGCCGGGGCCCTCGGCGTACGCGTGCGGGCCCTGGTGTCGGGCTTCGGTGTACGGACCGCGGCCGACGCCGACGAACTGCTGGACCGCATGGAGCCGTGGCGCGGCACCGACGATCCCTGGCTGCGGGTCTGGGGCGTGAAGTTCGGCATCGACGGCGGAATCGAGGCCGGTGCGCTGGAGGAGCCGTACGCCGACCGGGACTGCTACCACGGCCTGCTGCTGTGGGAGCCCGACGCGCTGGCCGACACGGTCGACCGGGTGGTCCGGCGCGGCTGGCGGGTGGGGGTGCACGCGTGGGGCGACCGCGGACTGCGCATCCTGCTGGACGTGTACGAGCAGGTCCTGGACCGACACCCCGGCCTGGAGCCCGGCACCCTGGTCGTCGAACACGGCGGCCTGGCCACCCCCGAGCAGCGGGCCCGCGCGATCCGCCTCGGGATCCCGGTCACGGTCCAGCACCCCCTGCTGCACGACGCGGCCGCCCCGCAGATCCAGGCCTGGGGCCGGGAGCGGGTCCGCGACATCTTCCCGCTGCGCGAATGGATCGACGAGGGCGCGCTCATCACCGCCGGATCCGACTTCCCGGTCGGCCCGTACGGTGCCATGACCTCCGTGTGGGGAATGACGACCCGTCAGACCGCGGTCGGCGTCCAGGGATCCGAACACGCCATCAGCCGCGAGGAGGCGGTCGCCCTGCACACCACCGACGCGGCGCGGATGCTCGGCGAGGACGGCGAACGCGGCACCCTCGCGGTCGGCGCCCTCGCCGACCTGACCGTGTGGCCCGAGGACCCCTTCACCTGCCCCGCCGACGGCCTGGCCGCCATGCGCCCGACCGTCACCCTCGTCGGCGGACGCGCCGTGCACGACCCCGCCGGGCTGACGGCCCCGTAGGGCGGCGGGCCGGCGGGGTGGGTCAGACGTGGCAGCGCACGTTGACGAGCAGCGTGTCGGCGGGCAGTGCGAGCAGATACGACTGGACGCCCAGGTGGCCTTCGCCGACGTCCGGCTCGTGGACGCACTCGGGCGCGGCGGGTGACCGCCGCTGCCGCTCCGCTCGCCCGTGACCTGGTCACCTGGACCTGCGGCTCGCTCGCGGACGGCGCCGCCAGCCCCCGGTAGCGGATCATGCCGCTGTTGAGCAGGACGGCCAGCCCGTGAATCGTGGCGAACACGAGACGGCCCGCGGCCGGGGCGTCAGGCTGGAGCCATGACCACACCGCACGAGAAATGGTCCGCCGCCGACCTCCCCTCGCAGGCCGGCCGCACGATCGTCGTCACCGGAGCAACCAGCGGCCTGGGCGCGGTCACCGCCCGCGAGCTCGCCGGGGCGGGCGCCCACGTCGTCCTCGCCGTCAGGGACACCGCCCGTGGTGAGCGCCTGGCGCAGACCCTGCCCGGCAGCACCGAGGTGCGACGACTGGACCTCGCCGACCTGTCCTCCGTCCGGGCGTTCGCCGCGGCCTGGGACGGCCCGCTCGACGTCCTGGTCAACAACGCGGGCGTCATGGCCATCCCCGAACAGCGCACGGTCGACGGCTTCGAGATGCAGCTCGGCACCAACCACCTCGGGCCGTTCGCCCTCACCAACCTGCTGCTCCCGCACATCACCGGACGGGTCGTCACCGTCGCGTCCAACGCGCACCGCCGGCCGGGGGTGGACATCGACTTCGACGACCTCAACTCCGAGCGCACGTACAGCCCCTGGCGGGCCTACCAGCAGTCCAAGCTGGCGAACCTGCTCTTCGTCCGGGAGCTTCAGCGCAGGCTCACCGAAGCCGGGTCGCCCGTGACCGCGCACGCCGCCCACCCGGGCTATGCCGCGACCAATCTCCAGAGCCACTCCGGCAGCGCCGTGCAGCGACTGGTCATGGCCGTGGCCAACCGGCTGGTCGCCCAGTCCGACGCCATGGGGGCGCTGCCGTCCCTGTACTCGGTCACCGAGCCCCTGCCCGGTGGCAGCTACGTCGGCCCGGGAGGCCGCGGCGAGCTGCGCGGACACCCGGCCCCCGCCCGACAGAGCGCGTACGCCCGCGACGGCCTGCGGGCCCGCCGCCTCTGGGAGGTGTCCGAGCGACTCACCGCGGTGGGCTTCCCCGATCTCGGGTGAGACGAGGGCCGCCCACGCCTGAGCCGGTGCAGTCCCCGCTGACCTGCGCGGCCCCGGGCACCGGACCGATGCAACCCCGATCTTCCGCGTACCCTCGTTTCCGTGCCAGCCTCACCCCTGCATCGCGTCGCCGTCCTCGTGCTCGAAGGTGCGAAGCCCCTCGACGTCGGTATTCCCGCGCAGGTGTTCACGACCCGCGCGAGCATGCCGTACGAGGTGCGGGTGTGCGGCGCGGCGCCCGGTCTCGTGACCGGCGGCGACGGCCTGTCGTACTACGTCGCCCACGGCCTCGACGCGCTCGCGTGGGCCGACATCGTCTTCGTCCCCGGCTACCGGTTCCCGGACCGTGAGGACCCGCCGCAGGCCGTCCTCGACGCGCTGATCGCCGCCCACCGGCGGGGCGCGAGGCTCGCCGCCATCTCGACGGGCGCCTTCGCGCTCGCCGCCACGGGCCTGCTCGACGGCCGGCGCGCCACGACGCACTGGCACTACGCACGGGCGCTCGCCGCGAAGCGCCCGCTCGTCCGGGTCGACGAGAACGTGCTGTTCGTCGACGAGGGCAGCGTGCTGACGTCGGCCGGCGCGGCCTCCGGCATCGACCTGTGCCTGCACATCCTGCGCGGCGACCTCGGGGTGGCCGCGTCGAACCACGCGGCCCGGCGCCTGGTCGCGGCCCCCTACCGCAGTGGCGGCCAGGCCCAGTACGTGCCGCGCAGCGTGCCGGAGCCGCTCGGCGAGCGGTTCGCCGCCACCCGCGAGTGGGCGCTGCACCGGCTCGGTGAGCCCCTCACCCTCGAAGCGCTCGCCCGGCACGCGGCGGTGTCGCCGCGCACGTTCTCCCGGCGCTTCGTCGACGACACGGGGTACACGCCGATGCAGTGGGTCATGCGCGCCCGGATCGACATGGCCCGTGAGCTGCTCGAACGTTCCGAGCGGAGCGTCGAGCAGATCGCCGCCGACGTCGGCCTCGGCACCGGTACCAATCTGCGTCTGCACTTCCAGCGCATCCTCGACACCACACCGAGCGAGTACCGGCGCACCTTCGCCCAGGGCGAGTGACCCGGGACCACCGCGTGGCGGGAAACTTTCGGACCGTGGCGATCACACCGCTGTCACCGGCGGACTCCGCGCGCGAACCTTGTGGCGAACCCGAAAGGACACCACACATGACTCGCATCGCCATCAACGGATTCGGCCGCATCGGACGCAACGTGCTGCGCGCGCTGCTCGAACGGGACAGCAAGCTCGAGGTCGTCGCCGTCAACGACCTCACGGAGCCCGCCACCCTCGCGCGGCTGCTCGCCTACGACACGACCGCGGGCCGGCTGGGCCGCCCGGTCACCGTGGACGGGAATGCCCTCGTCGTCGACGGGCGTCGGATCACCGTGCTCGCCGAGCGCGAGCCGGCGCAGCTGCCGTGGGCCGAGCTCGGCGTCGACCTCGTGCTGGAGGCGACCGGCCGCTTCACGTCGGCCGCGGCCGCCCGCGCCCACCTCGACGCGGGCGCGAAGCGGGTCCTGGTCAGCGCGCCGGCGGACGGCGCCGACGTCACGCTCGCGTTCGGGGTCAACACCGATGCGTACGACCCGGCCACGCACACGATCGTCTCGAACGCCTCCTGCACGACCAACGCGCTCGCGCCGCTGGCCGCGGTGCTCGACGAGCTGGCCGGCATCGAGCACGGCTTCATGACGACGGTGCACGCCTACACGCAGGAGCAGAACCTGCAGGACGGTCCGCACCGCGACGCCCGTCGCGCCCGCGCCGCCGCCGTCAACATCGTGCCGACCACCACGGGCGCCGCGAAGGCGATCGGCCTCGTGCTGCCGAACCTCGACGGCAAGCTGTCGGGCGACTCGATCCGGGTGCCGGTTCCGGTGGGGTCGATCGTCGAACTCAACACGACCGTCGCCCGCGACGTGACGCGCGAGGAGGTCCTGGCGGCGTACCGCGCCGCGGCGCAGGGTCCGCTCGCCGGCGTGCTGGAGTACTCCGACGACCCGCTCGTGTCCTCCGACATCACCGGCAACCCGGCATCGTCGATCTTCGACTCGGAGCTCACCCGCGTCGACGGCCGCCACATCAAGGTGGTCGCCTGGTACGACAACGAGTGGGGCTTCTCGAACCGCGTGATCGACACGCTCGAACTCCTCGCCGGCTGACCGGCGTCGCCGGGCCGCCCGGTGCCGGAGCCCACGCTCGCCGGGTCACCACCAGCGAGCGGCTCCGGCCGGCCGGGAGCGCTCGCCCGCGGCACGACGGCCTGACCGCGAACCCGCACGGCAAGCCCGCTCCCGGCGTCGCCCCGTCCGAGCAGTGGACCTGACAGCCCGTCGACGCGGCGGCGAGGTCCTGCCCGGGGCGTCTTGTCAGGGCGTTCCTGACGTCTATATCCTGCCGTCAGGGATTGCCTGACAAGGAGGTGCGGTATGCCCGCGGCTGTGGCCGAACACGAGGGCCTGCGATGCTCGTTCTGCGGTAGGCCGGAGGCGGAGGTGGCCAAGCTGGTCACGGGACCGGGGGTGTACATCTGCAACGAGTGCGTCGACCTGGCCGCCTCGATCGTGGCGGAGTACGGCGGGAAGCCGGCCGACCTGCAGCTTCCGGTCCGGGACTCGCTGACCGACCAGCAGATGCTCGACCGCCTTCCCCGGGTCGCCGCGGTCGCGGACCAGGTCGAGGCGGACCTGCGCGGGTGGGTCCAGGATCTCCGCGGGCGGGGTGTGACCTGGGCGAGGATCGGCGAGGCCCTCGGCATCACCCGTCAGTCCGCCTGGGAACGGTTCTCCGGCGAGGAGTGACCTGCCCGGGCCGGACGCGGCGGGGTGGTGTTCAGTAGCCCGCGGGCGAGCGGTTCGGGTCGGCCTGCTGGACGTTGGCGGCGAGGTTGTGGCCGTCGCGCGCAACGCCGTAGGTGTCCATGACGTAGTTCATCGCGGCGGCGAAGTTTGCGACGGGGTCGTAGATCTGTAGGGACGTGCCGGCCTGGTGGTAGCGGGCGAACGTCTGGGGGATGCACTGTGCGACGCCGCGGGAGCACTGGAACGGCGCTCCGGGGAGGGCGGAGTCGTCCGGCACGGGTGGCCCGACCGCGTTCGAGTCGGAGGTGTTGATCTGCCACTGGGGCGAGTTGTACGCGGATTCCCTGGAGGCGATGGTGTTCATGCCGAGCTCCCAGTGTCCGCGGGCGGTGGGATCGGTGACTCCCATGACGTCGAGTGCCCGGTCGATGTGTCCGACACAGGCGGCCGATCCGCTGGGCCACGATCCGGCGCCGGAGAAGTCGATCTGCGAGGCGGGGATCTGTCCGGGGGTGGTGGGCACGGGGTCCAGCGTGGCGTAGACGGGGAACGCCAGGCCGTCTGTTCGGGTCACCGTGACGGCGTGGGTCCCGGCGGGGACGGGAAACGGGATGACGACCTGTCGGCCCCCGTCGTTGCCGACCTGCACGACGTGCACGTCCGGCCGGTCGGCCGACCAGATCACGACCCTCAAGCCGGCCTTCGTGTTGCCGTCCAGGGTGTTGTCGCAGAAGAACGCCACGGCGGTGTGGTCGCCCTGCGGGAAGCTCACCCCGCCGCGGTCGGTGATGGTGAAGGAAGGCATACCGCTCCAAGGGCCGGAGGCCGGACGCCGCTCGATTCGGACACGTACAGTAACCCGTTCGGACCACTGTCGAGGCAAGAGCTCGGAGACCAAGTAGCCCTGATGGCGGAGCGCGAAGGGCGCTCGGGCGGCGC
This sequence comes from Kitasatospora sp. NBC_00374, assembly GCF_041434935.1. Taxonomy (NCBI): domain Bacteria; kingdom Bacillati; phylum Actinomycetota; class Actinomycetes; order Kitasatosporales; family Streptomycetaceae; genus Kitasatospora; species Kitasatospora sp. NBC_00374. Next base: position 499,732 of record NZ_CP107964.1, on the reverse strand, counting down.
GGACGACCGACGGGCAGTCACGGGGGCGGCGGAGCGCGCCCGTGACTGCCCGGGGTGAACGGGGTGAGTCGGGGTCAGGACTCAGAACTGGGTGCTGATGGTGACACCGCTGAAGTCGGTGCCGGCGTACAGGCTGAGGTAGCGGTAGCCGGCGGTCGGGTTGGTGACGGTGATGGACTGGGTGGTCCCGGGGTTGCGGGAGGAGGCGGTGAAGGCGCTCGGCGAGGCCCAGGTGTCCGCGTTGTAGTAGAGGTACGCGGTGCCGGTGCCGCCGGAGGTGGTGACCTTCAGCGTGCTGGTGCCGGCCGGCAGGTAGACGTACAGGTAGTCGAGGTTGCCGGCGGTCGCGGCGCGGTTGGCGCGGGAGCAGTTCTGGCCCATCGCGTCGGCGCGCTGGTCGGTGCAGGTCGGCAGGGTGGTGGGGCCGCCGGTGGTCACCGTGACCGAGGTCGGGGTGCTGGCGCTCCGGCCGGTGTCGTCGGTGGCGGTCAGGGCGACCGTGTAGGTGCCGGCGGCGGCGTAGGTGTGGGTCGGGTTGCGCAGGTCGGAGGAGCTGCCGTCGCCGAAGGTCCAGTGCCAGGCGGTGATCCGGCCGGGGCCGGTCTGCACGGAGGTGTCGGTCAGCGTGACCGTGCCGCCGCTCACGGACTGGGTGAACAGGGCGGTCGGGCCGGCGGCGAAGCAGGCGCCGGCGGCGCAGCCGGTCAGCCAGCTGTCGAAGTCGGCGTCGTAGGCGGTCCCGAGGGAGTTGTAGACCGCGTAGCCGCCGGCGTAGTCACCGGTGCGGAAGTGGCTGAGCATGGTGTGGACGTCGGCCGGGTGCTTCTCGAACATGTACCGGACGGCGAGGTAGCCCCACGGGTAGACGCGGGTCGAGTCCGAGTTGCCGTAGGTGTTCTGGAAGATCGTGCTGAGCTTGTAGGTGTGCTTGGCCGCCTCGGACATCGCCTGGGTGTCGGTGAGGCCGCGGTAGGCGTACGACTCGTACTCGGCGACGCCCTCGATCCACCAGATGTCCGGGACGGAGGTCTCGGTGGTGAAGCTGCCCTTCATGTTGTGGATGCTGTCCAGGTAGTGCGTGTACTCGTGGTTCAGGTTCCACACGTTGGCGGGGAAGCTGTCGTTCCACGACTTCTGGTACATCACCGACACGGCCTGGTTGTTGGGGTCGGTCGGGTCCATCAGGGTCTGGCCGCCGTTGTCGGTGGAGTTGCCGTAGATCGCCCAGGAGTAGGTGAGGTAGTCGGCCTGGTTGGCGAAGACCGCGAGGGTGATGGTCTTGTCGTACTGGCCGGGTATCGGGCCGTTGTCCTTGACCAGGTTGTGGAAGAAGGTGTCCTCGCCCCGCAGGCTCGCGCAGACGGCGGCCAGGTCGGCCGGGGAGAGCGCCTCGGTCACGATGGTGCGGTTGTCGCAGACGAGTCGGTTCGGCAGGACGGCCGCGGTCAGCTTCGCCGTCAGGTCGCAGGTCTGGTAGTAGGCGCACTGCCCGTGGTCGTAGGCGTTGGCCTGGTACGCGGTGTGGACGTACAGCGGGCCGGTGCGGCCGAGGATCTGGGTGGCGTCGAGCACCTGCTTGACCAGCGGCTTGGCCACCGTCTCGATGGTGGTGTTGTCGCCGGCCATCCGGGACAGGTCGTTGCCGGCGTTGGTGTCCAGGAAGGCGTTCGGGCCGCCGAGCAGGTCCTGATGGTTGAGTGCGAACGCGCCCAGGGCGGTGACGATACCGGGGTCGGCGCTGACCGCGTTGACGAAGTCCGGGTTCCAGTTGGCCCGCCACAGCGGCGCGGACAGCACCGAGTTGACCGCGCCGACCATCTTGGGGAACGCGTTGTAGTCGTTGGTGTAGCTGCTCAGGACCTGCTTGTAGACGTTCAGGTACTTGCCCTGCAGGTTGGCGCTGTCGGTGAGGATCAGCACCTCCTTGAGCACGGAGCCGTTGGCGTCGGTGACGTCGGTCCAGTGCGCGCTCGTGAGGAAGGCGTCCAGGCCGGCCTTGGTGGCATTGGTGAGGGCGGTGTCGTAGCTGCCGACGGAGCCGCTGTTGTAGGACTGGACGTAGTAGCCGGCCCGCAGGAAGAGCACCAACTGCAGGACGGAGGACGAGTTGTCGCCGGTGTAGGAGGTCGCCAGGGCCTGGAACGCGTTGGCGACGGTCAGCATCTTCTGCTGCTTGAAGATGTTGCCCGCGTCGGTGCCGGTGACGTTGTACAGCGTGCTGACGCAGTCCGTGGTCGAGGACTTGATGAACGCGACCAGGTCGGAACCGCTGCGGCTGCCGAAGTCGGCCGGGGTGCAGCTCTGCGTACCGGAGGCGGCCGGGGCGGCGGACGCCGGCTTGGCCTGGCCGGCCTTCTGCTCGGCCGGGCGGGGCGTGGTCCGGTAGGCCGTGCCGGCCGGCTGGCCCATCACGACCTGGCCGAGCAGGGCCGGTGGCAGCGGTGCCGCGACGGGGCCGGGCTCCTCGGAGCCGGCCGCGACGAGGGGGCCGAGCGGCTTCGGGACGGCGGGGGAGGCCGCGGCGGCGGGGGTGTCGCCGGCCCGGGCGGGCGCGCGAAGGGCGGGCGCGGCGAACGCCGAGGCCGGCAGCAGCGTGGCGACGGTGGCACAGCCGGCGACGACGCCGGCCACGAGGGTGGGAAGCGGTATGCGAAGGCGCACTGCGGGTCCTTCATCCTGTGGGGGAGCTCACCGGGCATCGGGGGTGAAGCCAGGGGGGTGACGACGTGAATCCTGACACCGGATCAGCCATCAGAACAATGTCACAGGTCATATGACATCAGTAGGGCCTGGCATAACACCTTTACGGCTCCATGGCAGAGGGACCGGCAGTGGCAGTGGGCGCGGACGGGTCGGGGCCGGGCCTTACTGGCCGGCCGAGCCCGAAGGGCGGTACGTGCGGGCGGCCCAGGCGCGGAAGTGCGGCGAGCCGGCGATCAGGCCCCGGTAGGCGGAGGTCGCCGCGCCGAACAGTGACTCCACCACCTGGTCGCTCACCGCCGCCCGCCGCCAGACCAGCAGGTGCCGGAACCAGATCGGCGTACCCGCCAGCGGTCTGACCACCACATCGGCGAGTGGGCGGGTGGTCGCCTGGACGATGGAGATCCCGAGGCCGGCCGCGATCAGCTCCTGCAACTCCAGTCGGCCGCCCAGGAACTCGTGCACCGTCGCCGGTGAGAAACCGGCAGCCGCGCAGGCACCGTGGAAGACCGCGTGCCAGCCCGCCCCGTCGTCCGGGGTCAGGAACCAGGTCTCCGCCGCCAGGTCGGCCAACGCGATCTCGGTCCGGTGCCTGAGCCGGTGGCCGGCCGGCAGCGCCACGAACGTCGGCTCGGTGGCGATGCTCCGGTACGCGAGCGCCGGCGAGTGCCGCAGCTCCCGCCCGGGATAGTCCACCGCCAGAGCGGCATCGGCCCCGCCCCGCTCCAGCAGCTCGACGATGTCCGAGGACCGGTAGACGCTGCTCACCGTGAACTGCAGGTCGGGCCGCTGCCGCCGGGCCCGGGCCAGCAGTCCCGGCAGGACGGGGGAGAGGGTCGCGGCCAGCCGCAGTACCCGGGGAGCCTGTGCGGCGTCCCCGGCCCCCCGGCGGCCCAGACGGTCGGCGCGGGCCAGGACGTCGCGCGCGGCCGCGAGCACCTCGACGCCGAAACAGGTCGGAACCACGCCCGAGGCCGCCCGCTCGAACAGCGGAGCGCCCAGATACCGCTCGATCCGGCGCAGTTGGGTGCTGGTCGCCGGCTGGGAGGCCCCGAGCAGCGCGGCCGCCCGACCCACACTGCCGGTGTCCGCGATCGCGCACAGCACCCGCAGGTGCCGAAGCTCCAACTCCATTGGCCCTCCTCGCCCGACGGCCCGCCCTCCCCGCCGGTGGCGTCGAACGGCCGCCGTTCGCCTGGTGCCATGGCGCGCGTGACATGGCACGCGTGACATGGCAATGGTCGGCCCACCTTCGCGGTGCGTACCTGCCACGTCAAGCCCGTTCCGCCCGCCCCGCCGCGGGACGGCGCCGGTTCGGCTCCCGTGACGGCGCCGCAGGCCGCGCCGCTGCCCCGGCCTGCGGCTTCGTCACGCACAGCGCCTGACACCCGCGGTCGCTCCGGCGCCGGCCCTCCGCGCCGCGCCGGGTACGGCCCTTCCGCTGCGTCCTACCGCTCGGCGCAGGCTCGCCGAGCGGTAGGAGGCGGCCGCCGAAGCGCTCGTCGAGCGTGGGTCCGCTGGGCGAGCCCCGTGCTGAACCGGCTGCCGGCGTCGACCGGTTCGGGCCCGGGTGGGTGTGTCGGCGGTGGTCAGGGCAGGCCGAGGACGGAGGTGAGGGCGGCGAGGATGGCGGCGCCGAAGGTGGCGGCGCCGAGGAGGACGCAACGGTGTTTGACCACGGCGATGCGGCTGGTCGCGCGGAGGGCGTCGAGGAGCGGGGGGAGAGGGTCACGGGCCATCAGGGTGAGGGCGGCGTGGAGGTCTGCGCTGTGGTCGGCGCGGGCCACGTCGCCGAAGTAGGTGATCGGCTCGCCCGGCCGCCAGCGGCTGCGCAGGGGGCGCGGCAGTACCACCCCGAGCAGGAAGAGCAGGGACGCCGTCCAGCAGACGGCGCCGAACCACCACAGGACGCGGGCGACGGCGGGAAGCTGGTCGGGGCTCCACTGACGTCCGGCCAGGACGGCGATCAGCGCCGCCCCGGTCGCGCCGACCGCGCCGAGCAGGATCGCCGCCTTGCCGTCCGCCCGGGCGATCTCCTCACGGACCCCGGCCAGGAGCGTCGCGGCCTGGTCCAGGCAGTCGACCGGGGGACGCTCCCGCCCCGCCTCGACCGCCCCCGCCGCCGCTGCCTCCACCTCTGCCGCCGGCGGCAGCGGGGGCGCGGTCACGGCTGGTACCCCGGCGGCGGATCGGCCGGCGGGTAGGACGGTGGCGGGTAGGACGGTGGCGGCGGCGCCGTCGGCCGATCCGGCGAGGGCAGCGGCGCGGCCTGCCGCGGCGCGAGCTGGAGCAGTTGCTGGAGGTGTTCCAGCGCCAGGCCCAGCGGTGCCTCGTACTCGTGCGGCTGGATGTGGCCCTGCTGGATCATCTGCGTGATCAGCTCGGCCTTCATCGAGGCTTCGTCCCGGTCGCGCTGGTTGAGCGCCGAGATCACGGCAGCCGCGTCGTCCGGGTTCTGCGCCAGCTGGAGGGCGAGCCGGGACACGTCGTGGGACTCGAGGTACGCCGCGTGGAAGGCGGCCGCGGACGCGGTCAGCTGTTGCTGCTGGGACTGTTCCAGCTTTCTCAGCTCGTGCCGGCCGGTGGTGGTGGAGATCGCGCGCCGCTGCTCCCGCAGGGTCGTCAGGTAGGCGGTGGAGCTCTGGTCGAGGGCGAGCCGGACGAGGCACCAGGTGTGCAGGCCGAGTTCGACGCCGACCGGCGCGCCGGAGAGCTCCTTGTTGACGGCCTCCTCCGCGTCCGCGCTGTGCTCGATGTCGAAGCGCCGGGTGACCGCGCGGATCCGGGACAGCAGCAGCGGTTCGAGCGCGGCGCGGATGTCGGTCAGGCCCTCCCGGACCACCCGGACCGGGTCGGACACCTGCCAGCCGAGGTCGATCACCGCGGTGAAGTGGAAGGCGTCGCCCTGGCTGGGGACGGCACTGTGCACCTGCAACGGGTGCCGGCCGAGGTCGACCTCGTAGTAGCTGCGGTAGACCCGCCAGGCTGGCTCGTTCTGCCGCTGGTCGCGGGCGGATCCGTTGGGGATCAGCTCCCCGCTCGGCGCCACGTAGAGGATCACGCTGGCGGCCGCCCCGGTCGGCTTGCGGATCAGGTTGTCCAGCCGGCTGAGCGGGCGCGGGCCGACGACCGGGTTGTTCATCGCCATGAACCGCGGCAGCGCCGCCTGCGGCACCCCGGGCGCCGGCGAACCGGCGAAGATGTCGCGCAGGAACTGCTGGGCGCCCTGCCAGGGTTGGGCGGGCGGCTGGGCCGGGTGGGGCTGCCAGCCCGGCGGCGGGTGCGGGGGCTGGTACGGCTGCGGCGCCTGTGGCCCGTACGCCTGCGGACCGTACGGTTGAGGGTCCGGTGGCCCGTACGGCTGCGGGCCCTGTGGCCCGTACGCCTCGGGCCCGGGCTGCGGTCCCCACTGCTGGTGCGTCATCCTCGCGTCCTCTCTGCGTCGCCGGGCTCGCCGACGACGACGGGCGTGTTCCCCGCGTACTGGGGGGCCGGGGCGGTGAGCGGGTGCCGCAGTTCGGCCAGTGCCTGGGCGGACAGCCCGCCGGCGCGTGCCACCTGCCGGAGCAGGTGGTCCAGGCGCGCGCGCTCCCGGTCGGTCTCGACCAGGGTCGGTAGGAAGGAGGTCAGCGCCACCACCAGACCGTGCCGCCGCTCCGCTCCGTGGAGCCAGCCGCGCAGTGCCTCCACCGCGGCGCCGCCGAACGGGGCGGATTCGAGCGCCGCCCGCCACAGCACCCGGACGGACCGGGCGGACTCGCCCTCGCCGAGGCCGATCCGCAGCAGTCGGGGCCACGGGTCACTGGCGTCGTCGCCGGTGTCCCACTCGAGCACGGCCAGCAGGAACGCCCGGAAGCAGGTGTCCCGGAGCTCCGGGGAGGGGTCGCGCGACCACTGGACCAGCGCGGACAGCACGGGACCGGGCCAGCCGCCCACCATCAGGGTGCCGAGCGTGCCCAGCACCACCTCCCGCAGCTGCTGCCGGGCCTCGTCCCGGGCGATCAGTTCGAGGTCCCGCAGCGCGGAGGACGGGTGGTCCACGCCGAACGTGGCGTAGGCGCGGGCGGCCGTCCAGCGGAGGGCGACGCCGCCGTCACGGCTCCAGTCCCGCAGCAGCCGCTGGACGAGGGGGAGCAGCCCGGCCTCGGCGGCGACCTGGAGCGACCAGGCGGCGAGCTGCCGCAGCCGAAGCCCGCTGCTCGCCGCCCAGGGCGCCACGAAGAGCTGGAAGCCGCTCTCGAAGTCGAGCGTGGTCAGCAGTCCCGCGGCCACCGCGGCGCGGACCCGGTGCAGGGGCGCCTCGGAGCGGGCGAGGCCGTTCAGCCACTCGGCGACGGGCTCGCGCGCCGCCGGGTGCTCCAGCCAGAGGTGGCGCAGGGTCGCCAGGCCCGCCCCGGGGTCGCGGAAGGAGATCTTGGTGGCGGGTACCCGGCCCCAGTCGGTGTCCTGGACGCTCGGCGCCTCGAACGCGTGGGCGAGCTCCAGCAGTCGCGCCCTGTCCCGGTCGAACCGGGGCAGACCGAGGTGCCGCTCGGGGTCCTCCGCCTGCCGCAGCACCAGGGTGAGCGCGTCGGACTCCGCGACGATCTGCTGGTAGGAGGCGTCTTCGAAGACGGCGAGGGCCAGCAGGAAGGCCTTGTCGCGCAGGTCCAACGCGGGATCGTCCAGCACCTCGGCGACCTGCCCGGTCGCGGACTCCGCCACGAAGCCGCCGAGCTGCTCCTCGCTCAGGTCTCCGTCGAGATGGCGGACGAGCAGGTCGGCGAAGTACCGCAGCCGTGCCGGGCCGTGATGCCCGGCCAGCAGCTGCGCGGTCTGCGGAAGTGCGAGCAGCCGCTCGCACTCGGGGCCGTCCGGCTCACGGCGGGCCGCCACCAGGGCCTGCCGGAGATGGGCGCGGAGCACCCGGTCGGCGTCCGCGGGCCGCCAGCGCACGGTGTGGACCCCGGAGACCGCCGCCTGCGGATCCAGGACGATCACCAGGAAGCTGCCGTGGGCGGCGAGCCGCTCCCCGAGCACCGCGATCCGGGCGCCGCGCAGCGGGTCGGAGGTCCGGGTGACCGGCTCCGCCAGCAGGTAGCCGCCCCTGGCCGTGGACTCCTCGGGGAAGCGGGCCAGGTCGGTGTCCGGGTCCAGCCGGAACACCTGCTCGTCGCCGACGGCGTGCAGCAGGCGCAGCGCCGCGGCCTTGCGGCCGGACCGGGGCGCACCCTGGAGCAGCAGGACGTGCCGTCGGCCGAGCTCGATCACCGCCTCGCCGTCGGCGGGACCGGAAACGTAGACCCCGGCCAGCGCGCGAAGCTCGTCCGGGCTCACCCGGCCCGGACGGGCGCCGGTGGCCTCGTTCGGCCGGTGGTAGTGGTAATGCTTGCCGCCGGTGAACTGGTCGCCGCCCACCGACTCGGCGTACAGCCGGTGTTGGCCGCCGTCTCCCTGCCGGGCGCCGCCCAGTTGGTAGAGCAGGTCGGGGCGGTCCGGGCGGTCGTCCTCCCGGGTGGGGGGAGCGGCGGCGTGCTCCTCGGTGTTCTTCGGTTCGGCCGCCGGCGCGGCCTCCTGTGCGGCCTCCGGTGCGCCGGCCGCCTTCTGCTGGGCCTCCATCGCGGTCAGACCACCCCGTGGTAGTGCTTGCCGCCGGTGAACTGGTCGCCGTGGACCACGCCCGCGTTGAGGGTGGTGGTGCCCGTGCCGCCCGTACCGCCGGTGCCGCTGTCCGGTGTGCCTGTGGGGGCGCCGGCGGATGCGGCCGGCGGAGCCACCGGCTGCTCGCGGCCGTCCGGGCGTGCCGGTGCCGCGAGCGGATCGAGGACCCACCGCGGATCGTGGACCCACAGCGGGACGAGGCCCTCCTTCGAGCTGAACTCGGTGCGCCGGAAGGACTCCTGCGCAATGCCCGGATAGCCGTGCCGGACGGTCGCGTGGTGGACGAACTCCGAGACGGCGACGGCGACCGGCCCGCCGGTCGCGCCGAGCGCGGCCCGCAGCGGCTCGGCGTCGAGCATCCGGAAGGCGGCGTCCAGGTCGGCCCCGCTCTCGCCCTCGGCGTCCCTGCGCACCTCCCCGGCGTGCAGGACGACCCGCAGCCGCACCCGGGTGCCCGGGCTCGCCAGCCGGTTCCGGGACGTCAGCTCGTCGGCGAGGTCGCGCAGGAGGGCGTGGAGCAGCCGGGGCTTGGGGACCGCCGGGTCGACCAGCACCATCACGCCGTCGCCCCGGTCCGCCGTGCGGTACTGGGTGTGTTCCGCGCCTGCCGTGCGGAGCGCCGCGTGGATCACCTCGTACATGGTGCGCCGGATGACGGGTTTCTCCAGATCGTCGCGGAGGCCCGACCCTTCGATGTCGGACAGCAGGATGGTCTGGTGGAGCGGGTCACTCACGGCGTTACTCCAGGCCGGTCGGGTCGGTCAGGTCGGTCGGGTCGGTCGTGTCAGTCAGGTCGGTCGGGTCGGTCAGGTCGGCCGCGCGCGCGGGACGGCCGGAGCGAAGCCCCCCGAGCCTCGCTCCGGACGTGTCGCCCATGCTCCTGCGGTCCTCCTCGCCGCGCGGTGACGGACGACGCGGAGGGTCTGTGACCGAGTGCACAGAGCCGGCGATCCGCCGCAGCACCTCGGGCCTCCGCACCACCACGCTGCGGCGGTCGGTGGTGACCACAGCGCGGTCCCGGAGGTCCTTCAGGACCCGGGCGACGGCCTCGCGCGAGGCGCCCACGGAGCCGGCGAGTTCGCGCTGGGAGAGCCCGATGGCGATGACGGTCCCGTCGGGCCGCTCCGTCCCGTGCTGTTCGGCCAGGTCGAGCAGCAGCCGGGCGAGCCGCTCGGGCACGGTGTGCGCGGCCGCCTCCAGCCGTCTGCGGTCGGCGATCCGCAGACGTTCGGCGAGGACGGCCACCAGGGCCAGCGCGGCCCCGGGTGTCCGTTCCAGGAAGGCCCGGAAGTCGGCGGATCTGACGGCGAGCAGCCGGGCGGCACTCATGGTCGAGACTCGCGCCGAGCGTGTCCGACCGTCGATCGCCGCCAGCTCGCCGACGACCTCGCCGGGGCCCCGCAGGGCGAGCAGCCCCTCGTGGCCGTTGGCCGAGGAGGCCGTCACCCGCAGCCAGCCGTCGATCACCAGCAGGATGTGGGTGGACGGTTCGCCCTCGTGCAGCACCACTGTGTCGGCCGCGACCGACTGCGGCAGCCCGAGCGAGCGCAGCTCGTCCCGGGCCGGCTCGTCCAGGCGTGCCAGATAGGGGACGCGGTCCCCGAGGCCGACCTGCGTGGCCACCAGTCCTCCCGGTTGCCGCGCGGACACCGACGATGATTCCTCTGCGAATGGGTCCTGACGCTATCTCACATCCGTTCCCCTGTCAGGGAATAGGTTCATCTGACGGGAGCGGCCGGGCCGGCGGCCGGAGGGAGCGGCAGGGACCGGCCGCCTGCATCCCGGATCTGCGGCAGAGGCCCGGCTCGGGTCGCTAACCGTCGCCGAGCCTCGTGGGGAGGGGGTCGGCGAGGTAGTGCTGGATGGTGGGGGCGAGGAGGTCGACGACGGTGTCGGCGGGGAGGGTGGCGATGTCGCCGACCTGCCAGATGTAGCGGTTCATGACCATACCGACGATCTGGGTGGCGACGAGGCTGGCGCGCAGGCTGCGTTCGGTATCGGGCAGGCTGTGGGAGACGACGGCCAGGACGAGTTCGGAGAACAGCTGCCGCAGGCGCTGCATGGCGGCGGGCTCCTGCGCGGCGGTGAGGATGATGGCGCGCAGGATCTCGGCGCGGACGGGGTCCTCCCACAGGTGCAGGGTGGCCTGGACGAACGCCCGTCCGCGCTGGTGGACGGGCTGTTCGGCGGCGGCGGCCACGGCTGCGCCGAACGCCTCGGGGGGTTGCATGACCGCTTCCAGCAGACCGGGCTTGGTGCGGAAGTAGTAGTTCACCAGACCGGGGTCGACGCCGGCGTCCTGGGCGACCGACCGCAGTGATGTCGCGGCGTAGCCGCGGGTGGCGAAGGATCTGCGGGCGGCGGCGAGGATCTTGTCCGCCTGCTCTCCGCGTTCTCCCCGGGGGCCTCGCCCAGTCACGCCGCATCACCTTCCGTAGCAGGTCGGAAGAGGACGTCCTTGCCCTCCCGAGAGTTTCAGCATACGCTGAAATTAGTTTCCACATGTGAGGAAATTAGGAGTTGATCATGCACACGCTCAAAGATGAGTGGATCGCGGCGTCCGACGGCGTCCGGATCTGCGCAGATGTGTACCTGCCGGACGGGGACGGCCCGTTCCCGACGCTGTACGCGGTGGCGCCGTACCAGAAGGACCTGCTGTACCTGCCGGCGGTGTCGATGTTCCGGTACGTCGAGACCGGCCCGCTCGACTACTGGACCGGCCACGGCTACGCGGTCGTGGTCGGCGACCAGCGCGGCACCGGAAGGTCCGAGGGGGAGTTCGAGCTGTTCGGGCCCGCCGAGCAACGCGACTTCTACGACACCATCGAGTGGATCGCCTCCCGGCCCTGGTCGACCGGGAAGGTGTCGATGATCGGGGAGAGCGCCTACAGCGTGAACCAGTGGCTGGCCGCCGCGCAGCGCCCGCCGCACCTGACCTGTGCGCTGATCTACAGCGGGTTCACGAACCTCTACCACGACGCGGTCTACCACGGCGGCATCTACTCCATGGGGTTCCTCAACTTCTGGTCGACCGACAACCTCCGGGCCGCCGCCACCATCGGCGGCACTCCGCCCCGGCCCGGCGGCATCACCGCCGACGTCATCGGCATGACCCTGGACCGGCCCGTCGTCGACGACTGGTGGGACGAGCGAGCGGTGAAGGTCGAGAACATCGACGTCCCGGTGCTGAACATCGCCTGGTGGTACAGCATCGGCCTGCATCTGCGCGGTCAGCTCGACGGCTACGAACGCCTCCAGCGCGCCGACAAGCGCCTCGTGGTGCTCGCCGGCACCGACAGCCACGAGCGCTACTACCGACCCGAGTTCCTCGACACCTACATCCGCCCCTGGTACGACCACTGGCTCAAGGGCATCGACAACGGCGTCATGGACGGCCCGCCGGTCCGCATCCAGGTCGCCAACTCCGGGCGCCCGCTGCAGGAGGAATCCGAATGGCCGCCCCGGCGCGCCGAGCCGACCACGTACTACCTGCACCCCGAACCCGCACACGCCGTCCGCTCACTCAACGACGGCAGCCTCACCACCACCCCGCCCACCGGGCCGACCGGACAGCCGACCGTCTACGACTACCCCAACCCCGAGTGGACGGTGGGCACCACCGTCATGACCGACGGCATCCCACAGCCCACCCGCGGCATCCTCACCTTCACCACCCCACCCCTGGAACGAGACACCGAGGTCACCGGGAAGATCACCCTGGTGCTGTACGCGGAGTCCGACCAGACCGACACCGACTTCCACGTCAAGGTCTCCGAGCAGAAGGCCGTTCCGAAGCTCAAGCAGACCCTGATGCGCAAGGTCGCCAAGAACGTGCCGCCGCGCTCCGTGATGGTCACCCGCGGCTGGTTGAAGGCCTCCCACCGCACCCACCCTCCCCAGCCGATCGAGCCGGGGACGGTCGTCCGCTACGAGATCGACGTCTGGCCGACCTCCTACCTGTTCCCCAAGGGCAGCCGCATCCGCCTGGAGATCGCCAACGGGGACTCCCCGGTCGCCGACGGCCTGTTCCACCACTACTACGGCCACCAGGTGGGCCGCAACCTCATCCACCACGACGCCGACCACCCCTCCCACCTCGTCCTGCCCGTCATCCGCTGACCCCCCGACCCTTCCCACGGAGCGACCACCATGGCCACCCCCTCGTCCTCACCGACACCGTCCGCTCCTCGGCGCACCGAGGCCCCCGGCCGCGTGCTGCGACCTGCTGCCATCGGCATCGGCCTCCTCGCGAACCTCACCTACGTCATCGTCCTCAGCGACGTCGCCGGATACGACCTCAGAGCTCCCGCGGTGTTCGGCCGGCCGACCCAGTCCGTCCTGATCGGCGTGGTGATCGCCGCCTCGGTCGTCCCGGCGCTGCTCGGCTGGGGGCTCCTGGAGCTGCTGGAACGATTCGTCCCACGGCGGGCCACCGTCATCTGGGCGGCGCTCGCGGTAGTGGTGCTCGTCGGCGGTCTTCCCTACAACGGGGCCGGTGTCACGACGACCGACCAGATCCTGCTGGCCGGGATGCACCTGATCGTCGGCGTGGCGGTGATTCCCGCCTTCGTTCTCACCTCGCGGCTCCGATCCTGACGTCGCCTCAGGCCGCCCGAGGAGCTCGGGGCGCCATCGTCTGCGCCTCGAAACCCCCTGCCCCCGCAACCCGCCGCACCCGCCCGGAGACCACCATGACCATGGCCTACCTCGCCCAACCCGACCAGCAGCAGACCCTCGAATGGCTCCACGGCGGACTGTTCACCATTCTGCTCGACAGCCAGGCCACCGAAGGACGGCTCAGTGTCGGACGGTTCGACATACCCAAGGGCGAGGCCCCGCCCTTCCACGTCCACACCCGCGAGGACGAGGTGTTCCTCCTCCTCAAGGGCGAGGCGCTCGTGTGGGTCGGGGACGAACGCCACGAACTGTCCGAAGGCGGCATCGTCTACCTGCCCCGCAACATCCCCCATGGCTACCGCATCACGTCCGACCGCGCAGACCTCCTCCTCATGGCCACCCCCGCAGGGATCGAGGAGATGTTCCGGCACGCCGGACGCGACATCACCACCCCCCGCCCCGACGGGTTCGAGATCACCAAGGAGAAGCTCGCCGAAGCCGCCGCCTTGCGCGGCAACCTCATCATCGGACCACCTCGCTGACCATCCGTTCTCAGCGTGTCCGGCCCCGACCCCGCCGTCCGCGTGGTGGTGATCCCCGCATTGGTGATCGCTGCGCCGCCGGAGCGTGCCCGACCACGTCGTCGCCCGCTCGATCCACCCCCGTCCAGTCCGAACCCGAGGAAACCGCCATGACCAACCTCGCCACCCTGCTGACGGGCTCCGCGTCGGCCCGCGGCGCCCGGATCGCAGTACGGCACGGGACCACCGCGCTGACCTACGCCCGACTGGACGACCTGAGCGCACGGACGGCCGCGCTGCTCCAGGCCCGCGGCGTCCGCCCGGGTGACCGGGTGGCGTGATCATGCCCAACGTGCTGCACTTCCCCGTCGCCTACTACGGCATCCTCCGCGCGGGCGCCGTCGTGGTGCCGATGAACCCGCTGCTCAAGGCCGGCGAGATCGCCTTCACCCTGCGCGACTGCGGCGCCCGGACGGTGCTGACCTCGCCGATGTCGGCGGGCGAGGCGGCCGAGGCGGCCGCCGCCACCGGAGCCGACTGCCTGGTCGTCGAACCGGACGGCTTCGACGAGCTGCTCGACCGCGTCGAACCGCTGCGCGCCGTCGCCGAGGCGAAGGACACCGACCTCGCGGTGATCCTCTACACCTCGGGCACCACCGGCACGCCCAAGGGCGCCGAACTGACGCACCGCAACCTCCTCAGCAACACCGCCACCGCCGTGCAGACGCTGTTCCACGTCGGCCCCGGCGACGTGCTCTTCGGCGGCCTGCCCCTGTTCCACGCCTTCGGCCAGACCTGCGCCCTCAACACGGCCGTGGCCGCGGGGGCCACCCTGACCCTGCTCACCCGGTTCGACCCGGCGGCGGCGCTGGAGACCATCCGCAGGGACGCCGTCACCGTCCTCCTCGGCGTCCCGACGATGTACGCGGCGCTTCTGCACGTCGGGCTTCCCGACGATTTCGCCGCCCCCCGCCTGCGCCTGGCCGTCTGCGGCGGTGCGTCGCTCCCGGTCGAGGTGCTGCACGGCTTCGAGCGACGTTTCGGCGTCGCCGTGCTCGAGGGATACGGCCTTTCCGAGACGTCGCCGGTGGCCGCCTTCAACCCCCCGGACGGCCCCCGCAAGCCCGGCTCCATCGGCCTGCCCGTCCGCGGCGTCGAGCTCCGGCTGGTCAGGGAGGACGGGACGACGGCCGGGCCCGACGAGGTCGGCGAGATCGCCGTCCGCGGGGAGAACCTGATGGCCGGCTACCACAACCGGTCGCGCGCCACCGCGGAGGCGATCCGCGACGGCTGGTTCCACACCGGCGACCTCGCCCGGGTCGACGAGGACGGCTACTACTTCATCGTCGACCGCAAGAAGGACCTGATCATCCGCAGCGGCTACAACGTCTACCCACGCGAGATCGAGGAGGTCCTGTACCAGCACCCGGCGGTCGCCGAGGCCGCCGTCGTCGGAGTACCGGACCCGCTGCTGGGGGAGGAGATCGCCGCAGTCGTGGTCCTCAAGCCCGAGGCGCACGCCACCGCGGAGGAGATTCGCGACCACGTGAAGTCACGGGTGGCCGCCTACAAGTACCCGCGGGTCGTCACGTTCACCGGTGCACTCCCCAAGGGGCCGACCGGCAAGATCCTCAAACGGGAGATCGTCATCACCCCGGTCGAGTCCTGACCCGGGCCGGCCTCCGCCCGATCACGGACGTCGACACCCCCGGGGGTCACGGGGTGGACGAGGGCTCCGGCCCGTCGGCCGTCCTCGGCATCGCCGGTATCGGGTACTGGCTGTGGGCGACCTTCGGAACAGAGGAGCCCGTGGAGCACCACAGCTCCATGCCGAGCGAGTACGACCCGCCGGACGGCTGATCGACCTCGATCCGCAGTCGGACCGATTCCCGCGCAACCGTCGGGGTCCGCGCCCTCAGGAGCGCTCAGGGTGCGGTCCGTCCTGCCGCGCGGCCCCGTCGGGCCAGACGACATCGACGTCCAGGCCCGCCGCGCGTGCTGCCGCGACAGCGTCGGCGGTGCCGCCGCCCTTGCCGGTCGGCGGCCGTCCGTCCCAGACGGCGACGAGCCTGTCGGCGCCGTGGATCAAGGCGAGGTTCGCGGCCTCGTACGCGTCCCGGTCGGCGGTCTCGTGAGGAAGGGTCACCACCTCGGCCGCGGCTTCCAGAAGGCGGTCGAACACCGGTGCGTGATCGGGCCCGACCACGGTCCGCCGGTAGTCCCTGGACGGGACGATGACGACCAGTCTGCCGCCGACGGCGAGCAACTCCTCGGCGAAGAGGGTGTCCGCACCCCGGGCGATACACGACAGCCCGGTCACACCATCGTGCGTGTACTGCTGGAGGACCCCGCGCAGCGCCGCACGGATGAGCGGGACGGAGCCCTCCGTGAGGTCCATGTGGCCGGTGACGGCGAGTGTGGTCATGGGAGGCACATGTTATCCGTTGCACGGGCAGGACGATGAGGTGCGGGCGGGCTGACGGCGACGCCGCGCTCCGGCCGTCGGCCGGCTGTCAGGCGCCGGCCCCGGGGGCGCCCGTGCCTGGCCGGTTCCTGTCTTGGACCAGTCCATGGCGCTGACACATCATGGCGCTATGGACGACAGTGCGCGGGACAGTCGGCTCGTACCCGGCCGGATCCGGCGCTCGGCGCGCGGACTGGGGTTTCGGCTCCTGGGATTCGTTCTGCAGGTCGCCGGTGCCCTTTCGATTCTGGTGGCGGCCACGCGGGTTCGGGTGTCCGGGGTGGTGCTGAGCTCTCCGTACCACTCCCTGCCGGTCGGGCAGACGCTCCTTGTCACGGCAGGCATGCTCGGTGCCGGAGGCGCCGCGCTCTATGCGGGCAGGCGGCTTGCCCGCCACGGACGGCGGCACACCACCAGAGTGCTCCGTTCGCCCGATGACGTGGGGCCGGAGCCGTTCGTGCTCTACCTCCGTCCGTTCAGCGAGGACCGGAAGACGTTCCAGCAGGGAGCGGCCTTCAACGTGAGCGGCTCCGCGCTGAGCATGTTCATGGGGTTGGGCCTCGAGGACCCGAGCTCCCGCACAGTTGAGGAGCGGATCGCCCGGACGTTCCAGAGGTTCGGAAAGGTGGTCGCCGTCGGTCAGCCGGGGGAGCACCTCCCACTTCCGGGTGCCGACAAGCTGTACCTGCCCCTGGACGGTTGGCAGCCCGTCGTCAGCGACCTCATCCGCCGCGCCCGCCTGGTCGTCATCGTCGCCGGTCCCGGCCCCGGCACCCTGTGGGAGTTCACCGAGGCGGTACGCCTTCTGCCGCCCGCCCGGCTGGTCCTGCTCGTGCTCCCGGACACCGCGACCTCTCCGCGCGAGGGCCCCACCACGTACGACCGATTCCGGCAGGCGGTTCCTGCCGCCTTCGCGCAGCGGACCGTGGCCGGTCGGCCGCCGCGTCTGCCCGAGTGCCCACCTCTGCGCCGCCCGGGCAGACTTCGATGGGAGCCTTCCATCCGGGGAATCGTCCGCTTCGGAACCTCGTGGACGCCGGAGTTCGTCCGCCTGGATCCCACAGCCGTTCGGGCGCTCACCGAACTCGGGACACGCAGAAGACTGCACCGCACCCGACTCGCACCACTCCTGGGGCAACTGCAGCGCGACCTACGCTGATGCCAGGCCCGGGGGAGTCGCGCCGACTCTGCCGCATGGATCGCGGAGGCGGCGTCAGAGCACCTTGGCGAGGAAACCCATCAGATAGGTCGCGCTGAAGATCGCGGGGACCCACTGCTCGATATGTGTCAGCGGCAGGTACTTCCGCCAGTCGCGGCCCTCACCCAGCGCGCTCCACTCCGCCCGGGAGTACGCGTAGGCGGGCAGCCGTTCCTCGAAGGCTCCGATCACCCGGTACTTGGCGGCATTGAGCTGCCGGTACGAACGCACCATGACGAACCACGCCGCGCACTGGCCGAGCAGAATCACCAGGCCGGCCAGTAGGGCCCAGTCCGAGGCAGCCGCCAGCCCGTCGCCCGCAGCGGCCACCAGGACGGCGACGACACCACTGTTCAGCGACAGAAAGAACGTGTTGGCCAGGTTGCGCCGGGCACTGACGCGGTCGGCCATCTCCACGCACAGCTTGTACTGCTCAAATATCGTCTCCAGGTACTTCTGGTTGGAGGCTGAGTAGTAGGCGGGGCTGACATCGGTGTTCCAGAGTGAGTTCCTGGTGTCGGTCACGAGTCCATCATGGCTGTTCTCCGGGTCGGCAGGGAGTGCTTCGATCAGGTCCGGCGGTCGCATACTGGCCCATGGATCAAGGAAATTGACGAAACGTCAGAGATCTGCTGGCGCGGGCGGCGCGCATGGAACGCGGTGAGTCCGTCCTGCTCACGGCGGCGGCCTGCCCAGCCGCGTCTCGCCGACCCGGCACTGACGGAGCCGTCCACCGGGAAGTGAGGAGGGCGGCGCGCGAGTCCTTGGGATTCGGGCTCGGCAGGCGGGAGATGTGAGTCTGCGACAGGGTTTGAAGCGGGCGATGGTGTCGTGCCACCACGCCCGATCGCCGTCCTGGCAAGATGGCGGCATGGAACGTGTGCTTGGAATCGGTGGCTACTTCATGCGGGCGGCCGACCCGGCGGCCCTGGGCGCGTGGTACCGCGATTGCCTGGGCCTGGACGCCGATGAGAACGGCCTGTGGCGCCAGGGAGCCGGGCCGACGGTGTTCGCGACGTTCGAGTCCGACAGCGACTACTTCGGGTCCCGCGCCCAGCAGACCATGCTCAACTTCCGGGTCCGCGACCTGGACGCGATGCTCGCGCAGTTGCGCACCAAGGGAGCGGACGTGGCCGAAGAGACGCAGGACATGGACGGCGTCGGTCGGTTCGGCTGGGTCACCGATCCTGAGTGGACGTTAAGTCCGTTTCTGGTAGCGGCCGCGTCCGGGTTGGGTGAGGAAGCCTTGGCGAGTGAGGCGTCCGAGGCGGCTGCGGGTGATGTTGACGGACGCCTCGTCGGTGGGCATGCCGAGGAGTTCGTGCAGCTCGCGTGCCCGGAATGCGTGGGCGGGGTGCTGGTTGAAGGCGTTCACGATGGCCTGGTAGGTGGTGTTCGTCTCGGGCGGTTCGGATTCGGTTCCTGCCGGCGTGACCTCCATGATGATCTTTCGGGTGGTGGCCAGGTCCGTGAGCCGCGCTTCGGTCTGGGTCAGATCGGCGGCGAGCTCTTCGATCCGGGCGCGTAGTTCTGCGGCCCGGGCGGTGGCCTCGTCCTGCCGGCTCTGGAGGTCTGCCAGGAGTTCGGCGACGTTCACGCCGCCAGTCCGAGGGTGTCGCGCCAGGCCGGGGCCGGTGTGGTGAGGCGGCGGGTCATGTTCGCGGTGGAGGCCCAGTAGACGCGTGAGGCGGAGTTGTCGGGCCGGTGGTCGTACTCGCGGGCGAGGCGCCGATGCAGCATCAAGGTGCCGTTCGTCTGCTCCACCACCCACCGTTTCGGCTGCGGGACGAAACCCTTGCCCTGGTCGGCCGGGTTGCGGCGGACGACCTCGACGTCGATATCCAGCAAAGCGCCGTGGATGACGACCTCGTCCTTGAAGCCCTGGTCCACCAGAGCCTTCTCCAGACGCATCCCGCACCGCTCGGCGACCTGGTCGAGCAGGGCGGTGCCGGCGGCGTTGTCGTGGGCGGAGGCGGCCAGGACGACAACGCCGATGATCAGCCCCAGGACGTCCACGGCCAGTCCCCGCTTGCGCCCCGACACCTTCTTGTTCGCGTCCAGCCCCGTCGTGGTCTTCGGGACGCCGGCGGCCGCCCGGACGGACTGGGTGTCGATGATCACGAGGGACGGGTCCTCTAATCGGCGGGCTCGCTCCCTCACCTGGCAGCGCAGGAGTTCCTGGATCCGCTGGTCGAGCCCGTCCTGGCGCCACAGGCCGAAGTAGTAGAACACCGCCGACCAGGACGGCAGGTCATGGGGCAGGTAGCGCCACTGACAGCCCGTCCGGTTCTGGTAGAAGATCGCGTTCACGATCTCCCGCAGATCGCAGGACCCCGGATCCCCGGTAGCCGACCGCGCCACCCGGTCCTGCTTCCAGGCCGTGATCATCGGCTCGATCAACGCCCACTGCTCGTCCGATAAGTCGCTCGGATACGCCCGTCTGTCCATGCGCCGCAGAACATCACCCGAACCCCGGCTGGCACGCCAGTACGGTCGACGTTCACACGAACGAGCGATCACGAACCGAAAGAAAAGGGACTTAACGTCCACTGAGGGCAATCGGGTCGAACTGTGGCAGCCCGCCTGACCGCGCCGACGGCCAGGACGGCAGGGGTGTTCTGCCCGCGCTGCCGCGGCGGCGATGTCCACCAGGTCCGGTTGCGCGAGAATCAGTGCGCCGGTTCAGGATCGGGCCCGCTGCCGGCTCGGCCGGAGTGAGCGCGGAGGGCCGGAGCCGTGGCGATCGGACGGCGACGATCGGACGGCGAGACCGGGTGCGCCGGCCGACCGGGCCGGCAGGCGCACCGATCCGCTCGCCCCCGCCCTTCCGCCGGACGACGCACCCGTGCCCCCGTGTCCAGTGCCCGGCGGCGACGCCGTTCAGCGACGGGCTTTGTGCGAAGTCGGCCGGGCGGCGGGCCGTCGCGCGTCCCGGTTCCCGCCGAGCTGGCGTACCAGTTGGTGCAGCGAGATAGCGCTGGTGATCGGGGGGAGGCCCGCGACCACCATGTCGGGCAGCGCCTGGGAGACGTCGGCCACGCACAACACCGTTGCCACGGTGGAGAAGACGACCACCACAACCCAGGAGTGCACGACCCGGCGCCCGTCCAGGGCGGCACGCAGCACCGAGAGGCAGCCCGCCAGCCACGGCCCGTAGATGATGATCGGCCACAGCTGCGACAGCCCCTGCGGCACCCGGGAGAACGCCAGATCGCGCAGCGGATGGTAGGAGAGCATCCACCCCACCAGGCACACGGCGGTGACGGCCACGGCGGTGAGCAGCCCGAACACCGAGCCGAGGATCTGCGACCACGACATCGCCCTCGGCGGGGCGGTCCGCCGGCGGGAGCCCCGAACGGGCGGTGTGCCCGTGCCGGTGACGGGCGAGCGGGGTTGTGGAACGAACACCTCTCCGTGCCCCCAGGCCCCGAACGCCTCGGCGGTCTGCGGATGGATCCCCGGACCGCCCGCCATCGGAGTCCCGTCATGCCACCCGTGCTGTTCGTGCAGAGTGGCATGGAGATCGTCCTCCATGGGCGCGTGCAGGCCGGTCACGTAAGGGATGTACTCGCTGTACTCGTTCGTCGCGCCGTACATGGCCTGTTCTGCGGCACGCAGGTAGGCCTCGGTCGCCATTCCCGGGTCGGGAGTTCGCATGGTGGCGCTCATGCTCCGGCGGGGGTGGGCAGGGAGTCCCACCGGTGGGCGATGTCGCCCTCCAGCTGGCGGATCGTCCGCAGCAGGTCGGCGAGGACGCCGGAGCAGTACGGCAGCACGACCCGCTCGCCGTCGCACGTGAGGTAGCCGTGCTGCACCTCGCCCAGGGAGTTCGTGCTGTCGGGGACGAAGACCCAGGCCCCGGAAGTGCAGAGCGGCTCGGGGTCCGGCTGGGGCGAGGGCTGCGGCTGTGACTGTGGCATCGAAATCATGCTTCACCAACGACATCCGTCCCGGCGCGGATGTACGGCGTATGGGCGTCCTTCCATATTCAGTACTTGCACCGCTCGTCGAATCTCCCCGTGGGGTGCGTGCCGTATCCCCGGGTTTTCCGAGTTGGTTCCCGTCATGCCTGCCCCCGCGCGGCGCGGGAGCCCGGTGGCCTTCGTGCTGTGCTCAGCGAAATTCCCCGGGGTGGCTTACGCGCCACCCCCCCAATTCCAGCCGATTCCCCCCGTGGGGCGTCGGGCCGATCGTCGGCGTGATGGGCGACGGCGGGCCGTCGGGTTGGTCCTGCTCGGTGAAACTCCCCAGGGTGAACGGCGGGGAAAAACGATTCTCCTTCGTGATCTTTCCGGTCCTCGTGCTATGTTTCCCGCCGCGTTGGACAGGTTCGTCAAATTCGGTGTCGACGCGGTTGGAATGCCGGCTAGTGGGGAGGATTGGTTGCTCACCAGGGAGGAGTACCTGGAAGCGCACACATTGCGCTGCCTGGGCTGGTCCATCGCGGCGATCTCCCGCCGCCTGGGCCGAGATCGCAAAACCGTCAGGTCGTATCTTGGGG
Organism: Kitasatospora sp. NBC_00374; assembly: GCF_041434935.1. Taxonomy (NCBI): domain Bacteria; kingdom Bacillati; phylum Actinomycetota; class Actinomycetes; order Kitasatosporales; family Streptomycetaceae; genus Kitasatospora; species Kitasatospora sp. NBC_00374. The sequence continues at coordinate 478,091 of NZ_CP107964.1, read as the reverse complement.
GGGAGCGCATAGCGGGCGTCAGGCGCCCTCCGCAGGACGAGTTTCTCCGGTTCCTGCCGTACTGCCGCCAACGCCTCGCAGACGACGCGCACCTGCGGGCGACCGTCCTGTTCGACGAGATCGTCGAGCTGGGCTACCCGGGCGCCTACTCGACCTTCACCCGTGCCCTGCGCAGGCATCAGGTGCGCCCGTCCTGCACGGACTGCCAGGGCGACACCGACGGGGACGGCACGGCCGTTCCGCACCCGGCCGGCGGCGAAGTGCGGTTCGCCTGGCTGAGGTTGCCCGATCCGCCCGCCAGGTGGGGCTGCGGTGGCGACGCCCATGTGCTGGTGGGCTCACTCACCCGCTCGGGCCGCTGCGGAGCGGTGCTGGCGGAGAACGAGGAGTTCCCGCAGCTGGTCGAGGCGGTGGACCTGGTCCTGAGACGACTGGGCGGCACCGCCAACGTGTGGCGGTTCGACCGGACGCCCGCCGTGTGCAGCCCGGCGACCGGCCGGGTGGCGCCGGCGCTGGCCCGGGTGGCCAGGTACTACAAGGCCGGAATCAGGTGGCCCTCCTGCCAGTGCGGCCGCTCCGGTACGGCAGTCGACGACCTCCGGATCTCCGCCCAGCACTGGTGGCGCACGGTCGGCCGCGACACCCGCCTCCAGGTCGCCCAGGGCAGTCTGGACCGGCTCACACAAGGAATGGCCGTCCGCGGTCCCGAGCGCAGTGCGGGGAGCGTCGCGGGAGAGGGGTTGTTCGAGCTGCCGGCCACGCCGTTCCCGGCGCGGGTCCGAGCCGTCCGCAGTGTCACCTCCCAGGGGCTGGTCTCCTTCCGCGGCAACGAGTACGCGGTGGCACCCGACCTGGCCGGCGCCGCGGTGGAAGTCCGGTGGCGCCTCGACGAGCCGTATCTGTCGATCGTCACACCGCGCGGGGCGGTCATCGCCCGCCACGAGCTGGCACCGCACTGGGCGGGACGGAAGGTGATCGGCTGCCAGCCGATCGTCCTCGAGCACCCTGCGCGCGACCAGCGTGCCGGTGCCGGGTGCTGCACCGCCCACGCCTGGCCCTCGCCGCCCTCGGCAGCGGCCCTCGCCGAGGCCGACGCCCTGCGCGGAGCCGGTGCGGTGCACGGCGCGCAGCCGTCCTGAGCCCCGGCCCCGCGCCGCCGCGTCGGCCGGGCAGCCGCCGGTGCCCGGTCGAGTGGAACCGTCTCGGCACCGCAGGTCGGTGGGTCCCCGTGCCGAATCAGGGCTCCGGCTTCGGAACGGAACGTTGGTCCGAAGCCGGAGCCCTGGCATGCCTCGTCCAGCGGGGCGCGGAACACCAGCGGGCTCTGCGCGGCCAGAGCACCGTAGACCGCCACGGATTCCTCCGCCGCGGCCAGCGCCTCGCGCAGGCCGCGGTGTTGACTGATCCGCACCAGCACCACGGCGACCAGCATGTGCGCGAGCTGGGGCCGGTGGGCGGCCGGGTCCTCCTGCGCGAGCTGCCGCTGCAGGCCGAGCCCGTAGAAGAGCCCCATGACGAGGTGCGGCCGGTGGGCGGTGGGGTCCTCCTGGGCGAGCCGCCGCCAGACGGCGACCGACTCCTCGCCGGTGGCGATGACGTCCTCGTGCCGGTTCAATGCTGCCAGCGGCCGTCCGAGGGCCCCGAGGGAAGCCGCCAGCACCAGTTCGGCCGCGGGGTGGTCGAGGCGCCGCCAGAGTGCCACGGCCTGCTCGCCGACCATGACGGCCTCTTCGGGCCGCCCGGTCTGCGCCCAGGACGAGATGCGGGACGGGAAGAACGCGCCGAACGGTTCGACCGGGTGGTCGGCGACGACGGGGAACCAGATCGGGCAGGGCTGGGCGTGACGGATCGATAGCAGCCACGGCCCAGGCGTCGAAAGGTGCCGGGGATTGCCGCTCGGTGCGGTGGTGCGAGGCGACGTATGGGGATCCGGTGGGCCTCCGGCGGATCCCCATACGTAGCTCGGCCGCAGCGACCGGCTCCGAGCCGGGCCGCCGGCCGGCACACCGAGGACAGTGCCGGTCGTCGCACCGATGGCCCACACCGAAGGCAGCGGTGTCTCGGTGCGACAACCATGGGTCGGACAAGGCACAGGCGCCGACGCCAATGGGAGTGGAGCAGTCATGAGGATGTTGCTGACCGTTCAGATGGACACGGACAAATCGAACAAGGCCATCACGGACAACGAACTGGCCGGGATCATGCAATCGGCGATGGAGCGGCTTCAGCCGGAAGCCGCGTACTTCGGCGCCAAGGAGGGGCAGCGAACCGGATTCATCGTCTTCGACCTGAAGGAACCGTCCGACATCCCCTCAGTCGCCGAACCCTTCTTCATGAAACTGGGCGCCAAGGTGACCCTCATTCCGGTCATGAACCTCGACGATGTCCGGAGCGGCCTGGCCAAGGCCGGCCACGGCTGATCCTTACCAAATCCCGGATCCCGCATCCGGCGCGATCCTTCCGGAGTCCGCGCCGAGCTCCATCACATCTCCCGTGTGGGCAGCGCCGTTCGGGCACCACACCGCTCGGGATCAGTTCCTCCGAGTGGGTCACATCACCTGCCCACACGCCAGCCAACACTGACCGTAAGTCATGTCTGTCCGCCAGAGCAGCCGGGGCGCACCCGGTAGCCGTCGACTCGTCGTCCCGGAGGCCCGCACCGTGTTGCCCCGCCCGCGCCCACGTCGGCGCATCCGCCCGCTGCGCCCGACCGCCGCCGTCCTCGCCGCCGCCTCCCTCCTCGTGCTGATCGCCGGACCCGCCCGGGCCGGCGGGCACGCGGGGGAGGCGGACCGCCACGGTCTGCGGGCCCGCCTGCAGGAGCTGGTCGACAATCCCCAGGGCCCGCCCGGCGTGATCGCGGTGCTCCGCCGCGGCGACCACCTCGACGTGTACCGGGCCGGGGTCGCCCAGGTCGGCACAGACCGCCCGCCGCGTCCCACCGACCACATGCGGATCGCCAGTGTCGCGAAGGCGTTCAGCGGGGCGGTCGCCCTCCGATTGGTCGACCAGGGCCTGCTGGGCCTGGACGACACCATCGCCGAGCGGTTGCCCGCACTGCCCGCCGCGTGGGGATCCGTGACCCTGCGTCAGCTGCTCAACCACACCAGCGGGCTGCCCGACTACACCTCCGACCCGGAGTTTGTGGCGCTGCTCACCGCCGACCCGCACCGGCTGTTCGACTCCCGCCACCTGCTGGACTTCGTCGCGGACAGGGGACTGGAGTTCCCGCCCGGCACCCGCTACCAGTATTCGAACTCCGACAACATCGCGGTCGCCCTGATGGCCGAGGCCGTCACCGGCGAGCGGTACGAGAACCTGCTGCGCACCGAGGTCTACCGGCCGCTGAGGCTGCGCGAGACCAGCCTCCCGCAGGGCTACCGGCTGCCCCGGCCCTACCTGCACGGCTACCTGGTCGACCCGCCGAACCAGCCCGAGGACATCAGCACCGCGCTCGGCCAGTCGGGCGTGTGGGCCTCGGGCGGAATCGTGTCGACCCCGAAGGACTTCTCCGCCTTCATGGCCGCCTACGCCGGTGGCGATCTGATCACCCGCCAGACCCGGCAGGAACAGCTGGCCTTCATCGACGGCGCCTCGGAGCCGGCCGGTCCGGGTACGAACCAGGCCGGCCTGGCGATCTTCAAGTACACCACCCGGTGCGGCGTGGTGTACGGCCACACGGGCAACACCCCCGGGTACACCCAGCTCGGCGTGGGGACGCCGGACGGCCGGCGCAGCCTGACCTTCTCCATCAGCGAGCAGGTGAGCAAGACCATCAAACCGGATGTCCTCGCGCAGGTCCGGGCCGTGCAGGAGGACTTCGTCTGCGCCCTGCTGTCGGACGACGACGAGCCGCACGAGCGCTGAGCCGCGCCCACCGGGTGCCGGGTGGGGGCCGGCGTCCTGCCACTCCTGCGCCCCGCCCACCACGGACGACTCAGGGACGGCGCCACCCGGGCGGCGCCGAGGCCCGGCTCTGTCGCGTCGGCGGTTATCCGGTACGGGGGACAGACCCGGACCCTGGAGAGGCGGTGGGTGATGGACTTCTTCGCGGCCGGGGCGGTGTACCGGCATTCTCGGGACGGGCGGCCCTCGGAACTGGGGGTCTTCGTGGTGGCGTACGTCGGCCGTGCTCCGGAGGGTTTCGCGGTATCGCAGGAGGCCGACGGCGTGGCGTTCGGCTGGCGGTGCACGAGTGACGAGACGGGTCGTGGACAGCCGCTCGGCTCGTACGTCACCGCGGACTTCAGCGGCTGGCGGGAGGTGCCCGGCTCGGACCTTCCGGCGCTTCTCGGCGACGTCCTGCCCGTGGCGCCGCAGGCGACCCGGCCCCGGCAGGTGTGGCCGTCGGCCGAACCGGGGCGGACCCGCCGATGGTGGCGGCGCCCGACCCGGGAACGCTGACCGGGCGCCGGACACCTGGGAGACACCCGCGGGGCGGCCCCGAGCTCCGCAGCCCGACCGCCTCGACGATGTCCCGCCGCGCCGCCGCGCCGCCGCGCCGCCGCTCGTCGAACCGCCCGAGCGCCCCGACCGGGCGCCGCCGCCCCGGCAGCACCACCCGAAGCCCGTGCCGTTGCTGTGACGAGCACCGTTCAGCCCACCGCGCCGGACACCGAGGGGGATGTTGTTCGGCGGGGAGGCTGACACCTGACATGGCCTCAGTCCCAGCGGGAATGTGGATCTTCGGCGAGGTCGCCGATGACGCGGGCAAGAAGGTGGTGGACGCCATCGCCACCGCCGAAACCAACCCCCGCACCGACCGCCCGGTCAACGACGTCCTCATCGAGTCGGTCGAGATCGAGACCCGCTAGGGTCCGCTCCGCCGCACGGTCGTGGGCAGGGGCGGTGTGCTGTCGCGCCTGGTCCGGCCCGGCCTGCTGCTCCGTCAGCGGTCGGGCCGTCGACTCCCAATGCCACGCTCGCCGTTGACGGCCGGGACGCCTCCCGCGCCTCCGGGCCCCCGGCAGGCCGGCCTGCCGGTGGTGGCATCAGCTCTGCGGGACATCCCTGACGAACACGATGCCGTCGCTGTCCGCCAAGTGGGCCGGGTCGAGGGGGGAGTAGCCGAACCAGGGGGATACCCGGGCCGCGGGCCGCGGGTCGCCGAGGGCGGTGGCCAGCCGGCGGGCGTCGACGACGCAGCGGTCCTCCGGGAACGTGTAGAGGAGTCCTTCGACGGTGTCCGGCGGCGGCGTGTCCACGCCCTGGTGCCGGATGGTGCCGAGGGCCGTGGCCACGAAGGCGTACCCCTCGCCGAGCCGGGCGCTCACCAGCGCACCGGCGCTCCACCACTCCAGCGGCGTCCCGCCCATCCGCATCGTGCTCTTCTCCCGCTGGAGATGGGAGTTGTGGGCGTGGACGAGTGCCGGGCCCCGGGCGGCGAGGGCGAGGAGGTTGTGGGCCATCATCTGGTCCCGCACGCCCACCAGCCGGGTCATGCGGGCCGGTGAGGTGTCAGCCATCCAGTGGTGGTAGCGCAGCAGGCCGGTCGCGGTGCGCCCGTACAGGCGGGCCCGGTCCCAGCCCTCTCGCGAGGTCGCCGTGATCAGGTGTGGTGTCTGCGCGTCGAGCAGCGCCACCAGATCGTCGGCGAGCAGCCGCAGCTGACCGGCCTCGGCCGACTGCCCCACGGACTGGGCCGGGTCCGTCATCGCGGCGGGATCGGCCCACCGGTCGTCGGCGCCGAGCAGGCGGTCGAGCGTCTCTTCGGTGCAGGGGAACAGGTCCGCGTCCACCCTGGCGGCGAGGTAGCAATGGAGTTCGATCAGGGACTGCCGGGGGCTCGCGGCACCGGTGATCTCCAGCGGGCCGTCGATACCGGCGAAGCGGAGCCGCTCGGGCGCGGGCCGGCCGTCGTTGTAGGCGCGCATCCAGCTCACGAGCTCGCGGTTGGCCGCGGAGACGCCCCAGCCGTGGCTGAATCCGTGCGCCATGACCTCGTCGAGAGTTCCCGTGCCGGAAGTGACGTAGTCGTCCACGACCAGGCCCATCATGCAGTCGCTCTCGATCGCGATCGTCCGGTAGCCCTCCTGCTCGACAAGCTGCCGGAAGAGCTCGTTGCGCAGGTCGAGCAGTGTGTCCTCGCCGTGAGTGGGCTCGCCCAGGGCGAGCACCCGAGGCCGGGCCGGGAGCAGCCTCATGACGGCGGCAGCCTCGACGGCGTGGGCGGTGTCCGTGATGTCGGTAGCCATGCCTTCAACGGTATCGTTGAACCTTCGGTGGAAACTTGCCCGCTATATCGTGGGGCCCATGGGGCGAAACCTTCAAAACGGCGAGCGACTCAGGCCGGTCGATCTGGCGCGCGTGCACGGTCTGTCCACGCAGGCGGTCAGGAACTACGAGGAGACCGGCATCCTTCCGGCCGCCGCTCGCACGCCCAGCGGCTACCGCGCCTATACCCCGCTGCACGCTGGGGCCCTGCGCGCGTTCCTCGCCCTGGTGCCAGGCCACGGCCACCGGACGGCGATGTCGATCATGCAGGCCGTCAACCGGGACGCGGTCGACGAGGCGTTCCGCCTGATCGACGAGAGCCACGCCCAGCTCCTCGACGACCGGCGGACGCTTCAGGCCGTGGAGAGCGCCCTCCGCGACCTGGCGCCCACCACGGCGTCCGACCCCGGTGTGGGGTCCGAGCCGGCCGCGGTGTCCGGGCCCGGAGGTACGTTCATCGGGCCGCTGGCAGGGAAGCTCGGAATCCGGCCCGCGACGCTGCGCAAGTGGGAGCACGCCGGACTGGTGCGCCCGCAGCGTGACCCGCAGACCGGGTACCGCGTCTACGACGAGGCCGACGTGCGGGACGCCCGGCTGGCCCACCAACTCAGGCGGGGCGGTTACCTGCTGGAGCAGATCGCCCCGCTGATCGCCCAGGTGCGGGCGGCGGGCGGGCTGGAGCCGCTGGAAGCCGCCCTGCACGACTGGCGCGGCCGGCTGTCCGCCCGCGGGCGGGCGATGCTGACCGGGGCCGCAGAGCTGGATGCGTACCTCCGCGAGCGTGGATGAAGCGTCGGCCACCAGCCGAACTGCTCAGTCGATCTCTCAAACCGGGATCCACTGGCAGCCCTGGCTGCAGCCGCTGCTGCTGACCTCGATCGGCCTTCGGTCAGAGGCTCGCGAGCAGATTGTGGAGGGGAGCAGGCACCTGCTCGGAGTCGAGGGCCTCGGCCAGGAGGCGGCCGTAGCGGATCTTGCGGCCCTTCTTCGTCCCGAGGAAGCGTCGCATCTGCCGCTCCGGGGGCCGGCCCTGGTGTGCGGGTTGGCGCAGGAAGGTCTGCCAGGCCGGTAGGTCGCCCTCAGCCTCGACGATCTCCTCGACCTGTGTCACGCCCAGCGCGCGGATGAGTTCGTCCTCCAGGTCCGTCACACAGACGAAGAACCCTTGGCGTGGCGCGCGAGCCCGCTCGAGACCGCGGTCGTAGAAGCTCTGCTCGTTCTCGTCGCACAGTCCGGCGAGGCGCAGGCCCAGTCCCGGTGGCCCGAGGAGGCCGGCGTAGCGGCTGATGTTCATCGCTCCGCCCATGGGTACGACGCACACCCCTTCGGCGGGCAGGTCCCGGCCGTGGCGTGCGGCCAGCGTCTCGACGGCCGCGAGGTCGCTCGGCCCTTCCAGCAGCACCGCGGTACGCACACGCAGTCGAACGGCCAGCTCACTCGCCGGCCCGCCGGGGTGGCCCGCCGCCCAGCTGGTGACCGCATCTCGGAACGCTCGCATGTCTGCCATGGGGCGATTTTGCTCCTGCTCGGGCAGGCACGGCACGGATTTTCGTCGGCCGCTCGCCGGAGGGCTTCAAGACCTCGCGCGACACGGAGAGGCGCCCGGCGTCCTCGCCCGCCGCCGTGTGGGTCGTGGTTACGGGGTGGGCCAGCGTGGCCCGGTGCCGGGGTCGAGCGCCCAGGTGTACTGCCCGTCCTGGTCGACGGTGATGCCGTAGTCGTACACCCCCGGGCATCCGATCCGCTCCCACTGCGTCCAGGTGGTCTCCAACTCCGTGGCGAGCCGGCGGGGCCCGCCCTCGTGCACCCACGCGCCGCCGCCGGGGCGGGCGGAGAACGACGCCCAGGAGCTGCGGCCGTCGGTGAGCCAGGCGCTGGTGCCGTCGCCGTCGACCGCGGTCGTCACCCGGACGTCGGGCAGGGCGACGCGCACCGCGAAGGCGAGCTGCCACCAGTCGGTGAGGGCCGTGAGGTCGCGGCCGGTTTCGCCGTGGTGGGCGGGACCGGTACGGCCGCGGACCTCCGCGAATCCCGCCGGTCCCGGGCCTTCGCCCGCGGCGGGGCCGGGTGAGCGGGTGGGCATGAACTGGCCCAGGCCCTGCATCCAGCCGCTCGCGGACCTCCCGTCGTCGGCGACGGTCAGCGCGACGTGGCCGAGCCGCCCCCACGGTGTGACGATCCGTCCACCCGGAACGGTCTGCTCCACCCAAGCCCACGGGATCCGCTCCACCGCGTACGTGGCGACCACCCGCTCGTACGGCGCTCCGGCCGGCCGGCCGGCGTCGCCGTCGCCGACCTCCACCCGCACGTCCAGGCCCACCGCGCGCAGCCGCGCCAAGGCTGCGGCGGCCAGACGCGGGTCGAACTCCACCGAGGTCACCCGGCCGGGGCCCGCACGGTGGGCGAGCAGCGCGGCGTTCCATCCCTGGCCGGTGCCCAGTTCCAGCACCCGCTGCCCGGGCTCCAGCAGCAGGCAGTCGGCCATGTCCACCACCACGGCCTGGCACGACAGGCTGGAGGTCGGCAGGCCGTCGGTGAGCTGGGTGGTCGCCGCGCCGTCGGGACTGCCGTACAGCTGCTGCGCCCAGCCCTGGGGGTCGGTGGCCCGGTCGACCGGCATCCACGTGTGCCCGTCCCACCGCCACAGCCGTTCGGGCGCGAAGAGGTCCCGGGGCAGAGCGGCGACCGCGTCGCGGATCCAGGGCGCGCGCTCGGGCCACCCCCCGCGGTCCGCCATCACGCGGGTGAGGTGGTCGCGGTGTGCGTCGAGGTCGAGGGTGTCGGTGGTCGTCATCGCCGGGCCTACTTGCGGTGCTTGCCGTCGCTTGGCGGTGGCGGCGGCACCTGCCCGTCCGCGTTCCCGGGCGGCGGGGCGCCCTGCCCCGGGTCCGGTGCCGGCTTCTCGTGCTCACCCATCACGAATCCCCTCCCACTCGGCGGGCCGTCACGATGCGTGTGCCGGCCCGGAGCCATCGTGCCCGCGGCGCGGATGATGGGGAAGAGCGCATCAGGTGGCGGACCGGCGCGCGAGTTGACGCGCGCGGCCCGGGCACCGGGCGCGTCGGGCCACCCGGTCGGCCCGGGCCGCCGCCCGCCGGCTCGCTGGTTCCGGCCCGGGCCGGCGCCGCCACTCTGCCGCTGCGATCACCGTCAGGCCGGCCGCTCATGGCCCGGGTCAGGTGCGCCAGGCCGGGGCGGAGGCGAGGGCGTTCAACCTGTCGAGGTCCAGGGCGGGTGTTCCGGGGAGGAAGGTACGGCCGTCGGGGCCGTTCCACTCCGTGACGGTCACTCTGGTTCCGTTCGGGTGGAGCGCGTCTGCGCCCCACTGCACGATCGGGCCGTCCGTGGTCTTCGACTCCCGCTCGGTGATGGCGACCACGGCGGTGCCGTCCGCGGAGTGCGACAGTTCCGGGCCGTGGCCCGACTCGAACACCCCCCGCGGGTCGTCGTGTGCGCCCTGCTGCCAGCGTGGTTCCACGGTGACCGACAGCCAGCTCGTGCGGCCCTCGAAGGTGATCCGAAGCCTGGTGCTGCCGGGCGTGACGGGCCCGTCCCCGGGCTCGGCCACCGCACCGGCCGGCAGCAGTCCGGTCGCTGTGCCGAGCAGCGAGGACGCGTCCGGGGTCGGCACCCCCGGCCGTGGCGCATTGGTGACCCGCACGCCTTCGAAGGCGGCGTCCCACGCGTTGCTGAGCACGACCGCGGTCGCCTGCTCAGCGGTGATCGGGGGCTCCGGCCGCCCGTCCGGATTGTAGGTGGACAGCCGCACCTGCCGCCCGTCCGGTCGGGTGTAGGCCACCACCATCGTTTTCGACATGCCCTGCTGCTCCGGCGACAGCACGTTGACCATCAGCACCGCACCGTCCGGACGGACGGTGCGGCTGCAGCTCTCGGTCGCGCGCTCGAACGGGTCCTGGCAGCGCGTCCCGAAAGCGGAGTCGGTCAGCGGCACCGCGAGGCGGTCGACGGTGAGCGTGATCTGCCCCCCGCCGAGCGCCGTCTCGATGCCGACGACGGCCGACGGGGCCGACTTGACGTTGCTCTCGCTGCCCGTGAAGCCCAGCGCGGTGGTGGTCCGGCCGCTCGGCAGCAGGGCGAGCAGGGTGTCGCGCATGTACTCACCGCTGACCGCCGGCCAGGGCTGCGCGGCCACCACGGGGTCACCGCGCAGGACCGGTACTCCACTGAACGCCAGTGCCGCCGCGGCCACCACCGCGGCCCCGGCCAGCACGGCGGCCCGTCGGCGCCGGCGCTTCTGCTCCCTGCGGGCCCCGCTCTTCGCCAGGGCGACGACGTCCGGCCCGGGCGCCTGGTCGGCTGCCGACCGCAGCGCGACACTGAAGTTCTCCTCGAAGGGCATCCTGGTACTCCGCTTCCTCTCGTACTGCCCGGGTGTCGGTCAGGGGTGGACGAGCTCGTCGAGCTCGTCGCCGAGCAGGGCCCGCATCCGGGTCAGCGCCCGACTGCTGCGCGAACGCACCGTGCTGGGACTCAGCCGCAGCACCGCCGCGGTCTCCTCCACGCTGCGGTCCTCCCAGTACCGAAGCACCAGCACCGCCCGGTCCGGCGGGGGCAGTTCGCCCAGCGCCCGCAGGAGCGTCACCCGCAGCGCCGGGTCCGGTGCGGTCTGTGCCGTCTCGGCGAAGGTGTCCGTCACGTGCTCACTGCTGCTTCGCCGACGGCGGTGCGACAGGAAGGCGTTGACCAGAACGGTCTGCGCGTAGCCGGCGGGGTTCGCCATCCGCGAGACCTTCCGCCACCTCCCGAACAGCCGGCCGAACGCCTCCTGGGCGAGGTCCTCGGCGAGGTGGGCGTCACCGCCGGTCAGCAGGAAGGCCGTTCTGACCAGGTGATGCCCCCTCGCCGCAGCAAAGTCGAGGAAGGCCGGCGGCTCGGTGGGCGCCGGGCCCGTCGTCGTTGTGCGGTCCATGACCTTCTAACGCGGTGGGACGGGCACCGCGTCCCACCGGTGTCGGCGTAGCCCTGGTCACAGTGGCGCTCGTCCGGGCCGCACCGCCGCCGTGCGCCGACTCGTCCGCTGTGCGCCGCTTCCTTAAGCCGCCGGGCTGCCCTGCTTTCACGGTGCCAGCGGCGGGCGGTCCCGCTTGCCTCGCCTCTGGAGGCGCAGACGCCAGGCCGTCGCCCGACGCTGCCGTGACCGGCGCCGCACCCCCCTCTCGGATGGCCTCCGCGCGCAACCAGCCCCTGGCGCCACGTCAGCTGACCACACGCAGGACACGGCATCTGACCAGCCCGGACAGCGAACCGCGCTAGGACGGTGCCTTCCCGTAGACGTGGTTGAGGCTGTCGCACATGACGTTCGACGACCCGATCCACGGGATCACGAAGGTGTGGCCGCCGCTCGTCCTGGTGACGGAGCCGGCGCAGTAGTCCGGCCTGATCCTGGCGGGTGCGGCTCCGAAGGCCGGTGCGGAGCGCGGGAACTGCAGCTGCTCGGGCAGCCAGCAGGTCCCGATGTCGACGATCCCCTTGGCGTCCTTGCGGACGACGCCACCATGCGGCGGCCCTGCTCGCCGAGGTCGCGCTGGTCCTGCAGGGCGTTGGTTCGGCGCGGTGCAGCGTGGCTGCGGTGCTTGCGTGGACCGCGCGGCATACGGTCGTCGGGGAGATTCGAGGAGCGGGAGGAAGCCGTGCCGGAGCAGAAGATCACCACCTTCCTGTGGTTCGACGACCAGGCCGAGGAGGCGGCGCGGTTCTACACCTCGCTGTTTCCGGACTCCCGGATCGTCGAGGTGAAGAGGTATGGGGAGGCGGGCCCCGGCGAGGCGGGTTCGGTGATGACGGTGGCGTTCGAGCTCGCCGGGCAGCGCTACGTCGCACTCAACGGTGGGCCGCTGTTCCCGTTCACCGAGGCGATCTCGCTCCAGGTCAACTGCGGCGACCAGGCGGAGGTCGACCGGCTGTGGGCCGCTCTCACCGAGGGCGGACAGGAGAGCGACTGCGGTTGGCTGAAGGACCGGTACGGGCTGTCCTGGCAGATCACCCCCCGGCGGCTGATGGAACTGCTCGGCGACCCGGACCCGGTCAGGGCCGAGCGGGTGATGCGGGCGATGCTGCAGATGAGGAAGATCGACATCCAGGCGCTGGAGGACGCCCACGCGGACGGCGGCACGACCCACCCGGCCTCGTAGGCGCAGATCGCCAGCTGCGATGGCCGGGGTCCCCGGCGCCCGCCTCCGCCGCCCTTGAGCGCTTCACCGCAGCGGATCGGCGTGCTGTGCCCCACTCCGCGCGGGTCCGCCGCGACCAGGGCCACCCGGCTCCGCCGAACGCGTCCGCGTAGCACCAGGCCGTCCTGCCTGTCGGATGAGGGGCAGGACGGCCTGGACGGCAGCATGACGGGCGTATGTGGACGCACTGGTGTCGCACCGGAATTGACGGCACGTCAGCTCGGTGGTGTGGATGCAGGTTTGGGTTTGCGAACTCGGTCAGATGATGGAGTAACGATGCAGCGCGAATTTCAGCGCGTCGGGCTCGACGTGGATTCCCCCGCTGAAGGGGTGGTTCATGGCTGACAACAAGGTCAGAACGCCGGACAGCAACAGTGCCAGGCCGCCGATTCCGACGAATCCTGGCCACGTCAGGGTGTTGATCTGGAGCGCGGAGGTGGCCACCAGAAGGACTGCGGACAGGATCAGGCCGACCCAGAGGTAGTTGGGGACTTCCTGGGAGACCGCCAGTATCCGCGCGCGCCGAGCGTCCCCGACCTCTCTGAGGGCCAGGAGTGAGTCCCGCGCGAAAGTCTGCTCCTGCTTGGAATCGCCCGCCGTGTCCTGCAGTACGCGCCGCAGTTCGTCGTACAGCTCCTGCGCCCGTGCGCTGGTCCCGCCCTCGGCCATGGCCGGCCACTCGTCGTTGATCACCGCGACCGTGTACTGGCGAGTCAAGTCGCGGACCTCTGCTCGTGAGGTCTCCGGCAGAGGCCGTGTCGCCCAGTAGAGGTTGACGAGGCTTGCACCTTCATTGCTGACCTCGTCGGCGGCTTTGCTCAGACTCGCGCTGGCGGAGACGATCGAGAGGGCCAGAATGAAGCTGAACAATGTCCTATTAAGGGTCGAAAAATGTTCGACGCCATCGTTCAGAGTGGATCCCTCGCGCCAGCGCTGAGGAATGTATCGAACCATGAGGACGAGGACGAGGATCGAGGCGCCGACACAGCAGGCGACCAGGGTACTGATTGAAGCCCATCTCATACGCCCATTTGACCCTACCGGCACGTGCAGGATGCACCAAGCAATGGCACATCCATCCCATTGAGTGCACGGGATGATCGAAGTTGATTTGGCATACCGCATGAATATGATCGCCATCTTTTAAGATGTGCGCCGCAATCTCCGCCGCCGGACAGTGGGGCGGGCTGCACGCTGAAGCCCAGCCGGCACGCCGGGTGGCGCGCGCCCGCGGTGAGGACCGGCCGCTGCGCCGAGGACGAGGTGCGGGCCACGGCGAGATCCTCCGAACGGGGCCGGAGGGGACGTCGCGTCAGGCGGCGGGTTCGAGCTGGGCGGCGTCCGCAGGTCCGCCGAGCACGGCACGGGGCGGAGTGTCGGGGCGTCCAGTGGTCGAGTGCCACCTGATGCCGCGCTGGATCAGTTCGTGGCGTCGACCGCCAGCAGTCGCATCGTCAGGGCGCCGAGCGCGGCGTCGGAGTGTGCGGGGTCGGGTGCGACGGTGCGTCGGAAGTTCTGGGAGGCGAGAAGGGAGATCAGCCACCACGCTCCGGCGGCGGGTTCGAGGTCGGGCCGGATGCTGCCGTCGGCCTGGCCTCGTTCGAGCAGGTCGGCGAGGGTCCGGGCCAGGGCCTGGTTACCGCGGCGGGCTGATTCGAGAACCGCGGGTTCGGTGGTGAGGGTCATGGCGTCCTCGAAGAGCACGCCGAGGGTGCCGCGGGCGTGCACGTGGGCGAGGTGTTCGGGTGCGAGGAGTTCGCCGAGCCAGGCGCCGACGCTGGGGGAGCGGCCGGCCCATTCGCGCATGCCGGTGGACATGCGTTCGGCCGCATGGTCGAGGACGGCGGCGAAGACGGCGGCCTTGGAGCCGAAGTTCTGGAACACGACGGGTTCGCTGACCCCGACCCGGCGGGCGACCTCGGACATCTTGCCGCGCTGGTAGCCGACTTCGGAGAAGACCTCGGTGGCCGCGTCGAGGATCGACGCCCGGCGGTCCTCCGCGCTCAGGCGCGGGCGCCGGGGCTTCTGGGCGGGCTGAGAGGCGGGCATACCGGCATCCTATCCGCCCCTTGCCAGAAAACTTAGTGGCGACTAAGTTAAGCGCTACTTAGTCGCCACTAAGAAAGGTCCAGGCATGGAACTCGCACGCTTTCTGCACGGCACGGCGGACTCCCGCACCGGTGGGCAGACCATCCGCCACGGACGCGCCTACGAGGCGTTCGGCACCGTGCTCTTCGGCGGCCGTCGCCGCCATGTCTTCACCCGCCTCGCCGAGCTGACCGGCGCCCGGCCCGGCGACCGCGCCCTGGACGTCGGCTGCGGCACCGGCTACCTCACGCTGCGCCTCGCGGACGTCGTCACATCGGCCGGCAGCGTGATCGGCGTCGACCCGTCCGCCGACGTCCTCGCCCACGCCCGACGCCGCGCCAATGGCCGCACCCACTGCACCTTCACCGACGGAATCGCCGAGAACCTCCCGGCCGCCGACGGCGAGTTCGACGTCGTGGCGAGCAGCCTGATGCTCCACCACCTCCCCGAGGACGTCCGCGCCCGCGCCGTCGCCGAGATGCGCCGCGCGCTCCGGCCCGGCGGCCGCCTGCTGCTCGCCGACTTCCGCCCGCCGACCAACTCCGTCGCCCGCCACCTCGTGGGCGCCGTCACCGGACCCGTCATGGAACGCAACCCCGTCCACCTGCTGAGGCCGCTCGTCGAGCAGGCCGGCTTCACCGAGGTGCGCACGGGCGACCTCCACCCGTGGATCCACTACGTGCAGGCCGTCAAGGCGGGGCCCGCCGCATGACCGCGATCCTGCGGACGAACCGCGCCCTGCGCGTCGGAGCCGCCGTCCTCGTCCTCGGCGGGCTCGCGCTCCATCTGTGGCTGGGCACCAGGATCCCGCTGCTCGCCGTGCCGGTCGGCCTGGTCTGCCATCTTGCCGCGGGCGTCGCCGTCCGCCGCCGGCTACGTGGACGCGCGCGGTCCTCGGACACCGGGGCGGCCTGACAGCCGGCCGAAGAGGTCAGTGTGCGGCAGCCCCGCTGCGGGCCGAGCGCGGCCAGGCGTGGTGGTGCTGGTCGATGACGTAGTGGTGGTCGTGGCTCCAGCCTCCGGCCCGGAACCGGTGGGCGTCGGCGAGGTGGGGGTGGCCGGCCGGCAGGTCGGTGTGCTCGTGCTGCAACGCATCCGGATCGCGGCGCGGCCACAGGGCGACCGCGCCGATGGCTGCGGCGAACGCGACGACGCCCAGGATCACGGCGGTGGCAGGCAGGCCCGTGCCGGCGGCGAGCCAGCCGGCGAGTGGATACGTCAGCAGCCAGCATGCGTGCGAGAGCGAGAACTGGGCGGCGAACGCGGCGGGCAGGTCCGCGTCGGCAGCCGAGCGGCGGATCACCCGTCCGCCCGGCGTCAGCGCCGCCGAACTGGCCGCGCCGACCAGAGCCCACGCCGCCAGCAGCGCGGCCCACGCCCACCCGCCCGGGGCGGCGGCGGTCACCGCGGCGACGGCGGTGAGCACGGCGGGCAGGGCGAGGGCCGCAGTCAGCATCACCGCCCGGTCGCCCACTCTCGACAGCAGGCGGGGCAGCAGCAGCGCGGCCAGCACGGAGCCCGCACCGTAGGCGCCGAGTGCGAGCGAGACGTCGCCGGCGGGGTGGCGGAAGTGCTCGCGGACCACCACGACCGTGTTCACGAACACGATGGCCCCGGCTGCGGCGACCGCGAGGTCGAGCGCCAGCAGTGCCCGGAGCCTGGGCGTCGCCCAGAACAGCCGGGAGCCGAACGCCGCCTTCGCGTACGCGCCGCCGGTGCGCTCCACCGGTGGCGCCTTCGGCAGGACGGCGGAGACGACCAGGGCGGCGGAGGCCAGGAAGCCGACGGTCGTGCCGGCGAACAGCCAGTTGTAGGACACCGCGGTCAGCAGCAGTGCGGCCAGCGCCGGGCTGAACAGTGACTCCAGGTCGTAGGCGAGGCGGGAGAGCGACAGGGCGTTCGTGTAGTCACGCTCGGCGGGCAGCACCCGGGGGATGGTCGCCTGGAACGTCGGTGTGAACGCGGCCGAGGCGGCCTGCAACACGAACACCACCAGGTAGATCTGCCACACCTGGTCGACGAACGGCAGCGCGAGCGCGACACCCGCGCGGGCCAGGTCCATCGCCACCAGCAGCGCCCGCCGGGGAACGCGGTCGGCGAGCGCGCCCGCGACCGGCGCGATCGCCACGTACGCGACCATCTTGATCGCCAGCGCGGTGCCCAGCACCGCGCCCGCCTCCGCCCCGGCGATGTCGTACGCCAGCAGGGTGAGCGCCACCGTCGCCAGCCCGGTGCCGACCAGCGCGACGACCTGGGCGGTGAACAGGTGTCGGTAGGTGCGGTTGTGCAGTACGGCAAGCATGGGCCCGTCCCCGGCTCGTCGGTGGGTGACCGTCCCATCGTAATCAACATGTGCATACTCGCGCACGTGTTGGAGGGCTGTCGCTGCCGCCGATGGGCAGACCGGTGCGGTGCCCGATCAGTTGTGGGGAGGGAGCGAGCCGATCTGGTGGTCGGCGACGTTCAGGGCCTCGTCGACCAGGCGGCGCAGGTGGCCGTGGCGCAGGGAGTAGACGACGCGACGGCCGTCCTTGCGGGTGGTGACCAGCCCGGCGAGGCGGAGCTTGGCCAGGTGCTGGCTGACCGAGGGGCGGGCGGCGCCGGTGGCCTCGACCAGGGTGGTGACGTCCGCCTCGCCGCGGCCGAGGCGCTCCATGAGGGCGAGCCGGGTGCGGTCGGCGAGCAGCGCGAGAACGGACGCGGCGACGTCGAGGCGCCCGCCGCTGGAATGCTGGTGCGAGTGGTCTGCATCTGCGACCGGCGTGCTCGTGTCCATTCGGACATCGTAGGTCTGATCCCGGGTGCCCGTGTGCGCACACGTCATGGTGGGGATGACGGGCAGACCGGGTGCCCCGACGATCAGCCCGCCGATGTGCTGCCCCGCCCCACCCGGGGCGGCGCCCGCCCACCGCGAGCCACCGACAAGGGTTGTCGAAAGGCAGTGGCTTCAGCCAGGCGCGGGCGGCGTACCCGGTGCGGCCCGAGCCGACGACGGCCTCGCGCACGTCGGCGCCGGCCTCCTCGGTGGCGGGCGTGAAGATGTCAGCTCGCCTGCCCGGCCTTGGCGTCGATCTCGGCGATCAGGCCCTCGATCAGGGACCTGATCTCGTCGCGGATCGGGCGGACCGCCTCGACGCCCTGGCCCGCAGGGTCCTCCAGCTTCCAGTCCAGGTACGTCTTGCCGGGGAAGTACGGGCAGGCGTCGCCGCAGCCCATGGTGATGACGTAGTCGGACGCCTGGACGGCCTCGGTGGTGAGGATCTTCGGCTTCTGGTCGGAGATGTCGATACCGAGCTCGGCCATCGCGGCGACCGCGGAGGGGTTGATCTGATCGCCGGGGATCGAGCCGGCCGAGCGGACCTCGACGCGGTCGCCGGCGAGGTGGCGCAGGAAACCGGCGGCCATCTGGGAGCGGCCGGCGTTGTGGATGCAGACGAACAGTACGGAGCCGGTCGGCGCGGTGGTCATCGTGGAGGTTCCTTCGGTTGTGCGGACGGTCGCGCCCGGGTGTGGGCCGGACGCGGAGGTCTCGGGGGCGAAGGTGCCGTCATGGCGCAGGGCCAGGCGGGCGGCGCCCGCCGGGAGTCTCGGATCCGGCGCCGGTGGCGGGTGATTGGTCATCTGGCTGTCCAGTCCTTCGGGGCTGGGGGCACCCCCGGCCGGAGGCCGGGGGAGGGTCGTGGTGCAAGGACGCCCAGGTGTCCCCGGTGGCGGCCGCGAGGAAGGGGGCTCGCTTCGCGGGCCTGACACGGGTAACGTATCAGCCCATGGTGACATCAGTCGACAGTGACGTAATGAAGGCTCTTGCCGACCCGCTCCGGATGCAGATCATCACGCTGCTCGCCGGCGAGGCGCTGTGCACGACGCATCTGGTCGAGGAGACCGGCGCCCGGCAGACGAACCTGTCGAACCACCTGAAGATCCTGCGCGACGCCGGGCTGGTCGACACCGAGCCTTGTGGCCGCTTCACGTATTACAAGCTCCGCGCCGACGCCCTGGAGGCCGTTGCCGCGGAGTTCGCCGGGCTGGCCGCCACCGCCCGCGAAGCCGCTGCGGCCAGCCGCAAGCGGTCCTGCTGAACCACCCAGCCCGAACCCGGCGGCCCACCCCGCCCCTGCACCTGCCCAGGAGTGCCCTGATGAGCGCCATAGACGAGGCCAGACCCGAGAACACCGGGGCGGAGCCGCTGGCCGCCGAGCCGCCGGCGATCCCGCTGCCGAACAGGGTGGCGGCCGAGCTGGTCGGCACGGCCGCCCTGGTCGCGATCGTGGTCGGCTCCGGCATCCAGGCGACCGAGCTCAGCCAGGACGTCGGCCTGCAGCTGCTGGCCAACTCCCTGGCCACAGTGTTCGGCCTCGGCGTGCTGATTCTGCTGCTCGGCCCGGTTTCGGGCGCGCACTTCAACCCGGTCGTGACGCTGGCCGAGTGGTGGACCGGCCGTAAGGACCCCAAGGGCCTGGGTCCGCGCGAGGTTGCCGCGTACATCCCGGCGCAGATCGCAGGCGCGATCGGCGGGGCGATCCTGGCGGACGCGATGTTCGGCGAGGCACTGGTGAAGTGGTCGACCCACGACCGCTCCGCAGGGCACCTGCTGCTGGGCGAGGTCGTCGCCACCGCCGGCCTGGTCCTGCTGATCTTCGGCCTCGCCAAGACCGGCCACCTGCGGTTCGCCCCCGTCGCGGTCGCCTCCTACATCGGCGCCGCGTACTGGTTCACCTCCTCCACGTCCTTCGCCAACCCGGCCGTCACCATCGGCCGCGCGTTCACCGACACCTTCGCCGGCATCGCGCCCGGGTCGGTCCCCGGATTCATCGGCGTGCAGCTGCTCGGCGGGATCGTCGGCCTGGCGATGGTCGCGCTGGTCTTCGACCACCGCCGCCGCACCAACGCCGCGGCCGGTTCGAAGTGAGCGAGGTCCGGCGTACCCAGTACTCGTCGTCGGCGCGGGCCAGGCCGGTCTCGCCGCCGGGTACTACCTGCGGCGCGCCGGACTGGACTCTGCCAACGCACCGGTCCGGACAGGCGGCGGCTCGCTCCGTCCGATCGCCTTGCGCACCGGCCCGCCGGGACATCAGCCGACGACCGGACTGCGGCGCTCGATCAGCAGGACGTCCCGCCAGGTGCCGTGGTGGCGGCCGATCCGCTCGCGGGTGCCGATCACGCGGAACCCGGCCCGCTCGTGGAGGGCGAGGCTGGCGGTGTTCTCCGGGAACACGCCGGACTGAATCGTCCAGATCCCGGCCTCCTCGGTCGAGGCGATCAGCGCCTCCAGCAGTCGGCGCCCGACGCCCCGGCCCCGGGCGGCGGGGCGGACGTAGACGGAGTGCTCGACCACGCCTGCGTACGCGCACCGGTCGGAGACCCCGCTGGCTGCCACCCAGCCCAGTACCGTCGCGTCCCGGTCGAGGGCGACGAACCGGTGGCCGGCCAACTTGGCCGCATCGAATGCTTCCCATGTCGGGGTGGTGGTCTCGAAGGTGGCGTTGCCCTCGTCGATCCCGGCCTGGTAGACCGCCAGCACCTGCTCGGCGTGGTCCGCCGTCATCCGGGTCACCGCGAAGTCACCGCGCACGGCACTCTCCCGCATCCGGTGAGGCCGGGGCTTCGCCGAGGATCGCCCGCACGGCGGCCGGGAAGACCGTCAGGCATGTGCGGTTGACCGCGTAGCGCGTGGACGTTCCCTGCCGCTCGGGCAGCACGAAGCGGACCTCGGCGAGGACCCTCAGGTGGTGCGAGACGGTGGACTGCCCCACCGGCGACCGTTCCACGATCTCGCCCACACTCATCGGCCGGCCAGCGGTCGCGAGCAGGTGAAGCACCTGAATGCGGGTGGGGTCGGCCAGAGCCTTGAACCACGCCGCGTACGTCTCGGCGGCCTGCGCGTCCATCACGGGCCGGGCGGAGTCTGTCTCGTTCATCGTTCATCGACGATAGTCGATGAACGGCACCTCCGACAGCCCCGAGGTGGATCGCGGCCGGAACGGGTCAGTGGGCGGTGGAGAGCAGGCCGGCCATGGCGGCGAGCACCTCGGGAGCGACGCGGTAGTAAACCCAGGTGCCGCGCCGCTCGCTGGTCAACAGGCCGGCCTCGCGGAGTTTCTTGAGGTGGTGGGAGACGGTGGGCTGGGAGACGCCGACGTCCTGGATGTCGCACACGCACGCCTCGCCGCCCTCGTGCGAGGCGACCCGGGAGAAGAGCCGCAGCCGCACCGGGTCCGACAGTGCCTTGAACATCGCCGCCATCTTGACCGCGTCGGCCTCGGACAGGGCGGCCGAGGTGACCGGCGGGCAGCACGGCACGATCTCGGGCTCGATGACCGGCAGTTCCACCAGTTCCAGATTCGACATGCGTCTATGTTGACATCCATCGATGTGATGGAGCAAGCTCGAAGCACATCGACAAACGTCGAATCAACGGCCGGGGGCAGGCTCCCGGATCGCTGACCAGTGCCCTTCCTCCCCGAGGAGACAGCCTTGTCCGAGTCCACCACCCCCGCGTCCTCGACGTCCGCTGCCGGTTGTTGCGGTACGGCCGCTGCCGAGGCCCCCGCACCGGCTGAGGTGTCCGTCCCTGCCGCCGCCCCGTGCTGCGGCACCGCGAAGGACGCAGCCGCGTCCGGCGCCTGCTGCGACCCGGCCGCCAAGGGCGAGGCCGTTGCCGCCGGCGCCGGCTGCTGCTGAACCGGCCCCTCGCACGACCGCCCGCCCGCCCCTTCACCCGAACCACCCGGAGAACCGTGATGAGCGAGAACACCACCGCCCAGTTCCTGCCGATCGTCGTGGTCGGCGCCGGTCCCATCGGGCTCGCCGCCGCCGCGCACCTGATCGAGCAGGGCCTGGAGCCGCTCGTGCTGGAGGCCGGCCCCACCGCCGGGACCGCAGTGCGTGAGTGGAGCCACGTCCGGCTGTTCTCGCCCTGGGCCGAGGTTGTCGACCCGGCCGCCGAGAAGCTCCTCGCCCCCACCGGCTGGATCCGCCCCGACGGCACGGCCTACCCGTCCGGCGGCGACTGGGCCGACCAGTATCTGCAGCCGCTCGCCGACGTCCTCGGCGACCGCGTCCGCTACAACACCCGGGTCACCGGCGTCGCCCGCGCCGGACGCGGTCGGATCGCCGACTCCGGCCGCGACGAGCAGCCCTTCACCGTCCATCTCACCACCGCCGACGGAGGGGAGGAGCGCATCGTGGCCCGCGCCGTCATCGACGCCTCCGGCACCTGGTCCACCCCCAACCCGCTCGGCGCAGACGGCCTGCCCGCCCTCGGCGAGCACGCGGCGAACGGGCGCATCTCCTACCGCATCCCCGACCTGAAGGACCCCGCTGTCCGTGCCCGCTACGCAGGGCGCCGCACCGCCGTCGTCGGCACCGGAGCCTCCGCGTTCACCGCCCTCGCGTACCTCGCCGACCTGGCGAAGGAGGAACCCGGCACGCACGCGGTCTGGGTGCTGCGGCGCGGCCTCACCGGCTCGACCTACGGCGGCGGCGAGGCCGACCAGCTCCCCGCCCGCGGCGCGCTCGGCCTGCGTGCCAAGGCAGCCGTCGACGGCGGTCACGCCAGCGCCCTCACCGGCTTCCGCACCGCCGGCGTCGAACAGGCCGACGGCCAGCTGGTCCTGCTCTCGGAGGACGGCCGCCGAAGCGAACCGCTGGACGAGGTCGTCGTGCTCACCGGCCTGCGCCCGGACCTGTCGTTCCTGTCCGAGGTCCGCCTCGGCCTCGACGAGCGCCTGCAGGCCCCCGTCGCTCTCGCCCCGCTGATCGACCCCAACCAGCACTCCTGCGGCACCGTCTACCCGCACGGCGCCGCCGAGCTCTCCCACCCCGAGAGCGACGTGTACCTGGTCGGCATGAAGTCCTACGGCCGCGCACCGACGTTCCTGGCCATGACCGGCTACGAGCAGGTACGTTCCGTCGCCGCCGCCCTGGCCGGCGACCACGAGGCCGCCGCCCGCGTCGAGCTGACGCTGCCCGAAACCGGCGTGTGTGGCGGCGCGGGCCTGTTCGACCAGCCCGACGTCGAGCAGACCGACGGCGGCGGCTGCTGCTCGGTGCCGGCCGCACCGCAGCTCATCACCCTCGGCGCCGCCCCGCAGGACTCCTGCTCCACCACCGGCGGCTGCTGACCGGCCCGGTGACCGCCACTCAGATCAGCGGGGCCGCGACCGGAACGGGGGACCGGTCGCGGCCCCGCGCCGCTCTGCCCGCCCTCTGCCTCACCCAGATCACCGGCTGGGGCATCCTCTACTACGCCTTCCCCGTCCTCACCCCTCGCATCACCGGCGACACCGGCTGGTCCGCCCCTGCGACGACCGCCGCCTTCACCGCAGCCCTGCTCGTCTCCGCCGTCGCCGGCATCCCGGTCGGCCGGACCGTCGACCGGCACGGCCCGCGCACCGTGATGACCGCCGGTTCCATCGCGGGCAGCACCGCGCTCCTCGGCGCCGCACTCGCCCCGAACCTGCCGATGTTCTTCGCGGCCTGGCTGCTTGCGGGCACCGCGATGGCCGCCACCTTCTACCAGCCCGCCTTCGCCGCCCTCACGCGCTGGCACCAGCCCCGCCACGTCCGCGCACTCACCACCGTCACCCTGGCCGGCGGCCTCGCCTCCACCGTCTTCGCCCCCATCACCGCCGCCCTCGCCGACCACCTGAGCTGGCGCACCACCTATCTCGTGCTCGCGGCGACACTGGCGGCCGTCACCATCCCCCTGCACGCCCTGACCCTGCGCCACCCATGGCCGCTGGCATGCCCTCCCAAGGCCGGCCACGAGGCGGCCGACGTGAGCCCGGTACGAACACGCCCGTTCCTCATGCTCGCCGCCGCGTTCACCCTGTCCGGCTTCGCGATGTACGCCGTCGTCTTCAGCCTCATCCCCCTCCTCATCGAACGAGGCGTCACTCCCACGACGGCGGCCTGGGCACTCGGCCTGGGCGGCCTCGGCCAGACCTTGGGCCGTACCCTCTACAGCACGCTCGCCCGCCGTACCGGAGTCACCACCCGCACCACGATCCTGATCGCCGCCAGCGGTACCACCACAGCCCTCCTCGCCGCGGTCCCCGGCCCCACCGCCCTGCTCATCGGCATCGCGGTCCTCGCCGGAACCGTCCGCGGCAACCTCACCCTCCTGCAAGCCACCGCCATCACCGATCGCTGGGGCACCACCGCCTACGGCAGGCTCAGCGGTCTGCTCTCCGCCCCCGCCTCGATCGCCGGCGCACTCGCCCCGTGGGCTGCCGCAGCCATCGCCCCTTTGCTCGGCGGCTACCACCCGCTGTTCGTTCTGCTCGCCGCAACCTCCGCCGCCGCAGCCGCTCTCGCTGCGGCGGGCGTCCCACGGCGCAGCCCGGTCTGAACGGAGCAGCGTGAGGTTGTGGCGGCTCCCGCCGGGTGAGCGACACGGCCAGTCGATGCGGTGGTGGGGGAGGTGGCGCCGCCGACCGCGCCGACTGGCGCTGCCCGGGTGGCGTGGCCAACCTTGACCGTCTGCGACTCGCCCCGGAAGTCGGCGAGTTCGTCCGCGACCTCCTCGAGCCGGCCGACCTGCCGGTCTTCCTCGAGAGCTTCGCCGAGTCCGCGACGGCGGCCGGCTGAGCGGCCGCGTTGGGCCGAAAGCCTGAACCGGCTCCGCCGCATGGCCGACCGGATATCAGGAAGCTGCCCCGGCTCATAGATTGTCCACGAACCTACTGGGCGAGTACCCGAGGAGCAAGCATGACAGTACAGTCGTTGGATCCGACCACCCGTAAGGTGACCATGACTCTGGCCGCGATCGCGGCCACCGCGGCGACCCCGCGTCCGTCGGGGGAGACCCTTTCGGAGCAGGCGGCGCGAATCACGCTCGGCGTCAACGCCCACCTGTCGGACCCCTCCCTCGCGACGGGCGGCGACTGGCAGCTGCTATGGCTCGGGCTGAGCCCGGACAACGCCAACCTGGTGTACCTGGTGAAGAACACCTCCGGCCCGAACGAGTTCGCCGTGGTCATCCGCGGCACGGTTGCCGACAACGCGACCGACATGCTCGAGGACCTCTCCGTTGGCACCGTCGTGCCGTTCACCGGCTGCGGATCGCCGCAGCCCGTCTCGGTGTCGAAGGGCGCCATGGCGGCGTTCACGCAGGTCGTCACCGTCAGCTCGAATGGCGTCAACCTGGTGCAGGCGCTCGACGGCGCGATCCGCCGGGCGCCCGCGAATCCGACGGTCTACGTCGTCGGTCACAGCCTGGGCGGCTGCATCGCCACCATGGTCGCGCCGTACCTCAAGGTGGTGAAGTGGCCGGTCAACACACCGCAGTTCGCGCTGTCGACCTTCGCCGCGCCCACGGCCGGCGATCAGGGCTTCGCCGACTTCGTCAACTCTCTGCCGTGGGTCGCGAACGAGCACTGCTACAACGTGTGGGACCTGATTCCGCAGGCCTGGGCGGGCCTCGCCGCCGCCAAGAACTGGTACCCGACCCCCGGACCGGCGGCGAGCTTCTACGTGAAGGCGCTCATTTCGACGATCGCCTCCCTCCCCGGGCCCAACGTGTATGTCCAGCCGGGCGATGCGTACACCCTGAACCCCGACTACGGGACACCCGGTTCGTACGACCCGTACGCGACCCGGAGTTCGGAGGAGGACTTCATGGCCCAAGTGGCCTTCCAGCACGCCAATTCCACGTACCTGGGACAGATCGGGGCACCCGCCGTGAGCTCCGGACCGGTGGTGACCTCGTTCAGCCCCACGTTCGGACCCATCGGTACGGAAATCACCATCCACGGCAGCGGCTTCGGTACTGATCCCGAACTGGCCGAGACCGTGGTCGACTTCGGCACCCTCCCGTGTGAGAAGTTCACCGTCAACGGGGACGGCACGCAGATCACCTGTTTCGCGCCCGAAGGGACGGGCGTCGTCGACGTCCAGGTGACCAGCATCCTGGGCACCTCCTCGGCCTCGCTGTTCAATCAGTTCGCCTATGACGGGCCGCAGCCGGCGGTGGTCCTCGACATCTCCCCGGCCTCGGGAACGGCCGAGACGAAGGTCCTCGTCAACGGCGTGGGCTTCGCGGAAAACCCCGTCGTGTACTTCGGGAACAAGACCGCCGACCTCATTTCCGCGACGTCGACCCAGATCACCGTGCGGGCCCCGCTGCCGGACCAGAGCCCGATCGCGCCCTCGACCGTGAACGTCCGGGTGCTGACCAACGGCTACCTGACCCCCACCGCCGGGTCCAACGAGTTCAGCTACACCGGGTGATCCGGTAGTACTCCGTCAGGCCTGCGTGTGTGCTGCCGCTGAAGGTGGGTTTCATGCTGCACGGGATACCGCTCGCGACGGTGGCCCGGACCAGGCTCGAGGTCTTCCGCCGGCTCACCCACTGCAACGCCCGTCGCCGTCGCAGCGCCCCGGCCACCTCACCCCGCTCGACTTCGAACAGTGACGCCACGCCTCGGCCAAACCCTCCCTCGCGGCATGAAACCCCTGGTCCACGCCCCGGGGGTCGGCTCGGCCGCCGACAGCCCGCTGTTCACGCCGGTGCCGCAGCGCGACACGCGCGCGCCGCGGCACCGGCAGACGTTCGGGGGCCTTCTCTCACAGCAGGAAGATGACGTCGATCTGTCCGTCGGGCCGGGTGGTGATGGTTGCCTCGCCGGGTCCCTGGGCGGGGGTGATGTTGAGGTAGTTGGCTGCGGCGTCCGCGTCCGGCTGGATGACGTGGCGCCAGGTCTTCGTCGCCGCGGACTCCCTGGCCATGGCCTTCTTGGTCTCTGCGGCGGTCGCGCTGACCTGGGTCATGGGTCACTCCTTCGAATGGTGGGCTGAGAGTGCCACCCTGACTGGGCGGCAGCTGGAAGCTACCACTGGTAGTTGGTCGAATACTCACAGACACGGCGGTGGTTCGTCTTCGAACGGAATCCCGTTCCTGTGATTCGGGGCGGCCGGTTGGCAAGCCGGCTTGGGTCGGGCCCTACCAGGTCGCCCCGAAAGCGGTGAGCTGTCCGAGCTGGTCGACGTTGAGCTTCGCGCGGCGGGTCTTGTGCCGAGGGCGGGTGCGCGGGCGTCGACTTCGCGGAGGACGCCTATCGGGACCTCCTGGAGGAGGCGGCGGCATTGTCGGGGGGAGCGGTCAAGGTCTCCGACACCGAGCTCGTGCCGGCCGGGAACGCACTCGGGCGCCTGAACTTCCTGCTCAACGGCGAGCCCGCATCCTGGACGATTGAACAGGAGCCGGATGACTACCTCGATCGGGGCGCTGTGTGGGAGGGCGTCGACCGCCTCGTGTCCGGCGCCAGGACGACGTGGTCCCGGACGATGCCGCACTGTTCCGGATCGCAGAAGAAGTACTGCCGACCGCCCCGGGCTGGGTTGCCGGATCGTAGAACGTCGACGACGGTTGGCGGGTCAACGACGAATGGACGCGCCGCCCGGGCGGCCGCCGCCCACCTCTGCCACCGGGACCGCAAGGGACGGGGGTGGACAGTGGGGGGCCACGTGCGAGGCACGTCACCGCAGACTCGAGGCGGATACGGGCCGAGCACGCCCGGCGCCCGGCGGGTGGGTTGCGCCGCAGGGGCGGTGCCCTCCGCGTGACCTCGCAACTGGACCTTGGTCGGTTCACAGCGAACGGAGCGTCAAAGGCAATTGTCCGAAGGGTGCTCGGGATGATTGGATCGGCTCCCGTGCCTCTGATCCAGCCTGTGGGCGACTCCCTGTTCAATCCGCATCCGCTCACTACGCCGCGTACGACGTGGGAACGGCTCCGACTGCCCAAGACGGATTCGGGCCGGCCGCTGCTCGTCGCCAATCTTGCGTTCCACGTGCTGATTGCCGCTGTTCTCGGTTTCGCGGCCCTGACGGGGCCAGGGTCGATCCTCTACTCCGCCGGTGCGGTCAGCGCGGTGACTGGTGCGGTGCGCACCGGGTACATCATGCGGTTCGTCGCCCGGGGCGAGACCGGTGTGACCGCGGACGGAGAAGTCATCGTCGCGGACTCCGATCCGAGCAGCCGGCCGAGGACGTTCTGATCGCGCGGAAGCGCCCGGGACGGCCACCTTGTTGACCGCCCTGCCCTGCGGTCTTACCTGTGTCGGCAGAACGAACCGATGAACCGGGGCCTACCGGCCCGGCATCCGCTCGCGGCTGCCACGGTCGTCGCCGCACGTCACCACGAGAACCACGCTCTGCACGAACACCTCGAATCCCGCACCGGAGGCGTCGTGACCCTGGCCGGTCCCTGGTCCGAGTGACGCGGTCAGCCTTTGAGACCCCGCGGAAACCAGGGCGCGTATCGAGTCGCGATCATCATCCGGTCCGGGTGAGGTCTTTGAGTCAGATCATCGAGGCGCGCACGTGGCGGCTGGCGAGGTAGCTGTCCGGGGTCTTGTCGTACCGGGTGACGCATCGCCGTGGAGCTCGTCCTCGGCGGCGTCGATCTGGCCCGCCTCCGCGAGGATCTCCTTCGCGATCTGCTCGTAGCTACGGCTGGCGTGGTTGGCGGCCGAGGCCTCGAACTTCGAGCCGTCGACGGCGAGCACCCGCCACCTGACCGGGCCAGCCTCGGCGCGGAGGTCGAGCACCCGGCCGCAGAGGCCAGCGAGGGCCTCCTGGTGGCGGACCCGGAAGCGGGCGATCGTCGCGTGGTCGGGGGCCTGGTTTGCGCAGATCACCCGGAAGGCGACGTTCTCGCGGCAGCGGCGCTCGATCCCGCGCGAGCTTCGCTCGCCGACGCGGTAGGAGTAGCGAGCAGGGTGAGCATCGTCTTCGGCTCGCGGGCGGCCCGGCCGTGCCTGTCGGAGCGACAGGCGGCGTGGAAGGGATCGAGGTGGAGCTGCTCGATCCCTTGATCACGGACCAGGCGAGGTGGTCTTCGGGCAGCCAGTCACTCAGGTCAGGGGACTGCAGGGCCGCAGTAGCGGTTTGGTCTCGATAGCATGTGAGGAAGTTCTGCGGCATGCCCCGATGGTCCAAAACGGCCCGGACGGCAGGGGTTTGCGCGACATCCCCCTTGAGAATCAGGTGCCAGAGTTGTCGACGAACCCCACGATGTCGAGGTATTCGATTTTGGGCGGGACGCCATAAATCCCCGTCACCTTGTCGACGAGCTCCGCCGTGAAGAAGGCACGGGCTTTGTCCTCGTCATCCCACACGTAGAAGTTCCTTGCCTGAGCGCCGTCTTCGTCGAGCATGAAGCTCTTGAAGCGAAGGCCAGCCATGCCTTCGAACGGTCCTCGGAGTTCGCCGGCAGTCTTTGCGAGGGTTGAGCGATCGAACTTGCCGGTCTGCGTGAAAGTCACGAGCACGCCGATCATCGGGCCTCCTGTCGATTGGGTGAGCAACGGTCGATCGAGTGATGCTAGAGGCGGATCCTAGTGCACGCGGCCGGACATTCTGGTCGTTAGGCCGCGAGTCGGACGTGTGGCTCGCGGTCGGCGATGCGGACCAGGAGCGCGTCGGGCTTGCGTGCGTGAACGCCCATCGAACGGGTGGGCGATTTGGCGCATTATTCCGACCAATACTTGCGGCCGCGCCTACTGGGCACGTATTGAGTCGTGATCAATCTGTGGGATTTGTCCTCGCTCCGAGGCCTGATCCGGTAGATCTCTTTCTTGCTGACGCGAGTGAAACTGACTGACGAAGAGTAGGAGTTCATCGGGCCGTACCTGCCGATTGGCGAGTATGGCCCGTACCCCGAGCGGCTGCGCCAGCAGTTCGAGGGCGTGATCTGGCGGTTCAGGACGGGGGGTAGTGGCGGGAGATGCCGCAGGAGTTCGGCGCCTGGCAGACCGTCTCCAATCGCTTCCGGCCATGGCGTGACGCTGGCGTGTTCGAGGCCCTGCTGGAGGGCCTGATCGCGGAAGCCGCGAAACGGGCATGGTGGACCTGTCTCTGGTCAGCATCGACTCCACCACCGCGCGCGCCCACCACGCCGCCGCCGGGATGCACCTGAGCGAAGACGTGCTCGTCGCCCTGGAGAAGGCTGCTGCCGAGGAAGAGAAGGCCAGGTCAAAGGGGGCGGCCTCGACGAACAAAACGGGCAGGGAGCCAACGCAGACCCCGAGCGGGAGGAGCGACGACGCATCCGGCGTCGCCGAACGCTGCGACTGAGGGCCGCTCTCCTGGGACGCTCCCGGGGCGGGCAGACCAGCAAGATTCACGTCGCCGGCGGCGCTGCCCGAAGCAGCTGCGCCCGAGGCCGTTCGGGACGGAGTCTGCTGGTCTCACGCCTGAGCACGGCGGCCGCCGTACCGACTGGCGCAGCGCCTCGGCGGCCGCCCGGGCGGCACGCCGGAGGACTGGCTGGGCGCGCCGACGCATCGCCCTGAGGTGGGGCCGGCACAGCGATCCGAGGTCGCCCGGACGGCGCGGCACCTACCGGCGCCGCTTGGCGGTGGCCGCCGGGGGCGGGTGAGACAAGACCCGCCCGGACGACGACCCCGCGGCCTGGCTCACCACCGTCACCACTCGCCAAGTCAGCAGGCAGTTGCCTCGGCGCGAACGCGAGGCAGCGCCCATGGCTGTACTGCCCCGCTCACCAGGTCGGCCAGGAACTGAACCGCTCCGCCGCTGTAGTGCCACCACGCGGAGCTCCGCGAGGCGACGGTGACGGTCCACTCGTCCGGGCTCGCAGGGGTGGTGGTCCACAAGAAGAGGTCCCCCTGGTACGACCCGGCCCAGGGGAGAAGACCGCCCGGGGCGGGATACGGGTGCATCGGAACGGCCAGGTCGGCTTCTGTGCACCACTCCGCAACGTCCTCCAGGTCATTCCAACTATCCCGTGCCCAGGCGACTTCTTGGCCGGGCGCCGGACCGCCGACGCCCAGGAAGTCGCCGAGGATGAACGGCGGGTAGAGCTGGCACAGGAGCTTGTAATCGGCCGGCAGGCCGCAACCCAATTCGGTCTCCACCAGGTGCCAGTTGATGTCCGTCGGGTTGGCAAGACGCAGTGCGGAAAGACCCGGCACTGCGCGCTCCAACTCATCGACGGCCTCACGGGGATCGGAAAGACGGCGGGCCGGTGCCTGGGTGCCTACAAAGTCGTCCACGCGATCAGAGTGCCAGAGCCGCGGTCCACGGCCCTCGTCGGAGGCTGCGGGACGGCGTGCAAGCAGCCCTGTTCATCGTGCCGGCCGGCGGCGAACTCACCACCACTGCGGTCAACAGCGTCCGCGACAAGCCCGCCGGAACAGCCCGCGTGCCTGCTCCATGACCATCAGGCAGGCGACCGAGGCTCCTCCGGCGGAGTGCCCGGCGACCGTGACATTCCCCGGGTCGCCGCCGAAGGCCGCGATGTTCTCCCGGACCCACCGCAGCGCAGCGGCCTGGTCCAGCAGTCCGCGGTTGTCGGAGAAGCCGGGCACATGGCCGAACCCCTCGAAGCCCACCCGGTAGTTGCAGCTGACCACGACCGGCCCGGCGCGGGCCAGGGCTGCCCCGTCGAAGTCGGGCTGGGCGGAGGAGCCGAAGGCGTAGGCACCGCCGTGGATCCAGAAGAACACCGGCAGCGCGCCACCGTCCGTCTGCTCCGGCACCCACACGTTGATGGTGAGGACGTCCTCGTCTCCGGGGTGCCACGCCGGCGCTCCGGGCAGCTCCGCCGACTGCGGGGCGATGGGACCGAAGGCCGTGCAATCCCGGACCCCGTCCCAGGCCGGCGCCGGTTGCGGCTCCTGGAACCGGTGGGCGCCGAACGGCGGGGCCGCGTACGGAATGCCGAGCACGACCGTGACGCCGTCGGTGGACTCATTGCGCCGCACACGGCCGCTCGCCGTCCGAAAGACCGCTTCAACGCATGCTTGCTCACTCATCGCAGGTCAGCCTCGCTCACCACAAGGCGCCCTCGCGACAAGGTTTGGACTCCGCCGATGACGGTGCGGCACGCTGCTCCGGTTCAGTCGTCTGGTGCTGCGCCGTCCGGCGCAGCCCCGGCCGAGCACGTGCGGGGGAGCGCGCGGCGTCGGCCCGGTGGGACTCCTCGTTGTGTGGGTCGCCGCGGCCGCCCGGTCGGACGGCGGAGGGGAGATGTGGTCAGGCGCCCTTGGCCATCGCTGTGGCCCCGATCGGAGAGCGCAGAAGTGGCCGCTTCGTCACGTGTTCAGCGTCGCCACCAGGGCCGGCAGGTCGGCGAAGGAGTCGAGGACGTGGTCGGGGGTTCCGTCGGCGTCGCGGACCGCTTGGTCCTGGTACTTTCCCGTCCTGACGAGAACGCCGGTGATTCCGCAGTGCTGGGCCGCGAGTACGTCGGACGTGATGTCATCGCCCACCATCAGTGTCCGGCCCGCCTCGGCCCCCAGCCGCGACAGCGCCCCGGTGAAGAACGCCGCGGCGGGTTTGCCGACGACCTCGGCCCGCTGACCGGAGGCGCGCTCCAGGCCGAGCAGGAAGGCCCCGCCGTCGAGCTGCAGGCCCTGGTCCGTGCGCCAGTACAGGTTCCGGTGCATGGCGACGAGGCGGGCACCGCGCTGGAGGTGGCCGAAGGCGCGGTTGAGCGCCTGGTAGCCGAATTCGGGGCCCGCGCCGCCGACCAGGATCACGTCCACAGGCTCCGCCGCTGCCGTCTCTCCCTCCTCGACCAGCGTGATCCCTTCGAGGTCCTCGCGAATGTCGCCGCTGTTGAGCAGCAGGCAGCGGGCGCTCGGACGGTTCTCCGCGAGGTGGGCTGCGGTGACCACCGGCGCGGTGACGATGTCGTCGACTACGACAGGGAAGCCCGCATCGGCGAGCGTGCTCGCGATCGACGCCCGGGACCGTGAGGTGGTGTTGGTGAGCAGCGCAAAGGGCAGTCCTGCCGTGCGTAGTCGCTCCAGTGCCTCGACGGCTCCGGGAAGCGGCTTCCAGGACACCGTGAGGACACCGTCGATGTCGATCAGGGCCGCACCGACGCGAGGCCTGGTGTCACGCTGCATGAGCCGACCATAGCCCCAGCCCGGCCAGGAGGCACCCCGCCGTCACGGAGCGTGATCCGTCCTGGTCGTCCTCGGTGCTGACGGCTGTTCGCCGTGTGTCCGTGTGCTACGACCACTACGACATAGACCGGGCCGAACGTCGGCTGCGCCGACGCATGGCCGCCAACCGCAGCGCCTGCGCCCGCGTCGACGTCGGGGCCTTCGACGGACTCTTCGACCAGCGTCTCGGCTGATTCGCTCCTGTGACGCAACCATGACTGATGGTCCATCAACAACCCTCTGAATATGGAAAACTGCGACTCACACGTATGCGTCCCACCGCTCCTACAGTCGGCATCGAGACACGAGAGAGCTGCCGTGACACCTGGATCCCCTTCTCCCACCCCCGACTCCTCCGCAAAGCCCGATCCCGCCCCGCCCACCCCACCTTCGCCGGCCGACCCTCACCGCGGCGCGAAGATCGCGGGATGGTTCGGCCTGGCAGGCGCACTGATCACCGCAGCCGCCACACTCGCGGCCGGCGGCGGAGACGATTCCAAGGGACCCTCGGCAGCACCCGCCCCCGTGCCCAGCGTCGCCAGCGTGCAAGTGAGCCCCTCCGCAGCCACACCACCGGCGGCCGCCGCCAGCGCCAGCCCGGCCTCAAGCCCGGCGGCGCCGCCACCAACCGCATCCGCTCCCCGGCCGATGAGACTCTCCCCGCCCGCCTGCGACAACATCAACTACGTCCACATCGACTTCGATTCGGACCGCCTGACCCAGCGTGTGAACACCAAGGACCTCTCCTCCGCCGAAGCGGCGGCCTTCGACATGGGCTGGGCCGGCTGCATCACCCAAGTCCTGGAAACCGAACGAGGCCGTTCCGCAGGTCTGCTCCCCAAAGACGCGGATGCCACCTTGAGCTCGTGCCGCGCCGCCGCCAGCGGAGGAGGACTCGAACAAGTCTCGATCGACAGCCAGCGCGACATGGCGGACAAGGGACTCGTCCCCGGCGCCGCGATCTGCGTCATCACCGACCAAAAACGCGTGGCCATGGCAAAGATCGACAAGGTCACCTGGGCCACAAACCCGACCATCGACTTCTCCGTCACGACCTGGGGATGACAGAAAGCCCTGCACCTGATGTGAGCCGCCGCGGGCATCGCAGGCAGGGAATTCCAGGCTGGTTGAGGGTCGTCGAAGACATCCTCCCGGGGTGTCAGGCCTGGCATTGCCGCTCGCGCGATGTTCCCACTCGTTCGTACGGCACCCGGAGCCGACCGGTTGACCGGGTCCTCGCGTTCAGGTGGCTGCGGCAAGCCCGGCGAACGGCGGGGGGGACAGCCAGGACGGGCTCTGCCTGGGTGCGGCGCACCCAGGCACGCGCGTGAGGCGCGGCTTAGCCTGAAGGGGTGACCAGCAACGATCTCGGAGACTTCCTGCGTGCTCGCCGCGCCCGCCTGGGACCCGACGATGTCGGGCTCGTCTCCTACGGCGCCCGCCGGGTGGCGGGGCTGCGGCGGGAGGAGGTCGCCGTCCTGGCAGGCATGAACAGCGACTACTACGCCCGCCTCGAACAGGGCCGCGAACGCAGCCCTTCCCCGCAGATCCTCGAGGCCATCGGCAGCGCCCTGTCGCTGGGTGACGAAGCGCGGGAGCACATGTTCCGGCTGGCAGGCACCGCGCCGGAGGGTGCGCGGCCGCAGCCGAGGGAAACGGTCGGCCCTGAGCTGCGGCGACTGCTGGACGGATACCCGAACGCCGCGGCGTTCGTCCTGAACCCGGCCACCGACTTCCTGGCCTCGAACGCGCTGGCCGACTCGCTGTTCTCACCGTTCGAGAGCGTGGACAACCTGGCCCGCATGATCTTCCTCGACCCGGCCGCCCGGAGCTTCTTCATCCAGTGGGGGCGGGCAGCCGAGGCAGTCGTTGCCGGACTGCGCCACGCCACGGGCCTCGACCCGCACTATCGGCGCCTGCACGACCTCGTCGGCTCCCTGGCCGAAGCGAGCGAGGAGTTCGCCGCCCTGTGGTCCTCGCACGCCGTCCACGGGAAGACCCGTGACGGCAAGGAGCTTCTCCACCCCGACGTCGGGCCTCTCGCCCTCACCTTCCAGACCTTCGACGTCCGCGGGGCATCCGGCCAGCAGCTGGTGATCTACCACGCAGAACCCGGAAGCCCGAGCGCCCAGACACTCGCCCTGCTCGGCAGCCTCCACGCCACACACCGCCGGGAGTGCGCCACGGAGCAGTACACCCCGTCATAGTCCACCGTGGTGCGATGGGCTCACGTGCGCAGAGGTGCGGTAGCTCGGGGCGGGGGTCAGACGCGGGGAGTGTGCAGCACGTACTCGCGGGAAGCGTGGACCTCGTCGCGGAGGGCGGGCAGATCGACGTCGAGGACCTGGCCGTTCCACTTGCGGGGCTCGCCGTTGATGAGGACAGCGCTGATGTTGCGGGCGTCCGAGCCCAGCACGACGGTGCCGATCGGGTCGTTGAGCGGCATGTTGTTGAGGTCCTCGGCCTGGATGACCAGCAGGTCGGCCTTCTTGCCCGGGGTGAGCGAGCCGGTGACGCCTGCCAGGCCGTTGGTGCGGGCGCCCTGGAGGGTGGCGAAGTCCAGGACGTCGTGGGTGGTGATGCGGGCCGGCCGCTGGTCGGTGCCGTAGGCGGCGTTGACCGCGCGCATCCGCTGGATGGCGTGCAGGGCCCGCATCTGCGTGAACATGTCGCTGGCCAGCGCCACCTCGACGTCGATGCTCAGACCGGGCCGGACGCCGACCGCCAGGGCCTCGTCGATCGCGGGGACCGCGGTCTCCAGCCCGATCTGGGCGTCCGAGGTCGGGGCCAGGGCGATGCTCGTGCCGCTCGCCCCGATCGCCTTCCACGCCGCCGGGGTCAGGCCGGTGGCGTGGATGAGGGTGAGGTCCGCGCCGAGGAGGCCGTCCTTGTCCCACCCCAGAATGGACTGGGAGGAGGAGGTGCCGAAGACGGCGTCGACACTCACACCGATCCCCAGATCCTTGGCCGTTCGGGCGAGTTCGGTGCCGTAGGCGAGGGCGGGCCCGGCGATCTCGTCGGTGGCCAGGGCGGCCAGGCGCAGGGTCAGCAGTTGGTCGTCGCCGGCGAAGTACTTCGCCTTGAGGCGGGCCAGGTCGCGGGGCCACTGCTTGTCCCAGTCACCGAAGTGCGGGCCCATGGAGGCGTGCACGCCGCGGATGCCGGTGTCGACGAGGCCCTGCACGGCGGCGTCGGAGTGCTCGGGGGTACGGGAGTTGTGGGAGAAGTCGAGCATGCACGTGATGCCGCTGTCGATCGCCGTCAGGGCGGCCAGCTTGGTGCCGACGTACATGTCCTCGGGTCGGTAGACGGTGGCGTAGCCGGCGAGGGTGGACATCACGTAGGCGCCGAGGTCGTCGACGTCCGGCATGATCCGGCGCAGCTGGGTCTCCCAGGCGTGCCGGTGGGTGTCGACGAAGCCCGGCGTGAGGATGGTGCCGGTGGCGTCGACGACCACCGCGCCGTCCCGGTTCAGGTCGGAACCGATCGCGGTGATGGTCTCGCCCTCGACCAGCAGGTCGGCGTCGTGCAGAACACCGAGGGCAGGGTCCATGGTGACGATGGTCGCGCCGGTGAACAGGATGCGTCGCTCGGGGTCCGCGGACTGGCGCTGCAGCTGTTCGAGTACGGCAGGGCTGGTGGTGTCGGAGGCGGTCAACGGGAGGTCCTGTTCGTCATGCCAGGGCGGTGGGCCTGTACGGGGTGGGTGATGACCCCAGCTTCGGCCCGTCCGACAGCGGCTACCAGGCCGCGGTCTGCCCGGGTACAGCCCACCCAGGCTCACCGCTCGATTCGTGGCCCGCGGAAGACACGGGAACGGTGTTGCTCCTGCGGTGAGGTTGAGTGCCAGGACCACGTCGGTGCCTGGTGGGTCGTCGCGGCGCACGATGCTGTAGCCGTCGGCCCGCGCCCTGCCTCCAGGGCGTCGGGCGGCGGGCTCGGGCCGGAGCTCCGGGCGGCAGGGGCCGCCGGTGTCGGAGAGATGGTCTGGGTCCGGAACGACGATGATCAGCCCGATGCCCTGCTGCGCCGCGGCGAGGGACGTCGGGTGGGTGGGCAAGAGGGGGGATCCTGTCGGACGGCTCGGGTGTGCGTGGCGGCCCCCCTGGGGGAGGCCGCCACGGGTGTGAGGCCGGGCCGGGCTACGGCAGGGTCCACCGCTGGTTGGTGCCGGCGTGGCAGTCCCAGATCACCAGCTGGGTGCCGTTGGCGGTGGCGGAGGCGGGGTCGTCGAGGCAGCGGTCGGACTGGACGCCCTTGAGGGTGCCGTCCGGCTGGGGCGTCCACCGCTGGTTGGCACCGCCGTTGCAGTCCCACACCTCGACCAGGGTGCCGTTGGCGGTGGCCTGGCCGGTGACGTCGAGGCACTTGCCGCGGCGGGTGAGGGTGCCGTCGGCCCAGGTCCACACCTGGGCGCTCCCGCCGTTGCAGTCCCACAGCTGGGCCTTGGCGCCGTTGGCGGTGGCGTCGGCGTCGTCGACGCACTTGCCGGGCAGGGCGGAGGTGATCGGACCGGTGCGGGGGGAGGTCGAGCCCGGGGTGAGGGTGAAGTTGTCGAACTGGTCGGTCTGGTAACCGGTCACTCCGAGACCGGCCTGGCCGACGGGGTAGGCGGTGTCGGCGGCGCTGCCCAGGGTGGCGCCGTCGACCGTGGCGGTGAGGGTCGAGCCCTGCAGGGTGAAGGCGACGGTGTGCCACCGGCCGGTACCGAGCGGGGTGGTGGTGCCGCTGGCCAGGGTGGTGTACGTCCAGGTGGTGTCGCTCTTGTCGATTGACCAGGCCCCGGAGGCGCTGACGCGCAGGTGGTAGGCGTTGAGACCGTTGTTGTTGCGTCCCTGCTGGTTGACGCGGCCGAGGAGCTCGATGGTGCTGCTCTGCTCGAACAGGGTGTCCGCGGTGACGGTGTAGTTGCTCCAGCTGCCGTCGCCGATGATGCTGTAGGGGGCGTTGTACGGCTCGTCGGTCCAGCGGATGGGCGTGGTGGGGGCCATCTGGCGCAGGCAGGTGCCGGACCGCCCGCCGCCGCAGGGGACGGTCTGGAAGGCGCCGTTCATGTCGGTGAAGTACCTGGGTGAGGTGGTCGTGGCGGGCGTGTCGAAGGTGTCGCCGTAGGGCAGCGGGAGCGTGGCGGGGGCCGGCGGGGTCGCGGTGCCCTTGCCCTGGCCGGTGGTGGTCGTCACGGTGTAGAGGTGGCCGGGCTGGAGGGTGAGGGAGTACTTGCCGTTCGACGGTGTCACGTCCGGCTGGCGGACGAACCAGTCTGCGGAGTTGGCCGACCTGAGGTCGGTGGCCCACAGGTGGACCTGTCCGGTGGGCAGGCCGCCGGTGACGGTGAAGGCGGCGTTCTGGGCGGCGGTGGCGTCCAGTGTCTCGATGACCGTGCTGTAGCCGGAGTTGTCGGGGGACCTCAGGGTGACGTAGCTGCCGCTCGTCCGCTTGCCGGTGAGGTAGCCGCTCGCGGCGTCGATGTAGCGCCAGCCGGGCTGGGTGAACTGTGTGGTGTGCGCGGTGACCCAGGTCGTCGTGCCGATGGCGTAGTGGCCGGACCACGGCTGGTTGGCCACGGACATGCCGTCGGTGGAGAAGTACAGGTTGGGGTAGAGCGCGGCGATGACCGGCCAGTTGAAGAACGCGGTCATCTTCCCGTCGAGGTAGTCGCGGTTGATGGCGCGGGCCACCGCGGGTGCCCCGGTGTCGGCATCCTGGGAACCGTTCTCGCTGGCCCACAGCGGTTTGCCCAGTTCCTGGGCGCGGGCGGTGCTGGGGCAGGTGGTGTAGCTGCCGAGGTACCCGCACGGGTAGTGGGTGCCGACGACGTCGACCGCGTTCTTGAACGCCGGGTCGGTGGCCATGGCGTCGGCCACCGTCCAGTCGCTGTCCGCCGCCACGACCTTGGTGGCGTAGCCGCGAGCGGTGAGCGTGCTCTTGAGGTTCTCGTACCAGGCCTTGTCGTAGCCCCGCTCGTTCCAGCCGCCGAGGTAGTCGACGGTGAGGTGGTGCTGGGTGGCGCAGCCGAGCCAGGACATCAGGTAGTCGATGGTGTCCTGGGACCAGAAGGTGCCGTTGCCGATCCATCCGGGCGCGCCCCAGGACAGGGCGGCGATCCTGATGCCGGGGTTGCGTGCCTTGGCCTGCTCGGCGAGCCACCACTCGTAGCCTTGATCGCAGTCGACGGTGCCGGCGGTGTGCATGTGGCTGGGTTCGGCGCCGTCGGTGGAGTTGGTGTCGCCGCCGATCTCCAGCTTGAGCAGCTGCAGCGAGGCGCCGTAGCCGGGCTTGAAGAGGTAGTCGAGGAGTTGGCTGCGCTGCGGTTCGGGGTAGTCCGCGAGGAGTCGCGAGTTGCCGCCGCCGCCGGAGATGGCGCCGACGCCGTCGAAGGTCAGGCCCGGCTTGGTGCCATCGACCGCGATCGCCGTCGTGGGGGTGGGTGCGGCCCCGGCGGGGGGTGCCGTTGCCAGGCCGGCGAGCGTACCCAGCAGAAGGCTCAGGACTGCGGCGAGCACGGGGCGGCGCGCTGGTGCCCGGGACATGCTGGCTCCTTGGGGGTTTCGGGGTGCTGGCGGTCCGTCGGTGCGGCCGCCGCGGGACGGGGCCGGGCCGTCGCCGACGTCATCGCGCGGGACGTGTCCGGGGATCGGGGGCGCCGGCAGCCGAGGGCCGCCGCCTCCAGGCAGAGGGGCGGGGAAGGCCTTGCTCGAACATGGCCAATATGGAACGGAAGTGAGCACTAGTCAACACATGCGCACAGAATCGCACGTCCGATCGCGGGCGATGAGGCTGGGCGGCCGGTGACGAACGCGGAGCGGTAGGCCGGGCGTTCCTCTGCGGTGCGCGGCGGTGCGTCCGAAGTGGAGTTCCTCGGACGGGACGAGGAACGCCTCGAGCTCCAGGCGTTCGAGCACCGGGACCGCCCTGTTCTGGATTCGGACGTTGAGCCCGGCTGAACGTGGGTGCCACGCCGGTGCACGGCACCGGGCCGCGACTGCGGCCCGAGCCGTACGTCGCAGCCCCCGCACCTCCGCCCTCCGGCGTGCCCGGTGCCCTCGGGCACCAGCCCGGGCCAGGGCGCCCGGCCGCCCAAAGTGTGGTTCAGGCACGGGTACTTAACACATGATGTGATCTAATGATCTCTCAGAAGCGGAGCGCTCGGATCTAGTTGCCGCTCCGTAACCCCAGCTGAAGACCGCGGAGTTCAGGATGATGCTCACGACTGCAAGGCCGCCGCATGCGGGGGCGTCGGACGTCCCGCGCGGAGCGCCGTCGCGTTGTGGAGCGGGAGCTCGGTGGTGAGCTGAGCGGCGCGGTGCACGTCCGACGGTCCGTGCGGTCTACTATGTCGTGGACATGGCACGTCGCTGCGCTGCCGCGGCTGCGCCCAGTGCTGCTCGTTCGATCAGTTTTCCGTCCGTAATCTGCCGGTACTCCGAAGGCTGGGCGCTCGTTCGCCGCGCGAACGAGTGGCTCCTCAACGTCTGGCCCCGGAGCCGGCTCGAGCCCGAGGACCCGACCGTTGACCTCGATTCCCGAGACCGCCGCAGTGGTGCTCGGCGCCACGACCGCTGCCGGCGCCGTAGCCACGGCGCTGCTGGCGCGTTCGCGTCGCGCCCTGCTCGCGCAAAGAGCTGTGCAGTCCGAGGCGCTGAGTGTGGCCGATACGCGCGGGCAGGAGCTCCGTGGCGAACTCCAGCAGCTCCGCGAACACCTCCAGCAGCTCGGCGACGAGCTCCAGCATCTCGTCGCCGACCGTCTCCCCGGCCTGGCGCTGAACCTGGTCAGCTCGCATCACCCGGTTCCCGGCCTGAAGCACGAGGCCCTCGCCGGGACCGGGTTCGCCGCTCTGAACGAAGCCGTTCTCGGCCACTACTCGGACACCGTGGCCAAGGAGCGCCGGCGGATCGACGCCTCCGCCCGCGCAGCGCTCCGTGGTGCCTGCCAGGACATTCAGGCTCTGTCGTACCGGCTGCAGACCCAGGTCGAGAGCCTGCAGAGCGACTTCGACGACCCGCGTCTGCTGGACAGCCTGTTCAAGGTCGACCACCTCAACGAGCAGGCCATCCGTCTGGTCCAGAAGGCCGCGATCGTCTGCGGAGCCTGGCCCGGGCACGTGCGTCCGGACACCTACGTGGTCGAGATCGTCAGCGGGGCGTCGTCCCGGCTCCACGGCTACGAACGCATCAAGATCAGTTCCCGGCTGCTCGACGCGAACCTCGCGGTCGTCGGTCGCGCCGCGGAGCCCATCGCCGTCGCCCTCACCGAGCTCATGGCCAACGCTCTGGAGCACTCCCGCGACGACCTCGCGGTGGAGGCCAGCGTGATCCAGACCGGCAGCGGCAGCGTCTGCGTCACCATCGACGACGCGGGCACGGGCATGAGTGCGGAGGCCGCCGGCCGCGGCGTCCGCCTGGTATCGGGTGAGGACCAGCAGCACATGCCCCTCACCGAGCTCGGCGATCCGCCGGCTCTCGGTTTCGCGGCCATCGGCCGACTCGTCGCCGACCACGGCTTCCAGGTCTCGATCGACCAGGTCTCCCCGTACAACGGGGTCCGTGCGGTCCTCACCATCCCTGCGCACCTGTTGACCACGATCGACGAGAGGCACGAACCGATCTCGGCGATGGCTCCGCTGCCCGCCGCACCCCCCGCGGCCCCCCAGTGGCCGACGCCGGCCGCCCCGGACGAGGCGCCGGACGCGGCGCCGGACGAGGCACCGGGCGACGGCAGCGCCCTGCCCCAGCGCCGTCGCCGCGCTCGCACGGAGCCCGCCCGCAGTGATGCGCCCGTCATCGAGTCCCGGGAGTTGAACCCAGAGAAGGCTCGTGACACCTGGAGCCAGTTCCAGGAGGGAATCGCCGCTGGTCTCGCCCCCACCGACTCGAAGGAAGCACAGTGACCCTCTCCACCTCGCGCCCTGTGATCGAGGACCCGTCGTGGGTCCTGAATCCCATCACCGAAGTCAGCAAAGAGGTCAAGCACGCCCTGATCCTGTCGAGCGACGGCATGGTCATCGGCGCAACGGAAGGGCTCCTTCGCGAGACCGCGGAAGGCATCTCCGCCATGACGGCCGCCCTTCACGGCGCGGCCCGCGCCGCGGCCAACGCGGCGTTGGAAGCCGCGGACGGGACCCCCGTCACGACCATCACCGTGCAGAACACCCACGGCACGTACATGATCATGCCGGCCGGTGCCCGCACCAACACCTTCATCGCCGTGGCAGGCGGCCTCGACATGCCCATGGGTACGGTCGCGCACATCATGGCCCGCCAGGCGAAGAAGCTCGGCGAACAACTCATGTTCGTCCCGGCCCGCACACAGGGGGCGTCATGAGCCGCGCCCCGCAACGGCGGCGGATGATCCCCAGCTACCTGGCGACCCGAGGCGTCGGCACCCCGACCCGCAACACCCTCCAGTCGCTCATGGCTGTGGTCGCCACGGGTCTTCCGCCCGCCCCGCACCACACGCCCGTGCAACAGCGGATCATCTCGCTGCTCACGGGCGGCGCCCTGACCGTCAGTGAGACGGCTGCCTACCTCCGTCTGCAGACCGGTGTGTGCAAGGTCCTGGTCTCCCAACTCCTCGACGGCGGCCACCTGCAGGTCCGCGTGCCGGCCCCGGACGCCCTGCTCCCCGACGCGCATGCCGACCGTCCGTCCAAAGAACTCCTGGAAGAGGTGCTGAGTGGACTCCGCGCGCTCAGGCAGCACTAGCCCGAAACCTGTGTATCTGCCCGAGGACGACCACCAGCGGCTGAAGATCCTGGTGGCAGGCCCCCTCGGTATCGGGAAGACCACCGCGATCAGGACGCTGTCCGAGATCCCGACGCTGCACACCGACGAGGTGATGACCGACGCCGCCGCATCGGCGGACGACCTCACCCTCGACGGCCTGCGCGGCAAGACGACCACCACGGTCGCCATCGACTTCGGCCGCCTGACCGTGCCGCAGGCCAAGGTGGTGCTGTACCTGTACGGCACCCCCGGGCAGCGCCGCTTCCTGCCTCTGTGGGAGGACATCGCCGACGGCGCCATCGGCGCCCTCGTCCTGGCCGACACCCGCCGTCTGGACCAGTCGTTCGAGGTCATGGACCTCATCGAGGAACGCGGCCTGGACTACGCGGTCGCCGTGAACACATTCCCGACGTCGCCCGAGTACGACATCGAGACCCTGCGCTCCAAGCTCGACCTGGACGCGCGGACCCCGCTGGTGACCTGCGACACCCGGGAGAAGAACTCCACCCTGGACGCGCTCATCGCCCTGACCGCCCACCTGATAGCCCGAGCCGGAGACGAATCCTCGTGACCGCCACTCCTCCCGCAGCCCCGGTGCGCATCCACGGGCCAGAGCACGACGCGGACCCCCGGCGCAGCTACGAACTGCTGCGCCTGCAGGGGCCGGTCGGCCTTGCGGAGATCTCGCCCGGTGTCGTCGTCCACCTGGTCACCGACTACCGGGCCGCACTCGACCTCCTCCACGACACGGACACCTGGTCCAAGGACACCCGCCCGTGGATGGACCAGGTCCCGCCGGACAGCCCCCTCATGCCGCACGTGCAGTGGCGGCCCAGCCTGTTCTTCGCCGACGGCGCCCAGCACGCCCACCTGCGCAGCGTCATCACGGACAGCTTCAGCCTTCTGGACCCGCACGACGTCCGCGACCTGACCTTCCGTTACGCCGACACGCTCCTCCAGCGGTTCGCGGAGGACGGCGAGGTCGACCTGGTCGCCCAGTACGCGCAGCAGATACCCCTGATGGTCTTCAACGCGCTGTTCGGCATGCCCGACGAGTACGCCTCCCGGCTCCTGGAGGCCCTCACCGGCATGGTGAGCTCCGATCCCGAGCAGATGGCCCGGGGTGCGCAGTCGCTGAACGAGTACCTCACCACCCTGTACGCCGCCAAGGCCCAGAAGCGCGGACACGACCTGACCTCGTGGTTCATCGACCACCCGAACGGGCTGAGCCCGGAGGACGTCCTCCAGCAGGTCATCATCGTTCTCGGCGCGGGCAACGAACCGCTGACCAACCTCATCGCCAGCACGCTCGCCCGCATGCTCTCGGACGACCGCTACTTCGGCAACCTCACCACCGGGAGCCTGCCGATCCAGCACGCGATCGACGAGGCACTGTGGAACGACTCCCCGCTGGCGAACTACAGCCTTCACTTCCCCCGGCAGGAGGTCGACTTCTACGGCACGGTCATCCCGGTCGGTTCGCCCGTGATGGTCTCCTACGCGGCCGCCAACTCCTGCCCGCACGCCAACCCGCCGAAGGAGGGCCACCGCTCCGGCAGCAAGGCCCACCTCGCGTTCGCCGCAGGCCCTCACGCCTGCCCGGCCCGCTCCACCGCGGTCCTCGTCGCCACCGCGGCGATCGAACGGCTCACCTCCTACCTGCCCGACATCAAGCTCGCCGTACCCGCGGAGGAGCTGACCTACCACGGCGGCCCGATCTACCGGAGCCTGACGGCACTGCCGGCCCGCTTCATCCCGCTCACCCGTGACGCCAAGGGAGCCACCCCCTGGCACCGGCCCTCCGGATCGTCCGGGCCGGCCGGACCCGCCAGGGACCTCGCGTCGGCGTAGCGGCGACGACAGCACGTACGCGCACCACCCGGTCACGGCATCGTCCTCACCGTTCGAAGCATGGTGACGAGGTGTTTTCTGCCACACCGGCACCAGGGCGTGACAGTTGAAACACTTGGGGATGTGTGTCGATGACCACATCTGCTCGCCAAAGGAACATGTCGTGACCGTTCTTGACCACAAGAGGCTCGGACCGCCTGCGCTCGACGTCATACCCCATCCCGCCGCACTGGACCTCTCGGCCGTGCGGCGGGATGTCGACGCAGCGCTGGCCACGTTCCTGGAAGCCAAGGAACAGTCCGCGCCCGGGCCGGAACTGCCACCCCTCATAGCCCAGCTCCGCACCTTCCTGACGGGGGGAAAGCGCCTTCGCCCCCTGCTGTGCGTGTGCGGCTGGTACGCCGGAGGCGGGGAGGGCGACCCCTCCCCGGCGATCCGCGCGGCGGCCGGCCTCGAACTCTTCCAGGCGTTCGCCCTCATCCACGACGACGTGATGGACGCCAGCGACGCCCGTCGAGGCCGGCCCTCCGCCCACCGCGCGCTGGCCTCCGCCTACACCGCCAACGGCGGCCCGGCCGACCGGGCCGAGGAACACGGTCTGGGCGCCGCCGTGCTCCTCGGGGACCTGGCGCTGATCTGGTCCGACGAACTCCTGCACGGAGCGAGCCTGACGGTCCGCAGCCCCGAGCAGGTCCTGCCGCTCCTGGACGAGATGCGCGGCGAGGTGCTCTACGGCCAGTACCTGGACCTGCAGACCAC
Source organism: Kitasatospora sp. NBC_00374 (assembly GCF_041434935.1). Lineage (NCBI taxonomy): Bacteria > Bacillati > Actinomycetota > Actinomycetes > Kitasatosporales > Streptomycetaceae > Kitasatospora > Kitasatospora sp. NBC_00374. The sequence goes on along the minus strand of NZ_CP107964.1, from coordinate 433,346 downwards.
CGGCCGGCTGTCCGACGACGTCGACACCGCGGCTCGGGTCATCCGGTACAAGACGGCGAAGTACACCGTCGAGCGGCCCCTGCACATCGGCGCAGCACTGGCCGGCGCCACCCCGGGGGTCCGTCCGGTCCTGAGCGCGTTCGCGCTGCCGCTCGGCGAGGCCTTCCAACTCCGCGACGACCTGCTCGGAGTCTTCGGCGATCCCCGGGAAACGGGAAAGTCGGTGCTGGACGACCTACGCGCGGGCAAGGCCACGGTCCTCATGGCCCTCGCGGTCCAGCGGGCCTCACGCCGCGAGATGCGGTCGCTGCGCGCACGGTTCGGCAGACGCAACCTCAACGAGCGGGACGCCGACGTGGTCCGGGCCATCCTCGAGAGCACCGGAGCCCGGCAGACCGTCGAAGACATGATCCGGACCCGGCGGGACGAAGCCCTGACGGCCCTCGACCACACCCCCTTCCCGGCCGCCGCCGTCGCGGCGCTGCGGGACATCGCCGGATCCGCAACCGCGAGGCACGCATGAACGACCACCAGTACGGCGAGGCCGGCACATCCCTGGCGACGGCCCTCGTCGAGCACCCGCCGGTGGACGACACCCACATCGGCGCAGCGACGAGGCTGATCAGCGCGGTCGACGCCGACCCCTGGGGCAGCGTCCGCCCGTCCCTGTACGAAACGGCCCGCGTGCTGTCCACGGCGCCGTGGCTGCCCGGCGGACAGACCCGGGTCGACCACCTGCTGCGCGAGCAGGCCGGCGACGGCAGTTGGGGCGAGGGGCCCGCGCCCTACCGTCTCCTGCCGACGCTGAGCGCCGTCGAGGCCGTACTCGTGGTACTGGAGCGAGGACCCGTGGCCGGCGATGCGGCGGACCGTCTCGCCGCGGCGGCGGCCGGCGGGCTCGCCGCGCTCGGCGCCCTGCCGCAGGCCGGGCCGTGGCCGGACACCGCGGCCGCCGAAATCCTCGTCCCGAGCCTGGTCGCCGCCGTCAACGGGCGACTTGACCAGCCCCGGATCGCCGACCTTCCGCACCTCGGGCCCTGGCACCGCGGCTCACGTCCCGTCGTCCCGGGCGGCTACCACGCTGCGGCACCCGAAGCGGTCGCACGCAAGTGCCGAGCCGCCGGGGGAGTCCCGCTCAAGCTCCACCACACCTTCGAAGGCGTCGCCGGACACCTCCCGAACACCCTGCTGCCCGAAGCGGACGGGCTGCTCGGCAGCTCCCCGGCCGCCACCGCGGCCTGGCTCGCCTCCGCACGCCACTCCCCGCAGCAGCAGCGTGCGGCCGACGAGCTCGCCGCTGTGGCACACCGCTACGGCGGCCTCTTCCCGGAAGCGGCACCGATCACGGTCTTCGAGCGGCTCTGGGTCGCCGCCGCGCTGGCCCGTGCCGGCCTGGCGTCCTCCGGCATGCCCACCCTGCGGAAGTGGGCCGACCGCCTCTACGACCCCGAGGGCGTCCGAGGCACACCCGGACTGATGGTGGACGCCGACGACACCGCCATGGCCGTACTCGTCGCGGCCCTCGTCGACCGGCCCCGCGACCCCGCTCCGCTCGCCATCTTCGACAACGGCCACCACTACGACTGCTACATCGGCGAGGACACCGGATCCCTCAGTGCCAACGCGCACGCCCTCCAGGCCCTCCACGCCTACCTCCGCCACCGCCCCGAAGCCGCGGAGACGCACCGACCCGTCATACGCCGGGTAGCCGACTGGCTCATCGAGCACCAACAGCCGCAGGGCCACTGGACCGACAAGTGGCACGCCTCCCCCTACTACGCCACCGAGCGGTGCGTCACCGCGCTGGCCTCCCTTCCCGGCCCCCGAGGGCGCCGGGCGCTCCAGGCAGCCACCGCATGGGTGCTGACCACCCAACACGGGGACGGGTCGTGGGGCGTCTGGGGCGGCACCGCCGAGGAGACCGCCTACGCCGTGAAGATCCTGCTCAGCGCGTCCGAGACGGCGCGGCAGCCGCAGCACACCCGCGCCCTGGACCGCGCCGAGACCTTCCTGCACGAGGCAGCCCACACGCCCGGCCACCGGCACCCCGCCCTCTGGCACGACAAGACCCTGTACGCACCGGAAGCAATGATCCAGGCCGAGGTCACCGCCGCCCGCCACCTGCTGCGGACCCGCCACGAAACGGAGTACCTCCCGTGACCGCCGACGCAACGACCCCACCGCACGCACCAGGGCGCCTGCCCGTCGTCGGACACGTGATGCCGCTGCTCCGGGACCGGCTGGCGTTCATGCAACAGCTGCGCGGCCACGGCGACGTGGTGCAGATCAGGGTCGGCCCGCGGCCGGTGTTCGTCGTCAACTCGCCCGAGCTCATCTGGGAGATGCTCACCGCCCAGGCCGCGAACTTCAGCAAGGGCCGGCTCTTCGACAAGCTCCGGCTGTTCGGCGGATCACCGCTGCCGATCGCCGAAGGACAGCAGCACCTGCAACGCCGCCGCCTGATGCAGCCGGCCTTCCACCGCGAGCGCATCAACTCCTACATCGACACGATGAGCACCACCGCGGAGGCCGCACTCCAAACCTGGGGTCACGGGGCACAACTCGACGTGCTGAACGAGATGCAGCTCATGACCCAGGGCGTCGTCATGTCGGTGCTGTTCTCCTCCAACCCCGACCGCGACCCGGCGCAAGCCATCATGAACAGCGTCGACACCGTCTTCCAGGCCGCCATCCGGCGCGCCGTCTCGCCCGTCTCCGCCTGGGAGAGGATGCCCCTCCCGGGCAACCACAAGCTCCGGGCCGCGAACACGCTGCTGCGCCGGACGGTCAGCGACATCGTCACCGCCCGCCGCACGGCCCCCGAAGCCCACGACGACATCGTCTCCCTGCTCCTCGAAGCCCGCGACGAGGACGGCCGGCCCCTGGACGACGACGAGATCCTGTCCGAAATCACCGCCCTGCTGGCGGCCGGCTCCGAAACCACCGCGGTCACCATGGCGTGGCTCTTCCACGAACTGGGCCGTAACCCCGACATCGAGGAACGGCTGCACCAGGAGGTCGACACCGTCCTGGCCGGCGACCGGCCCACCGCCGACCACCTTCCCCGGCTCGGTTACACACGCAGACTCGTCACCGAGACACTGCGCCTGCACAACCCGGGCTGGATCGTGACCCGCCAGGCCACCGTCCCGGTGCGGCTCGGCACGGCACTCGTGCCCGCCGGGGCCGACCTGGTGTGGAGCCCGTACGCACTGCACCGAGACCCGGAGCTGTACCGCGACCCACTGCGGTTCGACCCGGACCGCTGGCTTCCCGAGCGACCTCAGCCTCCCCGGGGTGCGTACATCCCCTTCGGCGCCGGAAAGCGCATGTGCATCGGCGACGGCTTCACCTGGGCCGAGGCAACGGTCCTGGCCGCCCTCGTCGCCTCCCGCTGGACACTGCGGCCCGCACCCGGCACCACCGTCCGGCCCGTACCCGCGATCACCGTCCACCCCTCGGGCCTCCACATGATCGTCGAGGCCAGAGGGCATGCAGCGGCACGGGAGGCAGCGTGACCACCACCGAACGGACGGGCATCGCCTCCCTGCCCATGCCCGACCTCTCCAGCACCTTCCCCGGCCCCTTCCCGACCAGCCCGCACGCGGACCACATCGGGAAGCACCTGGTGCAGTGGCTCCTCCGGTTCCCGCTCCTCGGCCCGCCCGACGCGCTGCGCACCCTCTGCGACATCGTGGCGCACGGGGTGGCCCGGACCTTTCCTGCCGCCGAACCGGACGGTCTCCTCCTCTGCGCGGACCTCTTCCTGTGGCTCACCGCGTTCGACGACACCCACGGCGAGGCGGCGGCGGCAGGCAGCCCGGCCCGACTGGTGCGCCGGATCCGGGGCTGCGTCCACCTCCTGGCCGACGGCGAGCCGCCCGGCGACGCCGACCCCTTCGACGGAGCACTCCACGACCTCCTCGTGAGGCTGCGGGCCCGGGCCACGGCCGCCCAGTACCTGCGGGTCACCGGGTGCCTCAGAGACATCCTCTTCGGGATCCTCTGGGAGGCGCACCACCTGGCCGAACCCGAGCACGTGACGTTGCGCGACTACCGCGCGATACGCCCCCATACCGTGTTCGCGCGGACCCTCATGGCCGTTGCCGAAGTCGTCCTGCGATACGAGCTGCCGGAGGAGGCGCGAAACTCCGAGGCAGTGCGGCAACCGGAGTCGGCCGTCGCCGACCTCGCCGGCGTGCTGAACGACCTCGGCTCCTACACGAGGGAAGCCGCCAGAGGCGTCCCGAACTCGCTGAACCTCATCTCGTTGATCACGAGAGAGCAGAACTGCGATGTTCCCACCGCATACGAGGCGGCTTCCCGCCTGGGGGAGGAGCACGCCGCGACCGCCCGGCACTGGATCGGCGAACTCGTGACCAGCGACTCGGCTCCGCTCGCGCTGCATGGCGGAGCCTTGGAATCGATCGCCTGCTCCTACGTCTGGCACATCGACCACGCCCGCTACAAGAAGGCCTGAGCACGCCACGGGCCCGCCGACCGGAACTGCCGGGCACGCCGGAAAGGGACTGCCCGGCGTCCGGTCCGGCCCGGCGGCCCGGTGCCCGTTGCTGCCGCGTGGCGCCCGTCGGTGAGCGTCGCTCCGAAGCGGTGAGCCCACCGCTTCGGAGCGGGCAGGGGCGATGGCCGGTGGGTCCGCCCCCGACCTCCTGCCATGACTTCACCCGGGAACCATGGTGCGGATTTCGAACGACACCACCGTCGCGACCTGATCCGCGCCCCGGCGGGCCCTGGCCCTGACAGCCTGTCAGCCGGACCGCGTTCGCGCCGTCACTCGAAGGGCGTGGGGTCGCCGGCCCCGCGCCGGACGATCTCCGGCCCGTCGCCGGAGAAGTCGACGACCGTCGTCGGGTCCGTGCCGCAGTCGCCGGAATCCACCACGGCGTCCAGCACGTGGTCGAGTCGCTCCTTGATCTCCCACCCCTGGGTCATCGGCTCGTCCTCACCGGGGAGGAGCAGGGTGCTGGAGACCAGGGGCTCGCCGAGCTCGGCGAGCAGGGCCCGGGTGACGACGTGGGCGGGGATCCTGACTCCCACCGTCTTCTTCTTCGGGTGCAGCAGACGGCGCGGGACCTCCTTGGTGGCGGGGAGGATGAAGGTGTAGCTGCCCGGTGTCGCCGCCTTGACGGCGCGGAAGACGTCGTTGTCGATGTGGACGAACTGCCCCAGCTGGGCGAAGTTCTCGCACATCAGGGTGAAGTGGTGGCGGTCGTCGAGACGCCGGATCGACCGGATCCGTTCGAGGCCCTCGAGGTTGCCCAGGCGGCAGCCCAGGGCGAAACAGGAGTCGGTCGGGTACGCGATGAGGGCCCCGGAGCGGAGGCTGTCGGCCACCGTGCTGATGGTGCGGGCCTGGGGGGTCTGCGGGTGCACGTCGAAGTACTTCGCCATTGGCCGACCCTACGGGATCCCACCCGGCCGGCGGTACCGACTGGCTCAACGAACGCAAGCACCGCATCGAGGACGCCGTCCGCAACGCGAAGGCCGCCGGCGAGGAGGGCATCGTCGCCGGTGGTGGTGTCGCGCCGCTGCAGGCCGGGCCGGTGCCGCGTTCGACAGGCTGGAGCTCGGAGGAACCGTTGCGGGCCGACCGGCCGAACGGCATCAGTAGACTGCTCGCCGGTTGTCGACATCCACGATCGGAGAGCATGCGCCATGGGTCACAGGCGTGCCGTGAGGGGGACACGGGGGACGAGGAGAACCCGGAGACCCCGGAGAACCCGGCGGCTCGCGGTGGCCCTGCTGGTCGCCGTGGGTGTGGCTGCGGTGACGGGGGTCGCGCTCGGCGGCGGTTCCCGGTCCCATGACGCAGCCACGGCACGGCCCGTGCCGGCCCCCGCCACCGACCCCGGTGGGCCCGTGGACCAGGGCGAGATCTCCGCCCTGGCGGGCCCGAGCGCCGCCGCCCCGCCGTCGCCGAGCCCGTCCGCCTCGGGCAGCGGCACCGCCGACCCCTCGGCCGCAGCCGCCGCGGCCGCGCTGAGCGCGAGCCCGGCCCTGGACAGCCCGCGGATGAAGGAGATCGCACAGCAGCTGGTCTCCAGCGCGGAGAACTCCTCGCTCGACTGGCAGGCCCAGTACAAGTACATCGAGGACATCCAGGACGGCCGCGGCTACACCGGCGGCATCATCGGCTTCACCTCGGCCACCAACGACATGCTCCAGCTGGTCAGGCACTACCAGACGCTCAACCCCGGCAACCGCCTGGTCCGCTACCTGCCCGCGCTGCAGCAGGTGGACGGCACCGACTCGCACGAGGGACTCGACCCGACGTTCACCGAGGACTGGCGGGCCGCCGCCCAGGACCCCGCCTTCCAGCGGGCCCAGGACGAGGAACGCGACCGCGTCTACTTCACCCCGGCGGTCCGCCAGGCCAAGGCGGACGGTCTGCACGCGCTCGGCCAGTTCGCCTACTACGACGCGCTGGTGATGCACGGCCCCGGCACCGGACCGCGGAGCTTCGGCGGGATCCGCGCGGCTGCTCTGGCCAAGGCCCTGCCACCGTCCCAGGGCGGCGACGAGACCGCCTACCTGACCGCCTTCCTGAACGCCCGCCGGTCGGTCATGGCCGCCGCGCAGCACGACACCGACCGGGTGGACTCCGTCCAGGCGGCCTTCCTGCGGGCCGGCAACCTCACCCTGGCCACCCCGCTGCGCTGGACCATCCACGGCGACTCGTACACCATCGCGCGCTGACGGGCGGCGGGAGCCGATGCCCGAGCACGAGACCGGTGGTGGCGCAGCACATCGGAGGGTGGAACGACCCGGCGCCGGCTGGACGGAGCAGGCCGCGGCGAGGCGGTCCCACGCACGGCCGCTCGCCTCCGCCGGCGAGTTGAGCTGTGTCCCCGGGCGACATCGACATCGCGTGCTCGGCCCGGTCCGCCCCGGGTTGGGCCGCCTTGCGTTCGGCTAGAAGTCGAACAGCCACTTCTCCTCCATCAGGGCCGTGGCGCTCTCGGTGTGCCGGACCCGGAAGGCGGACATCTCGAGGTCGGAGCGGCCCCATGGGTCGCTCCGGCCGAGGGCGAGGCGGCCCAGGGCCGACCAGTTCGAGCTGCGGGGGTCCTGGGCCAGGTGAATGTCCTCGTCGGGGAGGATCGCCGGGTCGATGTCGAGGGCGCGCAGCACTGCGGGGAGGTCGCCGGAGAGGTGGTAGGGGCTGTCCTCGGTGGGCCAGCCTTCGGTGTGCAGCGTAAGCCCGCCGGGCAGGTGGATGACGTCCTCGGCGTGGCTCGATCCGCAGTCGGCCCAGGCCGATCCGACGATCAGGGCGTCGGGGTACCGGAGTTGGAGGGTGTTGGTCTGCTCCAGCACCGGGCACATCACGCCGTTGTCGGCCAGCGCCGGGTCGGCTATCGCGATGACGTTGCCCCAGCAGCCGACCCTGATCAGGTCCAGATCGGCCCGGGTCACCACGGAGTCGTAGTCCGCTGCCGTGGTGGACTCCAGCTCCTCGAGGACCTTGTCCACGGTGCCGAACGCCTCCGCGAACTGCCGGGCTCGGCCCGGGTCGTGAGGCCCAAAGCCCGCCTCGCCGGTGGCGAACGGCGGCAGCACGACCGTGATGGTGAACTCGCCGTGTCCCTTGACCCGCTGGTCGGCCGGGTAGTCCCAGAAATCGCTGTCCGTCATGGCGGCCACCGTACCGACGGGAACCGACAGTTGCGATCGCACTGGCTGCCAGGCCACGCTGCGGGCTTACCCCGCAAGCAGTTGAGGACCCGCGGCACGCCGACACCGTGACCGACGGGCCCGCCGATCGGCAGTCGGCGGGTCGTCACACCTACCGCGAGGCCGCATTCGGTAGTGGGGCTGGGAGCGGCAGCCTGTGTGAAGGGCGTGGTCGACCCGGCCGTCGCAGCTGCGACACGGACCACAACGGGCCGGACGATCGGAATGCGGTGGTGGTCGTGGCGCGACCCTTGGGGCCGGGAATGTGTCATGGCCCTCGCCGATGCTTCGCCGACGGCCTGCTTCGCGGTTCGCAGCCGACTACGATGCGTGGCATCGGCATAGCGGGACAGTGGGGGTGCGTGGCGTGAGCGGTTACGGCGGGGGCGGGTACGGGGATCCGGTGGGCGGCGGGGGCAGTCAGCCACCCGCGGGGTGGCCGGGCCAGGGCTCCCCGGTCCCGCCGCCGGGAGCCCCGTACGCTCCGCCGGCGGGGTATCCGTTCGCGCAACCGATCCCTCCGCAGGGGCACCCGTACGCGCCGCCCTATCCGCCGGTTCCGCCACCACCTGTCGAGCCGTCGCGGGGACGGAAGATCCTGCGCGGCCTCCGCAATCCGTTCTACGCCGCCCAGCGGACCTTCCGTCCTTCGCGTCCCGGCATCGTGGACGATCCGGCGGTCCGCACACTCCAACTGTGGCGGACCGCGCTGGGGCTCGTCGCCTGGGTGGGCCTGATGGTCACCTACAACGCCGTCGTCAGCGCCGACGACGTCAAGGCGGTGGCGGACGAACGCCTCAACCAGAGCTGGGCCAGCGTCCTGGTGCTGGTCTGCACCTTCCCCGTGGTGGTCGGCGCCTTCATGGCGGCCGCACGGGGCGGGTTGCGGCGTGTCTACCTGCGACGGGCCCTGCGCTCACTCGGTGCGGTGGTGGCCATCATGGCGTCCATGGGCACCTCGGCGCTCGCGATGGCGCCGGAGTTGGCGGGGCTCCGGGACGCCGTCGGGCTGCCGGGAAAGATCGCCATCGGGGTGCTGTGCCTGTGGTCGATCGGGTTCGCCCTCTACGGCATCGGTCTGTCGCTCGTGCACGTTTTCCGTACCGCCGACATCCATGAGGTGATGCCGCCGATCCTTGCCGGCGTCCTGGTGTGGGAGATGGCGCTCCTGGACGTGATCACGGGCGCCTACCCCCAGGTCCCGGCGGGCGCCCGGGCGGTCTTCATCCTCGGCGCCCCCGTCACCGTCACGGCCCTGTCCTGGTGGGAGATGCGCCGACTGCGCCGCCATCACGGACTGACGGTCCGTGCCGCGCTGGGGCGCTGACGGCCCGACCGGCCCCCGATCGCTTTCCCCCGGCCGTCCTCATCCCGTGGCGCTCGGCCCGGACACCCAGGGCGCCCGAGACCTCGCCAGGGCACTGACCAGCCGGACGGGCGAGCGTGCTCCGGCCTCGACCGCAGCCTGGAAACCGAGGCCAGGCGTCGCGTCGGCCGGCTCGCGGATGGGTCTCCGCGCAGGCCGACCCCTCCGGCAGCACAGCGGCGAGTTGGCCGCAGAGCGGTTCAGCCTGCCAAGACGGCAGTCCAGGCACAGGTCTTGGTGATCACGCGGCGTACGCGCTACGCGATCCGCATGGTGCCACGGGACCGGGAGCCGTTCGCGGACGTGACGGGCGGCAGTGCCTGGTGCTCGCGCGGCCCGGCCAGCTTCCGGTCCAGGCCTTCGGCCAACCGCACGTCCCCGTGCGCGGTGTACAGCTCGCCCGCCGCCCGCAGGTGGTCGCGGGCCTCGTCGGCCCGGCCCGTGCCGGCCAGGAAGTCGGCGAAGTGACGCCGAGCCAGGGCGTGGAGCCGCACGTTCCCGCTCGAGCGGCACCGGTGCAGCGCGTCCCGCCAGACGTGCTCGGCCGCTTCCCGTTCGCCCAGCGCCTGGCGGGCGAGGGCCTCGCTGACCATCGCCCACACGTGGGCGTTGGCCGTCGGGTTCCCGGCCAGCAGGGCGCGCGTCTCCCGGGCGTGGTCCAGTGCGGCGACCGGGTCGCCCAGGACGACCTTGATGGCCGCCGCGTTGCTGAGCACGGTGGCGGCGTGCTCGCGCAGCCCGCTGCTCCGGATCAGGGCGAGGGCAGCCTGCGAGAGCCGGTCGGCCCCGGCCGGATCCCCGGCCAGGGCGGCCATCGAGGCGCGCACGGAGAGGGCGTGGATGTGCAGCTCGCCGTCGTCCGGCGTGGTCCGGTCGGCGGCCCGCCCGGCGAGCGGCAGCGCCTCCGCGACGCGCCCACTCGACCCGAGCGCGCAGGCCGTCGTCGTCTCCATGGCGGCGAGCCCCTCCCGGCCGCCGTCCAGCTGGGCGGCCCGCAGCCCGATCCGCAGGCAGTCGAGCCGGTCCGAGAAGCGCCCGGCGCCGTAGTACAGGGTCGCGGTCGTCCGGGCCAGGCGCCAGGCGCGCTCGTACTCGGCGAGGTCGGTCGCGGCTGTCACCAGTGCGCGGAGCACCGGCTCCTCCGCCTGGCACCAGGCGAGCGTGGCCGGGACGTCGGCGAGCCGGGGAAGCGCCCGCGGCCCGGGCCCCGGCGGCCGGAACGGCTCGTGGTACGGGTTCAGCCGCTGCACGGCCATCCCGGCGGCGGTCAGCTCGTAGTCGACCAGGCGCCGGAACGCCTGCCGCTGCCGCTCCGGGGAGAACCGGTCGAACTGCTCCGCGCCGTAGAGCCGGACGAGGTCGTGCCGGCCGAAGCGGCCGGGCGTGGGCTCCGTCAGCAGGTGGTAGGCCGCGAGCGAGCCGAGCGCGTGCCGGGCCCCGTCGGCGTCCGTGTCGAGCAGGACGGCGGCCCCGTACTGATCGACCTCGGCTCCCGGGTGCACGGTCAGCAGCGCGAGCAGCTGCCGTGCGACGTCCGGGAGATGATGGTGTGTCACGGAGAGCGCGGTCCGGACGCTGGCGACCCCGCCCGGGGTGCCGAGGGCGGCCAGCCGGGTGCGTTCGTCGGTCAGCTCGTCCACCAGATCGGCGACCCGCCAGCCCGGGCGGGCGGCGAGGCGGCCCGCGACGATCCGCAGGGCCAGCGGGAGCCGGTCGCACAGCTCGATCAGCCGCCCGGCCGACTCCGGCTCGGCCGCCACGCGCTCGGCGGTCAGCTGGCGTTCCAGCAGGTGGTACGCGTCGGCGGCGGGCAGCGCGGCGAGCTGGAGCAGGGCGGCGCCGTCGGTGACCACCAGGTCCTCCAGACTGTTCCGGCTGGTGACCACCGTGGCGCAGCCGGGCCCCGACGGCAGCAGGTCGGCGACGTCGGCGACGGACCGGGCGTTGTCCAGCACGACGAGTAGCCGGCGCTGCCGGGTGTGCTCCCGGAAGAGCGCCGCGCGCGCGGCCCGGTCCTCGGGGATCGCCTGCTCGGGCAGGCCCAGCTCCCGGAGGAAGCGCGTCAGGACCTGCGCGGGGTCGCCCGGGCCGGCCGGGTCGAAGCCGCGCAGGTCCGCGAAGAGCCGGCCGTCCGGGAAGCCCGCCGTGGCACGGTGCGCCCACCGGATCACCAGGGCGGTCTTGCCGACGCCTGCGGGGCCGGCGACCACGGCCAGGCCGTCCCCGGTCCGGCTCTGCCCGCACTGCCGGTCGAGCCAGCGGTCCTCCGCGTCGCGTCCGACAAAGCGCCTGGGCGGCCCCGGAAGGTGACTCATCGCCGGCGAGGCGTGGGGCGTGCCGGGTGCGGCCGCGGCGCTACCGGGCGCGCTGCCGCCGGTGCCGGGTGCGTCCTCGATGGCCCGGCCGGCCGCCAGCACCTCGGCCAGGGCCTGCTGCAGCGGGGGCCCCGGCGGAACGCCGAGCTCCTCGTCCAGCCGCGCGCGGGCCCGGTGGTAGGCGCGGAGCGCGTCCGGGCCGCGGCCGCTCTGGTGCAGACAGCGCATCAGCAAGGCGATCGTGGGCTCGCGCAGCCCGTCCGCGCGGACGCTCTGCTCCAGCGCGGGGACGGCCGTGTGACCGTGTCCGAGTCGCAGCTGCCGCTGCGCCCACGCGGTGAGGGCCTCGGTCCGGTCCTCGTCGAGCCGGCGGGCCAGGGCGGCGCAGAGCGGTGTGGGCGGCAGGTCGGCGAGGGCCGCGCCGCGCCACAGCGGGAGCGCCTGCTGGAGCAGTGCCGCGGCGGTGGCGTCGTCCGCGGTCCCGGCGGCGCGTGCGGCCAGCGCCCGGGCGGAGAGCGCATCGACCGCGTCGGGGTCTCCGTCGAGCCGGTAGCCGGGCGCGCGGGTGGCGAGCGTGAACCCCGAGCCGGTCAGGACCTTGCGCAGCGCCGCGACGTGCCCCTGGAGGGCGGCCTTCGCGTGCGTCGGCGGTGCGTCGGCCCAGAGCAGCTCGAGGAATCGCTCCACGGGCACGGCCCGGCCCAGCTCCATCGCGAGCAGGGCGAGCACCGCCCGCCGCTGCGCGCCGCCCAGCCCGGCGGCGTTGCCGTCGGCGAGCCGCAGCTCGACCGGGCCGAGCAGCCGTATCTCCATCGTCCCGTTTCCCCTGCCGTGCCTGTGCCGCCTGTGCCGCCCGTATCGCCATCGCCCCGAACGGCGGGGGAGAAAGCCTACCGGCGAGTAGGGTGCCGCCGGCACCCGCCGTCCGCCGGGGGTCGGCCACCCGGTCGGCGGGGGTCGGCCGAAGATCCGCCCGGCCCGGGTGAACTCCGCGGCCCGCCGGGGCCGTACAGCGGGGTGGGGGCGCGGTCCGACGTCCCGGAAGCCCAGGGAGGAACCGGATGCAGTCCCGACGCGACCAGGTGCAGGCCCACCTGTTCGTGATGAGCAGGCTCGCCTCCGGCATGCTGCGGGCCGAGCCCGACGTGCCCGACACCCCCACCGGCCGCACCACCAGAGGCACCCTCAACGGGCTGGCCCTGGCGGTGCTGGTCGGCCTCGGCGTCGCCGTGTACGGGCTGGTCAAGCCCGGCGGCGACGCCGAATGGGCCAAACCCGGCACCCTCGTGACGGTCAAGGAGAACGGCGCCCGGTACCTCTACCTCGGCGGGCAACTGCACCCGGTGCTCAACGACACCAGCGCCAAGCTGGTGGCGGGCGACCAGATGGTTGTCCGCCAGGTCGGCCGGGACTCCCTGGAGGGCGCGCCGCGCGGCGGGCCGGTCGGCATCGTCGGCGCGCCGGACGGGCTGCCGTCGGCCGCCGAACTGGCCGGTACCTCCTGGCTCGTCTGCGGCACCACCCAGCCCGGCCCGAACGGCCCGAGCAGTCCCGTCGTCCCGAAGCTCGCGCTGCTGGTGGACCCGGCGACGGAGGGCAACGCACCGGCCCCGGCACAGGCCGTCCTGGTCGGCACGCCCGACGGCGCGGTCCACCTGCTCTGGCAGGGCCGGCGGCTGCGCGTCGACACCGCCAACTGGGCACTGCAGGCACTCGGTTACGGCGACGTCGTGCCGTTCCCGGTGCCGGCCGGCCTGGTGAACGCGCTGCCCGCCGGCCCGGACCTGGCGGCCCCGGCCGTCCCCGGGCGCGGAACGCCCGGGCCGGTGCTCGCCGGCCGCCCCACCCGGATCGGCCAGCTCTTCGAGGCACCCGGCGGCGCGCATTACGTCCTCCTGCCGGAGGGCCTGGCCCCGCTCACCAGAACCCAGTTCGACCTGCTGCGCGGCGATCCGCGCACCCAGAGCGCCTACGGCGACGCCGCCCCGACGGTCGCGGAGATCTTCCCCGCCGACCTCGCCGCCCACAAGGCGCCCGGCGTGCCCGCCCCGGCCTTGCTGCCCGACGCGCCGCCCGCCCTGGTCGTGCCCGGGCGCGGCGAGGGCGTCTGCGCCGACCTGCACACGGGGGCCGGTGCGCCCACCAGCACGGTCACGGTGCTGGCCGGCGCCGACGCGGCCGCGGGCCGCCCCCCGGTCGTCCAGCCGGGGGTGGTGGCCGGCTGCCCCGCCGCCGACCGGATCGCCGTCCGGCCCGGCCGCGGAGCCCTGGTCCGGGCCCTGTCCGGCGGGGGCGCCGGCACCACCGCCTACCTGGTCACCGAGGGCGGCGTGAAGTACCCGCTGCCGTCCGCCGCCGTGGTCAAGCAGCTCGGCTACGCGAACGCCACCCCGGTGGCCGTCCCGGCCACGGTCCTCGACCTGCTGCCCGTCGGGCCGGCCCTCGACCCCGCCGCCATGGCCGACGGTGTGGTGGCGGCCCCGACGACCGCACCGAGTCCGCCGCCATGTGGCTGAACCGTCCCGCACGGCACGCCCGTTGACCCTGATGACGCGTGTGCGGCGCCGCACCCGTGGCCCCGCGAGCAGAGGAAGGAGCACCAGCGATGTCCATGTTGGTCAAGGAGGACGAGGCGATCCGCCAGGTTCTCGCGAGCCTGGAGACGCAGATCGAGAACATGGTGACCGCCGGCCGGACGGTCGAGCGGATCAAGGAGGAGGTCGCCGCCGGCTACATCTCCGGGGCGAGCAGCACCTTCCAGGCGAAGATCGAGGACTGGATGCAGCGGTACAACCAGGTCATCCAGGCCTTCGAGCACTTCGTCCAGAGCACCCAGGACGCGAGCCAGATCCTCACCCAGGCCGAGGACGACGCCCGGACGCACGCCGCCGACGGCATCTACGACGGGCTGCAGGGCGCCTGACGGCCCGGCGGCAGAAAACACCGAGAGGAGTACACCGATGGAGTTCGGAAACATCCACCTTCACCACGAGACGGTGGCACAGGCGGTCCAGGAGCTCCAGAAGGCCGGGTCCCTGATGACCGGCAACCTGGACACCCTGGTCAAGCAGCTGAGCACCGTGATCGACGGCGGTCACTTCCAGGGCACCGCGGCCACCGCGTTCGAGGAGTTCGCCCGGGTGGTGTCCAACAACGAGCGCCAGATGGACGAGGACATCGCCGCCGCGGCCAGGACGCTCAACACCATGCACGAGATCATGCAGCAGTCGGACTTGGACGCCTCCAAGGGGTTCCACTAGCAGCGAGGGGTGACCGCGCATGGGTGGCGAAACCATCAAGGTCTCGCTGGAGGGCCTGAACACGTTCGCGGACCAACTGGTGACCTTCGAGGGGGAGGTGGGCAGCAGGAAGGCGGAACTGGCCAACTGGCCGCCCTTGCTGCCGGGCAATGACGTGTACGCCCCGGCCAAGTACCTGCGGTCGCAGTTCGACGCGTACCGCACGAGCCTGGACTCCGCCCTGGTGACCATTCACGACGACATCGACAAGATCGTGGTGGGCCTCCAGCAGGCGGTGACGAAGCTCGGCGAGGGGGAGCACGAGTCCCTGACCGCGGCTCAGATGATGGAGATCCTCGACGGTCTGCCATGGGGTTCGGCCCCGCCCAAGATCGGCTGATCGCCGTCGGAGGCCGGGCGGATCCGACAGACCGTCCGGCCCCTCGGTGTCCCGCCGCGACCTGATCCCACCTCACCGGAAAGTAGCCATGGCGGAAGAGAAGCCGACTCCGAAGTCCCACCCCTGGGAGGACATGCTCAGGGCGTTCGCGGGCCAGAACCAGTCCACGATCACCACCCGCGAGGACGTGACCGCCGAGAAGTGGATCGGGTACGTGACGGTCACGACGGCCAACTCGTGGTCCCAGAACGACCGCAAGAAGAAGAGCGACTACTACCACTACTCCGGCTACGACATGTGGGCGGAGTGGGTGTACCCGGACCTGACGCCCAACGGTCTGCAGCACTACACCACCTTGGTGGGAGCCACATTCAACTGGCCCACCTGGGACGATCCGCCCGCGGGATCCAGCAACACCACGCTCGGGAACTTCGAATGGGCCGCGGAGAACATCCTGAGCCCGCTGATCTGGGGCTCCGGGGACAACGGCAGGACGAGCGCCGCCAGCTTCGACAACGCGGCGACCGCCATCGCGGGGCTGGACACCTGGTGCGGGCTGCAGCAGAAGAAGGTCCAGGGCTGGGCCGACTCCGTGGACGGTGCGGGAAGCGACTTCCAGGGCAGTGCCGCCGGCCGCTTCAAGGAGGTCCTGATCGGGCTCCGGAGCGAGTTCGACCAGGTGCACCAGCGGCTCGGCGGTGACAGCGGCAGAATCGCGGCGGGCCTGCAGCACGCCGGCGAGGCGCTGCGCACGGCGCACCGGACGATGTACAACGACGGCTACAACAAGTGGCGTTCGGACGAGCACATCCCCGACTTCGCCGGCGGGTGGACCTACAAGGAGGACAAGGGCTCACTCTCCTGGCCGCACGCCTGCCTGCGGCTGGCTTTCATGATGGAAACGGGGAACCTGACGCCGACGTACGACAAGGATTCCGACAAGGTCACCTGGGTGAATCGTGAGGGCGGCATCACACCGACGGACGGCGGCGACAGCCCGTTCGCGCTGGCTCTGGAGGCCACGGCCAAGCGGTGGTGGACGTTCTGGGCGGCGTGGACGCTCGACAGCGCGGCGAGGGCGGCGGACATCCAGTTGACGCGGGACTTCGGCACGGCGGCCGGGATGCTCGGCTCGTTCAAGCCACCCGCGATGATATTCCCGACCGACAAGCCGCCCGCCACGGAAGACTCGAAGACCGATGGCGGGCCCGGCGGCAAGGACGGACCGAAGGACGACAAGGGCCCGGATCTCGGGTCGATGGGCGCGGGTCCCCCGCCGCCGAAGACCAAGACCGGCCCGCCGCCGCCCGTGACGGGCAACCTCGGCGGCGTCGGCGGAGGCGGCGGCCAGTCGGCGCTCCTGGACAAGAACGGCAAGCCGCTGCTGGGCAAGGACGGCAAGCCGCTGACCGTGCCTCCCGGCACCAAGGTCAACGAGAAGGGCGAGCTGATCGGGCCCGACGGCAAGCCGCTGCTGGGCGCTGACGGGAAGCCCCGAATGGTGCCGCCGGGCACCACCATCGGGCTGCCGCCTCCGATCGGGAGCGTCTTCAAGCTCCCGGCGGGCTCGAAGGTGAACGAGGACGGCACCGTGACCGGGCCGGACGGTGCCAAGATCCGTGACGCCAACGGGAATCCGGTGGTGCTCGACAAGGGCTCGACCATCGACAAGGGCGGCGTCGTCCGCGACGCGGACGGCAGGACGGTGTCGCCGTTCGAGCAACTGCTGGCCGACCAGCAACGCGTGATCGCCAATCGCACCGCTGGTGTGCTGACGGGCGGGACCGGTGGCAGCGGGGCGAGCGGTGTGGGTCTGCCCGTCTCCTGGGGCGGCCTGGGCGACTCCATCGGCACGAGCCGCGTCGGCGAGTCCTTCGGAAACGGCGGCGGTACCGGGGCGTCGGGCGTGCGGACGGGCGGCATCACCGCGGGCCCGCCGACGGTCGGCGTGGGCGGGCGGCTGAGCAGCCTGGGCGTGGCCAAGGGCGCCGCCGCGATGGCCGAGGAGGCGGTCGCGGCGCGGGGCGTCGCCGCCCAGCGGGCCGCGGCGGCGACCGCCGCGGAGGAGGCCGAGCTGATGGGCCGCCGGGTCTCGACCACCGGCGGAGCGGGGGCCCCGATGGTGCCGCCGATGGGTGGCGCCGGGGCGGCAGGCGGGCAGGGCGAGAAGGAGCGGCAGCGCACCACCTGGCTGGCCGAGGACGAGGAGGTCTGGGGCACCGACGCCGGTGGCGTGACCGGGGTCATCGGCCGCTGAGCGGTTTCCCCGTGGCCGGCCGAACCTCCGGGCCTCGCCCGTCCGTAGAACAGAACGGACGACCCACAAGCCGGCGTGTTCCGGGCCCTCCCCATGGGGCCCGGAACGCGCCACGGGAAGAGACGGAGGTGCCGGCGATGTCGCTCTCGTACGCCGAGCAGATCGAACAGGCGATGGCCGAGCTGACCGAGCAACAGGCGCAGATGGCCTCGACGGCCAAGGAGTTGGAGGCTGCCACCGCCTCGGTGACCTCCAAGGACCGGATGGTCACCGCGGTGGTCGGGGCGCAGGGCCAGGTGGTCTCGCTGACCTTCCACACCTCGGCCTACCGCTCGATGGCGCCGGCCGAGCTGGGCCGGGTGATCACCGACGTGCTGAACACCGCGCGGGCCGACATCGCCGAGCGGGTGATCGAGGCGATGAGCTCGTTCAGCGGCCTGGGCGAGATGCTGCGCAGTTCGATGACCGGCGGGACCGAACTGGACGAGCTGCTGGAGCCGTTGCGCGCGATGCGGCCCGGCCACGCCGACGCGGCCGCGGAGGAGCGGCGCAAGCGCGAGCGGCAGGAGGAGTTCCGTGGCTAAGCAGCTCACCGCCCTCCAGGACCTCAACGCGGCGTTCGCCAAGTTCCCCGACATGTCGGACCTCGTCGACCTGATGGGGAGGAGGGCCGACGAGATCGACAAGTTCAACAAGGAGTCGGCCGGAAACGACGACATCGGGAAGACGTACCACAAGAACGCCGACTCACCCACCCGGATCCTGCACTCGCTGATCAAGGGTGTGCGCAACACGCTGAACAGCGCGGGAATGACCGGACAGCAGGCGGCCGCCCTGTTCGACAACGCCAACGAGGACGCCAACAGCGTGGTCTGACGCGCGCCGCCTGCCCGGCACCGGCCGTCGCCGTAGCCCCGACCCACGAACCGCCAGGAGTACCGACCGTGTCGATCATGCTGCCCGCGGGGCTGGCCAAGGTGTTCTCCCTCGTGAGCGGCATGAAGTGGCCCGAGGCCAACGAGGACAACCTCCGCACGGCCGGTGACGACTACCTGGCGATCGCGAACGACATGCCCGAGCTGCGCGGTTACGTCGTCGAGTTGATCAAGCGCTGCCTGGTGGAGTTCGAGGGGGAGGCCGCCACGCAGTTCGAGGCGCGGATGCGCCAGCTGATCGGTGGGGAGGACGGGAACGACGGTGTCGACTACCTGAGGGCGGCGCAGGAGTCGGCGAAGGAACTCGGCGAGTTCGCCCACAAGGTGGCCAACCAGGTCGAGTACACGAAGTGGATGATCATCGGCCAGCTCATCCAGCTGCTCGCCCAGATCGCCTGGGCGATCGCCAACATTCCGCTCACCTTCGGCGCCTCGCTCGCCACCATATTCGCGGCCCGGGCGGCGGCGGCGGAGATCATCAAGCAGGTCTTCCTCTGGCTGCTCAGGCAGATCGCGCTGCACGTGTTCCTCAGCGTCACCACCGGCCTGATGCTCGACGTGATCATCCAGGGCATCCAGATCGGCAAGGGCCACCGAAAGGAGTGGGACAGCGAGGCCACCCTTCAGACGCTCAAGTTCGCGGCGATCAACGGCCTGATCGCCGGGCCGCTGGAACTGCTCACCTTCGGCTTCGGCAAGCTCTTCGGGAAGCTGTTCGGCGGGGGCATCGGCAACCTGCTGAAGGCCGACCTCAAGGGCCTCGGCAAGGGGCTGGGCGGCGCCGCCGGGAACGTGGCCAAGAACGACGTCAAGACCCTGGCGGGCGGCGTCCTGAAGGGAGACCTCAAGGCGGCGGCGGGCGGCGCGCTCAAGAGCGACCTCAAGACGGTGGCCGGGAACGCGGCCAAGAAGGAGGCCGGGGCCACGGCGGCGGCAGCCGTCAAGGGCGGGACCAAGACCGTCGGCGGTAAGACAGCGGGCGCCGAGGCGAAGGCCGCCACCGAAAAGGCCGTCGGAGCAGAGGCCGGCGGCGCGGTGGCCAAGGACGTCGAGAAGAAGCTTTCGAACGTCGAGAAGTTCACCCAGGAGATGGGCAAGACCTTCGGGGACAGTCTGTCGAAGCTGGGCATCGGGAGGGAGGTCGCGAACCAGGCGGGCCAGAACTTCGCCAAGACGCTGGCTTCCAACGGTGCACGCTACGCCGTGGACCAGGGGACCGTCCGCAAGCTCCTGGACTCCGTCCTCACGGGTCTGTCGAAGGAGGAGCAGCGGGTCGTCAGCGAGCTGGCCGAGCGCACCATGCATCTCGCGAGCGGCCTGCGTCCCCAGACCGGACACCAGCTCCTCTACAAGTTCGGCGAGGGCCTCGGCATGTACCTCAAGGGGGGCATCCAGAACATCCTCACCGAGGGCACCTACAACGCGATCTACAACGAGGACCACGAGTTCCACGTCACCTGGGAGAGCTTCGTCGCCGGTGTCTCGATGGGGGCGATCACCCACTTCGGGCACCTGGCCACCGCGCCGCTCCAGCTCAAGTTCCAGAATCGGGTGCGCGAGTGGGACGCCGAGTCCGAAAAGACCAGCGACGCCCCGTACTACGGCCCGTTCCACACCCGCACCCTGCTGGCTCTGGCCGCGAACCTGAGCGGCCACCCGACGTCGCTGCTGATCCCCAGGCCGATGGGCCCCAAGGCCCGTGCGGCGCTCGGTCTCGACGCGCCCACGCCCGTCGGCACGGAGTCCTCGGGTGCGTCCCACTCCTCGAAGACCCCGGACCCCTCGAAGGCCCCGGACCCGGCCACGTCCTCCGGCCGTTCGGCCGGCGACTCGCAGGACCACTCCCGCTCGTCGACGGACGGTGCCACGAGCGGGTCGACGAAGGTGGTGTCGGACGGCGGCACCGACACCCCCGGCGCGCCGAAGCCCCCGGCGGAGAAGGACCTTCCGCCGACGCGCGTGGCCGAGACGGCCGGTACCCCCGTCCCAGTCCGGACCACGGACCACACCCCCGCCACCGGACACCCCACGACGCCGGCGGGCGGCGAGAATCAGTCGCCGCCGCGGGCCGATGCGGACGGGCGGCCGGCTCCGGGCGAGCACGGCCCGGTCCCGGCACCGGTGCCCGCCGACCAGCCGGTGCCGCCGCGGGCCACCGGCGACACCCCCGGGGCGACCGGGGACGTTCCCGCGCCGGCGGGCGAGAAGCCGCCGGCGCCGGTGCCCGTGCACACCCGGTCCGGTGCCGGCCACCGGCCGGACGCCGCGTCGGGGCCTGCCCCGCATGAGCGCGCGGACCACGACCTCGCGGACGGCCACAGCCCCGACGACGGTCTCGACCTGCTGCCGGTCGACCACCGGGCGGGGAGCGATCACCAGGAGACGCCCGCCCACGGCAGGCGCCTGACCGACTTCGGGAGCGCGCAGCAAGGGCGCTGGATCGCGGACCACGAGCTCCCGGTCGGTCGGCGGACGGGGATCGAGGACGCCCTCTCGCGGATGCCGGTCGACGTGACCAAGTACACCGTGGCCATACACATCGGGGAGAGCGGGGTCCCGAAGGTCGACGGCCGCACGCTCGAGCCGAAGGAGATGGCCGGGACGCTGCGGGATCTGGAGGCCTCGGGGGAGTGGGACCCCCACACCCAGACCGTCGAATTCGTCGCGTGCGGTGCCGGCCGGTCCGTCGAATCCGGTTACGTCCACAAGGTCATGACGGAGCTCTGGACGAGCGTCCCCGGCGCCCGGGCCAGGGCCGCCGACGGTCCGGTGTGGCTGGTGCCCTCGTTCTCCCGTCCCGAACACGGCGGGATGCAGGGTGGCCCCGGCCACCTGGTGGTGGCCACCTGGGTCGGTCTCGACGCGAACGGCCGGCCGGTCATCGAGGGTGGGGGGCAGTGGCACGAGTACCAACGCCCGCTCTCCGACGAGCAGGTACGGCTCCGGGAGGAGGGCACGCCGTGGTACCTGCGTGCGGATCCGGAGCAGCCGTCCGCCCCCGACCACTACACGTACACGGCCGCGAAGCCCGACGGCCGCAGGAATGAAATGCCGGAGGCCGTGGTCTTCGGCGACCCGCCGACCCCCGAGCAGGTGGCCGCCGGGACGAACCTGGCGCTTCGGCACCTCGGCGCGGCCATGACCGACCATCAGCTCCGCGAGTTCATGGGGGGGATCAAGAGCGGTACGTTCACCGGCAAGCGCGGCGCCGGCGGGATGCTCAGGAACCGTTCGGGGGAGCAGTTCGAGGACCTGATGCGTCAGGTGGGGAATTTCTACACGCACGCGGCAAAGGAAGCCGTCCGGCCGCCGGCCGGAGACCCGACGGGCGAAACCCTGCTGCTCTACCGAGCGGTCAAGATGAGCCAGGAAGCCCGGGCCGCCGGGGAGTTCCTGGAGCTGCTGCCCTCCTCCACCTCGTTCAACCCGGACTTCCACGAGCAGTGGACCACGAACGGCGGCGGGCGCGAGAACTACGCGCTCTTCGAGATCGAGGTACCGGTCTCGCACCCGATGCTGGCGCTGTCGTTCCCGCCCGGCCACACCCGGCTGCCGGGCGGCCCGGACGAGGTGAACCCCGGGCAGTCCGAGGTGACGCTCGGCCCGACCCGGCTGAGGGTGATCGGAGAGGCGCAGAACCAGGACGGCCTCGACGTCATCCGGGTGCGTGCGGAGCCCCTGGAGGTCGCCGACATCCGGACGGCGGTGCAGAACTGGTCGAGCGACATGTCGATGGAGGCCGCCTTCGAGGGGTTCTCCCGGCACTTCAGCGCCGACTCCCTGCGGGCCGCACACGGCCTTGAGCGCGACCAGCGGGTCACCGAATCGCTGTCGGAGGACGGCCGGCAGAAGACGATCGAGATCCGGTCACTCCACCCGAAGCTGGCCGGTCAGCACCTGACGGTGACCATCACGCTGGAGGAGGGCGGGTCCGTCTCGGTCCACTCCCGCAGTAGCGATGACGAGACCGACGGCCACAACCCGGAGCCGGCGGTCTACACCGCCTCGAACATCGACGGGGTGAGTGACTTCCTTCGTGGTGGCACGCTGGGCGAGCACCCCAGCTTCGAGGTGCTCGACCTTCCCGCCGAGTGGTACTCGACGGACCCGGTCCCGCGGATGGGCGAGGTCGGTGAGTCGTTCACCGCCTTCGGCGGCTCCGAGCACGGCTGGTGGCTGGGTGACTCCGAGCCGGCCCCGGCCGCGCGGGAGGCCCTGGCCGGGACGCTGTCGCGGTTCCCGTCCCGAGAGGGCGTGTTCACGGTCGCCGTGCACACGGATCCGGCGACGGGCATGCCGGTCCGGGACGACGTCACGCTCACCGAGGACACCCTGGTCGGGATCCTCGCGGGACTGCACGAAGGCGGTGCCTGGAACGGCACCGACCAGCTCCAGTTCGTCGCCTGCGGGCTGGGCGGCACCGTGGACCACGGCTACGTCACCGAGGTGATGCGACAGCTCGGCCTCGGGAATCTCGGCACCACGGCGATGGCCGCGACGGGAAGGGTGTACTTCGTCCCCCCGGCGGTCGGCGGCGCCGGCCGTGGCCATCTGGTGGTCGCGTCCGAGGTGGGCCACACCACCGATGGCCGGCCCGCGGTGGTGGTGGGCGGGGAATGGCTGGAGTTCCACCGGCCCACCGAGGCGGTCCCGGAGCCCGCCCCGCAGCGGCACGGGGCGTATCTCCCCGGCGACGGCGAGGCGAGCCGTCCCCTGCCCGACAGGTACGTGGCGGCGGATCCGCACCAACTGGACCGGGACAGGCCGCTCGACGGCGCGATGCCGTTCGGTGACGAGCCGTCGCATCCGGCGCCGTCGGAGCACGATCAGCCGGCGCCGGTGCACGACTCGACGGACATGCCGTCCGCCACCGTCCCGCACGATCCGCAGCAGACCCCGCCCCCGACGGGGGCCGACCGCACCGCGTCCGGGCACGCGTACCACTACACCGCCGCACCCGAGCACGTCCGGGCGGAACCGGCCGGCCGGGGCCAGGAGCAGTGGCGCGAGGCTCAGCGCGAGCTCCAGGACACCTACGACGGCAAGCTTGCCGAGGCGGCCGGGAAGCTGCAGTCGGATCCCGACGGCAGCGGCCGCGCCCATGACGCGCAGGCCGAGGAGGCGCTGCGCGAGGCCTTCGCCGACCCCGACGGACCGGTGCGCTTCCCCGAAGGCACCGGCCCCGGGCTGCCCACGGCCGTCTGGCAGCGCGCGAAGAACCTGATGTACGAGCAGTTGACGGCCCGGCCGCAGGACCGCGCGCAGATCCTGGCCGACCTGCCCGGCCTCACCCACCTGGCCGCCGTGCGCGAGGCGGCGGTCCGGGTCGCGATGGAGCGCTTCGACCGCACCGTGACCGAGTGGAGCGCCCCCCCGCGACTGCTCGACGACGTCAGCGGCGGCAGCGGGCCCGGGACCAGGCCGGGCGACCTGCCGCCCGCGACCCTGGAGCTGATCCGCCGCGACGCTGCGGTGCGGTTCCGCGCGCAGGCCGAGGGCGAGGTGGCTCGGCTCTACGCGGGCCCGGAGGACCTCACGGCGGCGCGCAACGCGCACGCACAGAGGGCCCTGGACCGCCTCACCGAGCACCTCGGGCAGGACCTCGCCTTCCGGGCCGACCACGAGAGCGCCCTCGGGACGGCCGACCACCTGGTCGGCCGCACGGAGGGTTCCTGGTACGACCGGCTCGACCCGACGGACCGGGAGCTGCTCCGGGCCCTCGGCGTGACGGAGCGTCCCGAACTCTCCGCGGACAGCCTCGTGCTGATCAAGGACTCGTTGCGCGAGCGGCTCTCCGCCGACTTCGACGAGATCGCCGGCCCGGCCGACGGGGCCGCCGGGCCGCGCCGGGAACGTGGTTCTGCCGCCGACCTCTTCGAGCGGGCGCTGGCCGGCCGCGCCGAAGCCCTGCCGCACGAGTTCGCCGTGCAGGCGGCCCGTGAGGCCGCGATCCGCAAGGCCTTCTCCGAGGTCGAGAAGGCGACCACGTCCTGGGGCGAGGACGCCGGTGCGGCGCACGTCGAGCTCGCGGACGGTTTCGGGGCCACCGCGTCGGACGTCCACCAGGCGCGCGGCACGGTCACCCGGGAACTCGCGGACGTGGTCGACCGGCGGATCGCGGACCACCTGAACCGGGCCGCGAAGGACACGGCGGAGCTCGCGAAGGACCTCGACGACCTCACCGGCACCGGCTCCGTGCACGACCGGCTGACGCACCAGGCCGCCCGGCTGGCGGTGCGTCGCGATGCGGGCGACGCCGCGCAGACGGCGGCCCGGGAGCACGTCGGGCTGTCCGGACACGGCACGGACCGGCTGAAGGAGGGCCACACCGACCGGATCGGCAAGGCCTTCGACGAGGTCTTCGGCAGGCCCGCAGACCTGGCCACCCGTCAGGAGCAGTGGCATGCCAGGCGGCAGGAGCTGAACGAGGAGCTGGCCGAGCACGCCGCCTTCGAGGCCGAGGCGGCGCCCGCACTGAACCACGCGGCCAAGGGCTTCGAGGAACTGGCGGCCCTGCACGCCCTCAACGAGGAGCTGGTCTCCTCCTTCAAGCGCGAGTACGGCGCCGACTTCTTCACCCGGTACCGCGAGCTGTGGAAGCTGGCGCACCTGGACGCGGCCGGGTGGCGCGCGCACGAACGCTCCCACGAGGACGCCTTCGCGCACCGGGAGTCCGCCCCGGCGACCGGGCCCACGGCCCTGGTGCGGACCGGGCCGGCGGCCGATCATGACGGGCCTGCCACGCGCCCCGGGCGGGACGACCTGGCCACGTCGATCGAATCGGCCCTCGGCGGCCCCGCCCGGCCGCCGGCGGCCGGGCCGCACCCGGACCGGCCCTCCGGCCCGGCGGCGACGTCGACGGAGCGGAGCTCGAACCCGGGCGACCAGGCGGTGCCGGCCCCGCGTCCGACGGAGCCGGTGACCGGTGGGCACGACGGTGCGGCGCACACCGCGGACAGCGGGACGGTGCTGGTCCGGGCCGGCAGGAGCCTGGGCCTGGACGAGACGGCGGCGGCCCGAGGTCTCCAGATGTCCTCGGGCGAGTTCATCGGGGACCGGAAGGTCAGCCGGAACACCCTCGCCGACGTGTACGCCCTGGCCACCCGCCTGGACGCCCTCGGCCTGCTCGACCCGGCGACGAAGTCGGCGGTCGACAAGCTGTACGACACCGAGCGCAACAAGCCCCCGTCCAGGCTTCCGAAGCCGGTCCCCAACGAGCGCACGGCCAGGCTCCCGTTCGGCCACGGGAAGGCGCTGACCGCGAAGCAGCTGGTGGACGTTGCCCCGCTGCTCCCGGCGGCGGCCGAGTTCCTGAGCCCCGTCCTGCGTCCTGGGCAGGCGGAGTCGCTGGGCGTACGGATCGGCGCGGACGTCGGCCCCGGGGCGGCGAACCGCCCCGAGGACGTCCGCGCGCTGGCCGAGCACCTGCACGACCGGGACCGCCTCGGCGCCGACGACCTCGCCGCGCTGACCTCGAAGTCCGACGGGCCGGCGTCGGCCGGGACCGCCGCGGCGCGGCTGCACGACGCCCTGCTGACCCTGCGCGCCGACCACCTGGCGGGGCGACTGGACCTGCCCGCGCCCGACAGCGGGCACAAGGTGGTCGCGGCGATGGGGCGGCCCGAGCTGCGGATGACCTGGCGGGTGGCCGGCGGGGCCGGTGAGCAGGGCAAGGCCGACTTCCTCCGGTGGGCGCGGGGGGAGACGGACGAGGTGCCCGCGATGTCCGAGGACACCACGCTCAACTGCTGGGAATCGATCTTGCTGGTCGCCCACCACGCGGGCGTGCTCCCCGCGGACTGGGTCCGCGAGACGTACCGGGGCTTCGAGGCCGACGGAACGTGGAACGACCGCCTCCGCGACCGGTTGTTCCCGCACGGCAGCAAGGTCTACGACGCCTCACTGGAGTACACGGCGCTGCCGCGGGCCGGGGACATCGTCGTCACCAGGAACGACAACAGCCATGTCGCGCTCGCCACCGGCCGCACCGAGAACGGCGTCCCGGTCGTGCTGAGCTTCGGCGTCTCCGTCGGTGAGAACGGTTCGGCCCACGACGTCATCCGGGTGACGGCCGACCAGGTCGATCTCTCCGTGGCCGAGTTCGGGCCCGGGCCCTGGTTCCGGGAGGGCGACGCCTCCGCGTCGGTGGCCGCGACGGACCACGCGCAGGTGTCCGTCCCGGGCATCCCCCTGAGCAGGGCCGTCGCCCGCGAGCTCGCCCACGAGGTCGGCACCGGCGTCCACTGGCTCGCCGACCCCACCGAGCGCGGACGGCCCGAGGAGCAGACGATCCTGCCGGTGCTCCACCGGATTCCGCACGACCCCGACCACTTCACCATCGCCTACCACAGCGACCGGGCCGACGGAGCGCCCACCTGGAACGGCTCCCCGGTGACGCCCGGGGTGGCGGCTGAGGCACTGGCCCGGATGCGCGTCGACGGCGTCTGGCAGGGGGAGCCGTTGCGGGTCCTCACCTGCCGAGGCAGCCGGGGCGGCGAGACCTCCTACGTCGCCGAGATGATGCGGGAACTGCACAGGCTGCTCCCCGATGAGGGCCTCCGCGTCCTCGCCTCCCCGGACTTCGTCCTGCTGGTGCCCGGGGAACAGCCCCGGGTGCTCGCCGCCCGGGCCGTGGGCTTCTCGGCCGACGGCGTTCCCCGGGCCATGACTCCCGGCCACTGGAACGAGCTGAGCCTCGACGAGCACGGGAACGTCAGGGTGGCGACGCGGGGCGAGGATCTTCCCGCCGGGCCGAGGCCGCAGGGCCGGGAGACCGCGGCGAACGAGGAGATTGCCCTGAACGGCCACGAGGCGGTCGTGCTCGGTGGCAAGAAGAAGAAAACGGCAGCCGTCGACCCCGACGACCCCGGACCGGAGGTGAACTCGGCGCCCGCCTGGCCGGAGCCGGGCCCCGGCACCGCCTCCACGCCGGTATTGCGCACGGGGATCACGCAGTTGATGGACAACCTGCAGACATCGTCGGACCGGCCCGGCAACGCCGAGTTCGGGCGGTTGACGAGGAGCCAGGGAGTCCAGGAGCGGATGGACGGGCCCGCGTACCTGGAGTTCGTCCAGCGCAGTACGCGTGACGACTACCCGCTCGGCTTCGTCGTCAACTCCATGACGGCATACGGGGAAGCCCACCGGATCCGCGAGGTCGTCGACCGGATCCTGGAAGGGGTCAGCGACGCCATGCGCTCGAGGGTGGCCTTCGTCATCGGGCTGAACGCGCCGTCGGAGGTTCCGGTGGAGCGGCTGAACGAGGCGGTCGAGCAGGCCCGGGCACTGGTGCGGGACCTGCGCGTCCCGATCGCCGTCGTCGGGAAGCAGTTCGACTGGTCGGTGTCGTCGAGCGGCAAGAAGTCCCCCCCTTACGGGACGCTGCGCAACGGTGTGCTCGACAGCGAACCGACGCACCAGCTGATCGACGCGATGATGGAGCGTGGGCTGCACCCCTACCTCTCGGTGCAGGACTACGACTTCGGCTCGCGCAGGGTGCCCTCGGGCGAGCACGTCTTCGACTACGTGGAGGCGGCTCTCCGCCGCCCCCAGCCGCGCCCGGAGCACCCCAACGCGGACCACTACGACCTCGACCTGCTCCGGGAGGAGGAAGCCCGGCCGTCGTCGAACAGGCCACTGGCCTTCAGCGGTGGCTACCGCATGCCCACCGAAGGGGCGGATCTGGCGAGGCTGATCGCCGACATCGAGAAGAAGCTCACCTCGTCCGAGCTGCCTGCCGGATGGGCCACCCCGGAGGGCCGGCAGGATCTCCTGGAGAGGTTCGGACGCCTGGTGGACGAGGACATGGCCGAACGCGACTGGCAGGCTTCGTACGCCCCGCTGGTGCCCTACGCGCCCGAGCCGAACCTGATGATCGACGGGTCCGCCGTGCGGCTGCGCACCCAGGACGGCAAGCCGTACCTCCAATGGGGCAGGGGCGGAGCGGAGTTCGAGGAGATCGGACGGCGGCTGAACCGCCTCAACGGCTGGGAGCTCCGGCGCCGCTACGAGCCGATGCTGGAGGGCCGGCCCGACTCCGTGGAGGTGACGAACTCCAGGACGAGTGCCCCCGAGGTCGTGGAGAACGGGGTGGAGCGGATCCCCGAGTTGGAGCGGGGGCGGGACGAGATCACCGAGCTGGTCCGCGCCGACGCTTCCAACAACCGGTTGCCGCACCGGGGCGAGGCGTTCCGGACCGACTTCCGCAACGGGGCCGTCGTCACCGACCTCGCCCGGATCGCCGCAGACTACTTCGAGAAGGTGCGGAATAAGGAGAACAACCCGAAGCCGAGCGACTCGGAGCCGACGGTGCTGCAGTCACACACCGGCTTGACGACGGTGCTGGGCCGGCTGTTCAGCAACGACTCCCTGCCCGGGGAGACGAAGGGGAATGCCAGGTCGGCGAAGGACGGCCTCAGCCTCGGTCCGTACCGGACCGCCTACCGCCCGGGCGACCTCGACACGTTCCTCAGGGACGAACAGCTCAGGCCGGGACCGGAGGGGCACGAACGCGGCACGCTGCCACCCAAGCAGGCCCGGCCGTTGGGCGATCACGCCAAGAACGTGCTGAGTCACTCGACGTCGGCATCCGTCGGAGGCGCGTTCCCGGACGTCAGGGCCGGCATTCAGGACGAGCACAAGGTGCTGGCCTCCCAGACGCTGGCGCTGTCGACCTCGTCGATCCGGCTGGGCCGCAAGCTCGCGCACCTGCGGTACGCCCCTGACCTGCTGGGAGATCTGGCGGTCACCAGGCCCTGGCCGGGAGGTCGCAGCTCCGTGCCGGCCGACGGCGACTGCCTCTACCACGCCGTCAACGCCGTTCTGCGTCCGGGCGAGGTCGGAGACCCGCTGGCGCTGCGCAACCTGGTCGTCGACTGGATGCTGGCCCCCGCGAACCTTCGACGGGTCACCGAGTTCGCGCGGGCGCGCGGGACGGCCTTCGACGAGCTGTTCCTGACGATCGCCCTGACCGGGAACTGGAACACTGCGGCGGGCGATCTGGCTCCGATGGCCGTCGCCTCGGCCTTGGGAGTGCGACTGCACATTCACACCGAGGACGGCTCGGAGCACGTGCTCGCTCCGCTCGATGGAGCAGAGTGGTCGCGGGAGGTCCATCTGTGGCTGGCCGGAAACCACTACTCCGACCGGCAGCCGGACGAGGCCGGCGGCGACCCGGACGTCGAAATGCTGGACGTCGGCGGACCGAAGCGGCGGCTCGACGACGATGACGCCGACGACGGTAACCGGAACCGGCGCGGCTGGGCCGGCGGTGACTTCCAGACGCCTCCGGCGCCCTCCGACGGGACGGTGGTGGCCCCGCAGCCCAAGGCCCCGCACGGCGGCACGGCGCCGCCGGACACGCCCCTGCACCAGCGGGTCCAGGACCTGGAGCACCTCGCCCCCGAGATCCGCCAGGAGCTCGCGAACGACACCCGGTTCGTCGACAGCCTGCTGCGTGAGCTTGGGCCGAAGGACTTCGCACAGGCGGCGGCCCGGTTGATCGTCGACGTCGACCCCCGTGCGCACGAGCCCGTCTCCGCACGCCGGGAGGCCTACGCCCAGGTCGCGCGGATGCTCCAGGACAGGGACGTCGCCGCAGGCCTACTGGCGAACGGTGTCCGGGTGGTGGTCGTGCCCCGGGACGTCCCGATGACCGACGTGGTGGGATTCGAGAGCCTGCGCGGCCTGAGGGCCGCCGGCGACGCCGGTGGCGACCGCCACTGGGACACCGTCCGAGGCTCCAGCGGCAAGGTCGTGGCCGTGACGGAGGAGAACCTCCTCGGTGCGGAGACGGAGATCGGCACGCAGGTCTACCCCGAGGGATACTCCACCACCACCCACGAACTCGCCCACGCCATCGAGAGGTTCGGGCTGACCGGCGATGAGACGAAGCTCATCGAGCAGACCTACCTGACCAGGCGCGGCGAAGACCCCCACCAGGAGGGCGACGACAAGGCCTGGCCGGACGGCAGCCGGCGCAACGGATCCGGCAAGGTGGTCGGCAACTACTCGTCGGCCGACGAGCACGAGTACTTCGCCCAGCTGACCAACGCCTACCTCGGCACCAACCACGGGAACGACCCGACAACCGGCAAGCCCCGCAACAACGGTGCCGACTGGGCCAGGAAGAACGCACCCGAGTTGTTGCCGCTGCTGGTGAGGCTCTACGGCCCCGACCCGCAGGCCCTCCACCCGTCGGCTGCCAACCCGGTCCGCGCGACTCGGGCGGACGAGGAGATGCTGCTCGGCTTCCGCGAGTTCATGAGCGGCCCGGGCGCCGAGCCGGGCACCGAACCGGCCCCCCGGCACGCTCCGGACCCGGAGCCGTCCGCCGCACCCTCGGGGCCCCCCGTGCGGGCGTCGCTGACCGAGGCCGACCTGGTCGAGCACGTCCTCAACCCGGCCGGCCCACGCGATGTGCTTCCGCCGCCCAAAGGTGAGACGGCGTCGAAGCCGGCCAAGCAGAAGCAGGCCGCGGCACCCCCAGAGCCGCGTCCCGGTTCGCCGACAGCGGCGAACGCCGCGCTCGACCCGTTGCTGGAGCCGCTCTTCAGGACGATGGACGATCTGAAGACCTTCGCCGTTGTCAGCCTGACCATGAAGGACGACCCCGCCAGGAAGTGGCAGTCCGACGCCTTCGTGAGCGGCTACGACAAGACCGTGAACAGAACGACACCGTCCTATCAGGCCGCCTTGGCCTGGAAGGATCTGAAGCAGGTCGACAAGCAGCTGAACGACGCCGAGGTCAAGGCGATGGCCGCCGTGCACGCGACGATGAACTCCTGGAAGTCCCGGACACCACCCAAGCCACCGGAGAAGTCCACCGAGCTGCCCGTGGTCACGATTCCTCCGCAGCCCGAAGGCGTCCTAAGCGTGATCTCCACGCGCGGCACCTGTGACAGCTGCCGGTACGTCGTCGACGACTTTCTGCAGAAGTACCCGGGGATGAGTGCCTATGTGGGCTATGCGCTCAACGTGGACACCAGGAGAACCTTCACGACCAGTTCCAGGGCATCGATCGACAGCAAGAGGGAGGTCGGGCTCACCTACGGTTGGAGCGACGCCACCGAGCTCAACTCCACGAACCCGGCGGTTCCGGACGCCCAACGAATCGTCTTCAAGTACTTCCCGTCGGTGCAGGAGGTCCGTGCGGCGGCCGAGCGCGCCGCCGCCGAGGCCGCCGCCGCAGCCGCGCGCGCCCTTGCGGAGCAGCCGACCAGGGACTTGGAGCTGATCAACGGCCTCCTGAAGCCGCCGGTGGCAAGGGCCTTGATGCGGGAGGTGACGGCCTTCGGGAATAGCGCGGGCACCCAGTCCTTCACCACGTTCGTCGACACGGCCATGAAGAAGACCCCGTTGCCCTGGAAGTCGACCAAGGCTCTGCTTGACGCCCTCCAACGCTGGTACGACAGGGGCGAGGATCGGCCGGACATCATCGGCGCGTAGCGGAGTTCGGGGCCCGGCCGCGTCGGCCGGGCAGGGAAACGGCAGCGGCGCGTCCGGCGAAGCGAACGCGCCGCTGGAAAGCCGTGGCCCCGGGTCAGCCGCCCAGGCCGCGCAGGGTGTGGTAGACGCCGCAGGCCTGGAGGGCGAGGGGCAGCAGGGCAAGAGCGCCGAGGGTGTGGACGATGTCCGCGATGCGGCCCCAGTAGGGGAGCAGGCGGCGGCCGGGGATCGTCCAGGCCGCCACCAGGAGGGAGACGGCCACGGTCAGCAGGCTGCCCAGCAGGACGAGCCGCTCGCCGGCCGAGGAGGTCGTCGCCTGGCGGGCGAGGAGCACGGCGGCGCCGTACACGCCCGGCAGGAGCAGGCTGAGCCGCTGGCGGATGCTGCCGATCGCGCGTGCGTGGAGCAGGAGCAGCAGGCTGAGCGCGCCGGCCTCCGCCGGGCCCGCCCAGCCGTCGGCGAAGGGCAGCAGGGTCAGACAGGCCGCGCAGACCGCTCCGATCGCGGTGTAGAGGGCCATCAGGTAGTCGTCCGCGACCAGGCTGCGCGGCAGCACGGCGTCGGCCGGGAAGGGCTCGATGTTCTCCTGGAGCTCCTCCGCGTTGCGCGGCAGCATCGGCAGCCGCAGGCCGGAGAGCCGGAAGGCGAACGACGGGACGAACGTGCCGACCAGCACCGCGAACACCACGATCACCGCGACCAGTTGGTCGGGCGTCAGGCCGGCCAGGACCAGTACGCCGGCCAGCACGCCGAAGCCGGCCGCCAGGACCAGACCCAGGAAGAGCGGCGCGGCGCCGCCGACGGCCGCGAGGGAGAGCACCGCCGCACCGGCCGCCGCCGAGGCGGCGGCCAGCACCCGGGCGCCGAGGAGGTCGTCGCCGCTCGGGCCGCCGGGCAGCAGCAGGGCGGCCAGCGCCAGATACGGCACGGCGGCGGCGCCCAGTGCGGCGCCCGCGCCGGCGTCGGCCATCGCGCGGGAGGCGCTGGCGGCGCCGAGCAGCAGCAGCACCGCCGTGGCGGCGGCCGCCGCCACCCGCGCGATGGCCGGGCCGGGCAGGGCGAGCAGCACCCACCCGCCGGCCAGGGTGAGCAGGGCCACCGCGATGGCCAGCCGGCGGGTCAGGGTGGGCCGCCAGCTGTCGCCGCGTTCGTTCATCCCGGTGGCCACGCCGTCCACCAGGTCGTCGAAGTGCACCGTCGGCAGGGCTTCGTGGCGTGGTCGCAGGTAGAGCGTGTCGCCGTCGCGCAGGTTCAGCGCCTCGGCGCTCTGCTCCTCGTCCAGCGGGTCCTCACCGAGCCGCTGGAGCGTCCAGCCGCCGTGTTCCAGCCCCTCCTCGGCCAGTGCGGCGCCCGCGTGGCCGAGGACTGCCGGCAGCAGGTCGGCGAGCGGAACGTCGGCGGGGACGGCGAGGTCGAAGGCCGCCCCCGGCGCGTGGAACCTCAATCGGCACAGTCCTGCCACGACACTGCTGCTCACGCCACTCCTCCGGTACGGGTCCGTCCGTCTGCTTCCTCTCCCTGTCGAACGGGCAGCGCGGCGCGACGCGTTCAACCGCGACTGAACCCCGGGCGGCCCGCGGCCCGTCACCCTGGGAGGACGGCCGTGGCAGTGAGGAGCCCTGACGTGAGTGTGGTGCTGATCAACCGGACGCCCCGGCGCCCGGGGCCCGAGATGCCCGACGGCGAGGTGCAGTTGCAGGAGCCGCCGAGCCTGCCCGAGAAGCAGAGCGGCATGGCGAGCGTGATCAGCATGATGCCGATGGCGCTCGGCTCGCTGTCCATGGTCTTCATGTTCCTGCACCCGGGCGGCAGTGAGGGCGGCGGCGCGCTCAGCTACGTCGCGGTCGGCATGATGGCGCTCTCCGCGGTCGGCATGCTGGTCACCCAGCTGATCCGCGGCTCCAGCGACCGAAAGCAGCTGCTGCGCGCCGAGCGGCGCGACTACCTGCGCTACCTGTCCCAGGTGCGCCGCCAGGCCCGGCGCTCGATCGACGCGCAGCGCAAGGCGCTGGCGTGGCGGCACCCGGCGCCCGGCGAGCTCTGGTCACTGGTGGGCACCACGCGCCTGTGGGAGCGGCGGTCCGCCCACCCGGACTTCAGCGACGTCCGGATCGGCCTCGGCGCCCAGCGCCTGGCGACGCCGCTGGCCCCGCTGGCCACCAAGCCGGTCGAGGACCTGGAGCCGCTGTGCGCGCACGCGCTGCGGCGCTTCATCCACGCCTACGGGACGGTGGCCGACCAGCCGATCGCGATCCACCTGCGCGGCTTCGCCCAGCTGCTGCTGCGCTCCGACGACCCCGACGCTGCCCGGGCGCTGGTCCGGGCGGTGCTCGCCCAGCTGGCCGTGGTGCACGGGCCGGACGAGCTGCGGATCGCCGTCGTCGCCGCGCCGGAGCAGCGCGCCGCGTGGGAGTGGGCCAAGTGGCTGCCGCACGCGCTGCACCCGAGCGACACCGACGGGGCTGGCCCGGTCCGGCTGGTGGCGGGCAGCCTGGTCGAGGTGGAGCAGTTGATCGGCGAGGAGTTCACCGGCCGCCCCGGCTACGAGCCGGACGCCGTGCCCAACCGCGACGAGCCGTTCACCGTGCTGGTGCTCGACGGGCCCGGCGCGCACGCCGGCAGCCGGGCCGCGCTGGCCGGCTACCGCAACACCGTACTGATCGACCTCGCCGAGAACCTGGAGTGGCGCCCGGCCCGGACCACCCTGCGGCTGCGGATCGAC
Organism: Kitasatospora sp. NBC_00374; assembly: GCF_041434935.1. NCBI lineage: Bacteria > Bacillati > Actinomycetota > Actinomycetes > Kitasatosporales > Streptomycetaceae > Kitasatospora > Kitasatospora sp. NBC_00374. The sequence goes on along the minus strand of NZ_CP107964.1, from coordinate 398,971 downwards.
GGCGGACGGCTCGCCATGGTCGGCGCGGACCGCAACCGCAAGGACGTCGACACCGACCTCGGCCGCCCCGACGCCCTCACCCGGCTCGCCGCGACCAGGCTCGCCGCCCTGCTGGCCCGCTACCGGATCGCCGACACGGTGGACGTCGCCGAGCCGCTGGCCACCGACTTCGACCTGACCGCGCTGCTCGGCATCCCCGACCTGCACGCGGTGGACGTGGAGGCGCTCTGGGCCCAGCGCGGCATCCCCCAGCGGCTGCGGGTGCCGCTCGGGCTGGGCCCGGACGGCCGCCCGGTGGACCTCGACCTCAAGGAGTCCGCGCAGGGCGGCATGGGCCCGCACGGCATGCTGATCGGCGCCACCGGCTCCGGCAAGTCCGAGCTGCTGCGCACCCTGGTGGTGGCGCTGGCGATGACGCACTCCTCCGAGGTGCTCAACTTCGTGCTGGTGGACTTCAAGGGCGGCGCGACCTTCCTCGGCCTGGACACCCTGCCGCACACCTCGGCGGTGATCACCAACCTCGCCGACGAGGCGGGCCTGGTCGACCGGATGCGCGACGCGCTGCACGGCGAACTGGTCCGCCGTCAGGAGGTCCTGCGCGAGGCCGGCTACGCCTCGCTGCTGGAGTACGAGACCGCGCGGGCCGCGGGGACGCCGCTGCGGCCGCTGCCCACGCTGTTCCTGGTGGTCGACGAGTTCAGCGAACTGCTCGCCGCCCACCGCGACTTCATGGAACTGTTCGTGATGATCGGACGGCTCGGCCGCTCGCTCGGCGTCCACCTGCTGCTGGCCTCGCAGCGCCTGGACGAGGGCCGGATGAGCGCGCTGGAGTCCCACCTCTCCTACCGGATCGGCCTGCGCACCTTCTCCGCGATGGAGAGCCGCGGCGTCCTCGGCGTGCCGGACGCCTACCAGCTGCCCTCCCAACCCGGCAACGGCTTCCTGCGCAGCGACATCTCGACCCTGACCCGGTTCAAGGCCGCCTACGTCTCCGGGGCCTACCGTCCCAAGCGCCGCGCCGCCCAGCAGGCGGCCCTGGCCGGCCAGGTGGTCGCCTACGGCACCGAGTACCTGACGCCACGTCAACTGCCGCAGCCGGTTGCCGAACCGGTGGAGGAGCCGACGGCAGGCTCGCTGCTGGAGCTCGCCGCCGACCGGCTGCGCGACGCCGGGCCGCCCGCCCACCGGGTCTGGCTGCCGCCCCTGGACGTCCCGCCCACCCTGGACGAGCTGCTGCCGCCGATCGTCCCGCACCCCGAGCGCGGCCTGACCACGGCGGACGCACGCGCGCACGGCGCCCTCGGCGTCCCGGTCGGCGTGATCGACCGCCCCTTCCACCAGCTGCGCGACCTGCTGACCGCCGACCTCTCCGGGGCCGGCGGCCACGTCGGCATCGCCGGCGCCCCGCAGAGCGGCAAGAGCACCCTGCTGCGGACCCTGATCACCGGCCTCGCGCTCACCCACACCCCGCGCGAAGCCCAGTTCTACTGCCTGGACTTCGGCGGCGGCACGCTCTCCGCCCTGCGCGGCCTGCCGCACGTCGGCGGGGTGACCGGCCGGCACGACGGCGAGCGGGTACTGCGCACCGTCGCCGAGGTGAACGGCATCATCACCCGGCGCGAGAAGTACTTCGCCGAGCTCGGTATCGACTCGATCGCCTCCTTCCGCCGCCGCAAGGCCGCCGGCGAGCTGCCCGACGACCCGCACGGGGACGTCTTCCTGGTGGTCGACGGCTGGAACACGCTGCGCCAGGAGTTCAGCGACCTCGTCCAGCCGCTCACCCTGATCTCCCAGCGCGGCATCAACTACGGCGTCCACCTGGTCGTCGCCACCACCCGCTGGGGCGAGATCACCGGCGGCCTGCGTGACCAGCTGCAGACCCGCTTCGAGCTGCGGCTCGGCGACTCCGTCGACTCGGTGGTCAACATGCGTGCGGCGGCCAAGGTCCCCAAGGTGCCCGGCCGCGGCCTCACCGACGAGCAGCTGCACTTCCTCACCGCGCTGCCCAGGACCGACGGCTCCGGCCGCACCGACGACCTCGGCGAGGGCGTCGCCGACCTGGTCGACGCCGTCGCCGCGCACTGGACCGGCCCGCGCGCGCCCGAGGTGCGGATGCTGCCGCTCACCCTCGACGCCGCCGAACTGCCCGCCCCCGATGGCCGGTTGCGCGTACCGATCGGCCTGGAGGACACCGAGGTCGCGCCGCTCTGGCACGACTTCGAGGAGAACCCGCACCTCCTGCTGGTCGGCGACAGCGAGTCCGGCAAGACCAACCTGCTCAAGCTCATGATCCGCGCCATCACCTCGGCCTACACGCCCGCCGAGGCGCGGATCATGCTGGTCGACTACCGGCGCGAGCTGTACGACGCGGTGCCGGAGGCGTACCGGCTGGGCTACGCGGTCGCGGTCGACAACCTCCGCCAGATCGTGGACGGCGCGTCCCGCGCGATGAAGAACCGCATCCCGCCCGCCGACATCACGCCCGCGCGGCTGAAGCTGCGCGACTGGTGGGAGGGGCCCGAACTGTTCATCCTGGTCGACGACTACGAGCTGGTGGGCACCGGCTCGGGCAGCTCGGGCAGCTCGGGCAGTCACCCCTTCGCGGCACTCCTCGAAGACCTCGCCCAGGGCACGGAGATCGGCCTGCACCTGGTGGTCGCCCGCGGCGCCAACGGCATCGGCCGAGCCCTGAGCGACCCGCTGCTGCGCAAGCTCCAGGAGGTCAACTCGCCGTCGCTGCTGCTCTCCTGCCCGCCCTCGGAGGGCCACCTGTTCGGGAACCTCAAGCCCCGCCAGTTCCCCGCCGGACGCGGCCTCTACATCACCCGCCGACGCACCGTGCAGGTGCAGACCGGCCGCCTGGTCGAGGCGGCCGGTGAACCGGACGGGACGGCGGGCCCGTAGTCCCCGCCGGGCCCGTCCACCCGCCCGGCGGGCCCGTCCACCCGCCCGGCGCACCGACCAGCCCGGCGCACCGACCGGGCCGGACGTATCCACCCAGAGCAGGCGCATCCACCAGAAAGGAGGCCGACCATGATCCCGCCGGCATCCGGGGCCGCCGGGCCGTCCACGCTCCGCGCGATGGGCCCGCACTTCGTCATCGCACCGCCCGCCGCCGAGCAGGCCGGGCTGGCCGCCGCCCTCGACCCGGTGCGGGCCGAGCCCGGGACGGTGCTGCTGCTCGCCGCCGCCGCCGACGCCGCACCCGTCCTGAGCACGTCGCTCGCGGAACTGGCCCGGGCCGCGTCCGGGCGCGGTGCCGACACCCTGGTCCTGGCCGCCTCCGGGCTGGCCGCGACCGGGACGGACGGCCGGCGCCCCGCCGAACTGCTCGCCCGGCGAACGGGGCTGACGGTGGTCGGGCCGGACGCCGTGGTCTCCGTCGAGGCCGACGGCACCCTCCAGGTGCCGGGCGGCTCCTGGTGGCGCTGTCGGCCCGGCGGCCCGGCCGAAGCGCTCGGCGAACGCTGGCCGGCCGCCGCCACGATTACCGCCCTGCCCGGCGGCGCCTTCTGGGTGACCGGCACCGCCCCGGCCGCGCGGCTCCCCGTCCTCGACCGGGCGGCAGGCCAGGACGGCACCCTGCTGCTCGTGCTCGGAGAGCCCGGCGGGCGGCTGCCCACCGGCGGCCAGCTGGCCAACGCCGCGTCCCTCCTGCTCGCCGCCGCCGGCGACGCCGTGCCCACGCTCAGCGCGCCCTGGGGAGAGCCGATCGAACTGGTCGACCTCGCCGCGGTGCTGGCGGCCTCGCTCGGCCGCGAGGTACGCGCGGCCGTCGGCCTGCCGGTCGGCCACGGCACGCCCCCCGGCACCGCCCACCGCAGCGTCCACGTGGCCGCGGACGGCACGCCGGGCTGGGAGCCGTACCTCACCGAACTGTCCGCCTGCCCGGTCGGCCGCACGGTCACCGCAGTCGGCCGGCGCAGCCGGCCGGACGGTCCGGCGGCCCCAGGTCTCGCGCGCTACCCGGCCTTCCCCGGCTGGGAGTTGGAGGCGGTCGCGGCCGGCCTCTGGCTGCACCCGGAGGGGACCGCGGACCGCGGCCCCCGGCTGCGCCGCCCCGACCCCGGGCAGCCGGTCCTCGTCGTCGGCGCCCCGGGACAGCCCGTCACCCAGGACGTCTGGGACCACCTCGGCGGCCTGCTCGCCGGCCTCCCCCCGCTCGACGAGGCCCCCTCCGGGACGGCACGCCTGGCGCTCCTGGTGGCCGGGACGACGGACCTGGAGTCGGACGCGGTGGGCAGGTTCTGCGCGCGGATGCACGGGCTCCACTGGCTGGAGGCGGAGCGGGCGGTGAGACCGCCCGCCGTGCCGCAGCCGACGGAGGTTCCTCCGGTGGCGACGGCTACGGCCATGGCGGTGGCCACGGTCACTGAAACGGTGACCGAGACGGTGACCGAAACGGGGACGGAGACGGGGACAGAGACGGAACCGGAGACGGAGACGGCGGTGGTCACGGCTACGGTCGTGCAGACGTCGGCGTCCGAGGCGGTGCCCGCGCCTGACGCGCCCGCCCGGAACGAGACCTCAGGCGGGCCGCCGGGACCTGCCTGGGTACCGGCGCCCGCCGCCGCTGCCCCCCTCGCGTCCGGGCCCGCCGATCCTGCCGGGGCCGCCGCCCCCGAGCCGGACCCCGTCCCCGCACCCCCGCCGGCCGAGGCCGGGCCCACCACTCTGGCCCAGGACCGTGCGGTGCTGGTCGCCGCACTCGGGCCCGCGTACCAGCGCTGGGCCCGGCGCGCCGACGACGCGACGACCCGCCTGCCCGGTCTTCGCGCGCTCACGGACGACGACCCGCGGCCCGAACTGGTCGCCGTCCTGCTGCACCACACCGACGCCGGCCTCCCGGCCGGACGGGCCGAGGTCACCGCGGCGGCGCGGGCGGCCGCATCCGGCCCGCTCGGCTCCTACCTGCGCTGCCTCGCCGCCGGTCTGCGCCGGCTCCCCAGCCACTACGGCGGCGTGGTGGCCGCCGCCCCGGCCGGACGGTCCGACCCGGCCCGCTATGCCCCCGGCACGGTCCTGACCGAGCCGGCCCCCGTGAGCGGGATCGCCGCCGTGGGCGCCGACCTCGGCGAGGATGTCGGGATCGAGTTCGCCATCTGGTCCGTCCGCGGGCGCCGCACCTCGGCCTTCGGCGAGCCGGGCGAGCAGCCGACCGTGGTCTTCGCGCCGGGGAGCAGCTTCGAGGTGGTGGACGTCGACCCGCCGGACGCCGCCGCGGGTCGCCCGGCGCGGGTCCTGCTGCACGAGGTCGGCGGCATCCGCCCGGCCCCGGACCGCCTGCGGGCCTGGCTCGGCCGGCGGGACGCCGTCGCGCCCGCCGACCGGATCCGCCTGGCCCACCCCGCCCGCTTCCGTCTCGACCTGGGGACGGCCGCCGACCCCGACGGTGAACCCCGGAGCACCGCCGGCCCGTCGGAGGAGACGAAGGCCCAGGATGTGTGAGGAGTGCGCGGATGGCTGAGACGGTGCAGGGCGGATTCGAACTCGCGGCGGTGTTCGACGTGGTGGATCCGCTGACGGGCCCGGGCTTCGCGCCGGGGCGTCCGCGGATCGAGGCGGGTGCCGGGCGTGAGGCCGTCGCCCGGTATCTGCGCGAGGGGACGGCCGTGCTGCTGACCCCGATGCTGATGGACGACGTGGTGGAGCCGGAGCGCGGCGGCGTGGTGCCGATGGGCTTCCGCACCGACGGGCGGTGGATCTGGACCGACACCGTGACCTACTACCTCGACGAGTACGGTCTGGCCCCCGAGGCGGGCCTGCTCGCGCACGTCCGGGCGCAGGGCGACGACCTGCCGGCCGTACCGGAACCCGAGGTGCTGGAGCGCGCGGTGGCGTTCATCCTGACCCCGCCGGAGCCGCAGGACGCCCCGGTGTGGACCGTCGGGCAGGAGATCTGAACCTCGGCGGGCGTGCCGTCCGTACCTCCCCACAGGAGTGTCGTCGAGGGCAGGGGTTGAAGTGGGCGAGGAGAGGCGCGGTGCGCAGGCGCAGGGAACAGCCGGGTTCCGGCTCCCCGAGGTGAACTGGGCCGTGGCGGCGGAGGCAGGAGCGGAGGAGGAGACCTCCGCGGCGGAGCAGGCCGGTGTGGCCGCACAGCCGGCCGGTGCCCCGGCGGGCGTGATCGGCGGCGCAGGCGCGGTGTCCGGTGCCGCGCCCGCCGTGCCCCCACCGCCGGCCCCGCCCGGGGCCGTCGCCGAGGCCGGACCGTCGGCGGCCGGCACGGCGGAGGCACTGGCCAACGCCGTCCCGGCCGAGTCCGGCCCCGACGCGGACGCCGGGGCGCCCGGCCCGAAGCCCGGCCGGGTGTCGCGGCCGATGATCGCGGCGGCCGTCGCGGCGGGGCTAGTGCTGGTCGGCGGCTCGGTGGTGGCGGCCAGGTTCGGCGCGGCCGAGCCGAAGCACGGGCCGGCGCAGGCGGACGCCCCGCCGGCCGGGTACGGTCCGCAGGGCGGCGACGGCGGCAACGGCTTCGTGCCCGGGTTCGACGAACACGGCGGCAGCGGCGGGGCCTCGGCCTCGCCCGGGACGACGCCCGGTTCGTCCGTGCCCGGCGGGGAGACCGGCCCGGTCACGCCCAGCCCGGGCGACCAGGTGCCCGCAGCCGATGCGCCCGCGGCCGGCCAGGGGGCGGCTCCGGCGGCGCCCCGGCCGCGGGCCGGCCGGCGCCCGGGTCCGCCGGGGCCGCGAACTCCACCGGCGCCGGCGCGGTGGCGCCGGCCCCCGGAGCCGGCGGCAACCCAGCCGGCGCTCCGCAACAGCCGGCGCCGCCGAAGCCCGTCTCCAACCCGGCCCCGGCCCCGCCCCCGGCCCCCGCCCCCGTGATCGCGGTGGCCGGGCCGTACTGCGGCGGCAAGGGCGTCTCGTACAGCCAGGGCAAGTGGTTCGACCAGGGCATCTCCGGCTGGAGGAGCAACTCCGGCGGCTGGAGCGGCGACGGCTGCAACGGGACGTACACCTCGGTGCCCATGTCCGGTGCGGCGAACAAGGACGACGGCAACTCCGTCGTGTGGACCTTCAACCTCGGCAAGGTCTCCAGCTGCGCCCTGGCCGTCTACATCCCGGCCGACGGCGACGTGAAGAAGGTCGGCGGCAACCCGACCTACTACACCGTGCAGAGCGGCAGCTCCTCCGGCTCCTTCTCCATCAACCAGACCGCCAACCGGGGCCGTTGGGTGAACCAGGGGACGTATCCCTACCACGGCTCGCTCTCCGTCACCCTGCACACCCGCGGCCTGGACTGGCACGACAGCACCAAGACCTACGCCCACCACGCGGCGAGCGCGATCCGGGCCACCTGCACGCCCTCCTGAACCAGCCCCACCCCCATCACCTCGACGAAGTCACCTCAACGAAGTCGCCTCGACGAATCGCCCCAACGAAGGGAACCCCTGGCATGTCGCGCCCGGTGCTGACGGTCTGCGCGGAGCAGCGGGAGTCCAACTCCTACCGCACGATCGGTGAAGCCCTTCAGGCAGCCCGCAGCGGCGCGGTGATCTCGGTGCGCCCCGGCCGGTACGAGGAGAACCTGGTGGTCACCAAGATGGTGACCATCACGGCCGAGGACGTCCGGGGCAGCGTGCGGATCAGTCCGCGGCGCGGCTCCGTGGTCCAGGTCCTCGCCGAGGCGGTGCAGCTGACCGGCCTGGTGCTCCAGGGGCAGGACGACGACCTGCCGGCCGTGGACGTGCCACAGGGCCAACTGGCGCTTCAGGACTGCGAGGTGGTCGGCAACTCGTGGACCGCCGTGCTGACCCGCCGGCAGGGTTCGCTGGCGATGCGCGGCTGCCGGGTGACCAACCCGGCCGGCGCCGGACTGGTCGAGACCTCGACCGGTACCAGCGTGATCGAGGACAGCGTGGTCGAGCACCTGGGCACCTCGGCCCTGGTGATCGGCGAGCGGGCCAACCCCGTCGTACGGCGCTGCGTGCTGCGCGACGCCCGGGGCAACGGCGTGTGCGCCAACGGCGAGTCCCGCGGGGTGATCGAGGACTGCGAGATCTCCGCCACCGACAAGCCGGCCGTGGCACTGGAGGAGCAGAGCACCACACGGCTGGTACGGACCGAGATCCGGGACAGCGAGCAGGGCGTCTTCCTCGGCTCCACCGCCCAGGTGGTACTGGAGGAGTGCACCGTCACCGCCGTCCGCGGCCACGGATTCCTCCTCGCCAACGGCACCGACCCCCTGCTGCGCCGCTGCCGCGCCGTCCGAACCCAGGGCCACGGCCTGCACATCGCCGGCCGCTCCCGGGGCACCTTCGAGGACTGCGAGGTCACCGCCGCCGCCCAGGCCGGCATCTTCGTCGGGGAGTCGGCCGGCCCCACGCTGGTCCGGACGGTGGTGCGGGACAGCGAGACCGACGGGGTGGAACTGACCGGGGAGAGCGTCGCCGAGTTCGACCGTCTGGAGGTGCGCGACGCGGCCGGGACCGGCATCGTCGTCCGCGAGGGCGCCAACCCGCTGCTGCGCCGGATCGTGGTGGCCGCCGCGGCCGGACACGGCGTCGAGGTGCTGCGGGACGGGCGCGGCCGCCTGGAGGAGGCGACCGTGGTCGACTCGGGCAGGTCGGGCGTGCGGATCGCCGACGGCGCCAACACCTACCTCGGCGGCGGCACCGTGCGCGGCAGCCAGGCCAGCGGGATCTCGGTCGGCGCCGACGGCATCGCCACCCTGCGCGAGGTCGAGGCGGCCGACAACGCCTACGACGGGGTGAGCGTCGAGCGCGGCGGGGAGCTGACCGCCACCAGGTCGCGGTTGCGGGCCAACCGCCGGCACGGGCTCCACCTGCTGCCCGGCGCCCGGGCCACCCTGACGGGCTGCCGGCTGACCGGGAACACGGTGGACGGCATCCGCTCGGAGTCCGCCGAGCCGGTCCGGCTCACCGACTGCGTGGTCGCCGAGAACCAGGGCGCCGGCCTGCGCCAGAGCGAGCCGAGCGAACGGCTTTCGGTGGAGAACCTGGAGAGCCGCGACAACCGCACGGCGGACGCCCACGGCACGGCCACCGCCGCAGCCGCCGCGACCGACGGGGAGGCCGCCGCGGTGGCCGACGGAGTGCCGCCGACCCGCCCCGCGCCCGGGCCACAGGGCCCGCAGGCCGTCCTGGGGACGCTGGTCGGCCTGGAGGGGGTCAAGGAGCAGGTCGCCACCCTGGTCAACCTGAACAAGCTCGCCCGGCGCCGCGAGCAGGCCGGGCTGCCGACGCTGCCGATGAGCCGGCACCTGGTGTTCGCCGGGCCGCCCGGCACCGGCAAGACCACCGTCGCCCGGCTCTACGGCGCGATCCTGGCCGAGCTCGGCGTGCTGCGCAGCGGCCACCTGGTCGAGGTGGCCCGGGCCGACCTGGTCGCCTCGGTCATCGGCGGTACGGCGCTGAAGACCACCGAGGTGGTGAAGGAGGCCCTCGGCGGGGTTCTCTTCATCGACGAGGCCTACACCCTGTCGGCCGGGTCCGGCGGGAACGGCCCGGACTTCGGCCGGGAGGCGATCGACACCCTGGTCAAGCTGATGGAGGACCACCGCCAGGACCTGGTGGTGATCGTGGCCGGCTACGAGGCCGAGATCCGCGCCTTCCTGGCCTCCAACCCGGGCCTCGCGTCCCGGTTCAGCCGGACCGTCGAGTTCGCGAACTACAGCGTCGAGGAACTCAGCACCATCGTCGAACGGGCGGCGTCCGGCCACGGCTACGAACTCGCCGACGGCACCCGTGAGGCGCTCGCCCAGCACTTCGAACGGATGCCCAGGGGAGCCGACTTCGGGAACGGCCGGGCCGCCCGAAAAGTCTTCGAGGAGATGGTGGACCGCCAGGCCTCCCGGCTCGCCGAGCTGGAGCACCTCGACAACGCCGACCTGGCGGTCCTCGTCCCCGCCGACGTGGACGAGCATGCCGCCGCCGCGGCGGCGCGCGCCACCGCCGGCGGCGAGCAACCCGAAGAACCGGGCCTGCTCGACCGGCTGCGCGCGATGGTCGGGCTCGGCGCGGCGAAGGAACAGGTGGAGGACCTCGTCAACCTCACCCGGCAGACCCGGCGCCGGGTCGAGGCCGGGCTTCCGGCCGCCGTCATCAGCCACCACCTGGTGTTCTCCGGGCCGCCCGGCACCGGCAAGACCACCGTGGCCCGGCTCTACGGCGAACTGCTCGCCGAGCTGGGCGTGCTGCCGGGCGGCCAGCTGATCGAGACCGCCCGCGCCGACCTGGTCGGCCGCTACATCGGCCACACCGCCCAGCTGACCCGGGACGCCTTCGAACGCGCCCGCGGAGGCGTCCTCTTCATCGACGAGGCCTACACCCTGACGCCGCGCCACGGCGCCGGCGGGGACTTCGGCCAGGAGGCGGTGGACACCCTGATGAAGCTGATGGAGGACCACCGCGACGAGGTCGTCGTGATCGTGGCCGGCTACCAGGAGGAGATGCGCGGCTTCCTGGCCTCCAACCCGGGCCTGGCGTCCCGCTTCTCCCGGGAGATCACCTTCGACCACTACGCGGACGAGGAACTGGTCACCATCGTCCGGATGCAGGCCGAGTCGGCCGGCTACCGCTGCACGCCGGAGACTCTGGCGGCGCTCGGTGGGCTGTTCGGAGCCGTCCCGCGCGACCGGTCCTTCGGGAACGGCCGGTTCGCCCGGCAGGTCCTGGAGGCGATGATCACCCGGCAGGCCGGGCGACTGACCCGCCTGGACGTGGCCGACCTGGCCGAACTGAGCCTGCTGCTACCGCAGGACATCCCGGCCGAGCGGATCGGCAGCCTCGTATGAACGCGGCGGTCCGCCGTCCCCCCGGCGTCGGGTCGGCGGGCGCCGTGCTGGCCGGGGTCGTACTGTCGGCGGGCGTCCTGCTACCGGCCGGCGCGGCCCGGGCCGACACACCCGGACCTTCGGCGGCAGCGGGCGCGCCGGGCGACGCGCTGCCGGGCGTCACCCAGCTGCGCCGCCAGCCGGCCGGGAAGCCGGCCGGCTGCCTGCCGGCCTCGGCCAAGGGCACGCAGCTCACCCCCTGGCCGCAGACCTTCCTGCGACCCGACCGGGTCTGGCCGCTGAGCCAGGGCGACGGCGTCACCGTCGCGGTGCTCGGGTCCGGGGTGTCCGACGGGTCCGGCCTGCTGGCCGGGCGGATCGACTTCGCCGCCAAGCTGCCGGACGCCGGCGACCCGGCCCGCGACTGCGTCGGGCACGGCACCTTCCTGGCCGGACTGATCGCCGCCGACCGGCGCGACGGCGCCGGTTTCGCCGGCCTCGCCCCACACGCCCGGATCCTCGCGGTGGGCGTCACCGACGACACCGGCGCCACCTCCCCCGACCTCCTCGCCCAGGGGATCACGGCCGCGGCCGAGCGGGGCGCGCGCGTCATCGACGTGGGCGTCACCGTTCCCACCGGCAGCGACGCGCTCGCGGCCGCCGTGCGCCTGGCCCGGAGCAAGGGTGCGCTGGTCGTCGCCCCGGCGGCCCCGGACGTGATGCCCGGCAGCCAGGGCGACGCGAAGCCGGAGCCGGTCTACCCGACCGCGTATCCCGAGGTGCTGGCCGTCCGCGACCTCGGCCCGGGCGGCGCGCTCCCGGAGGACGGCGCGGCCGCGGTCGGTGGCCGGGTGGATCTCACGGCCCCCGGAGACGCGGTGATGAGCACCGGTCCGACCGCTGGCGGCTACTACACGGGCTCCGGGCCCAGCTACGCCACGGCCTTCGTGGCGGGAGCCGCCGCGCTGGTGCTCGGCTACCGGCCCGGCCTGAGCGCGGACCAGCTGGCGCACCGTCTGGAGGCCACCGCCTACCGCGCGGGCGGCGCGGTGCCCGACCCGCAGGTCGGCCACGGCACGGTGGACCCGGTGGCGGCCGTCACCAGCCTCCTCGCCCAGGAGCAGTCGACACCGTCCCCCGCCGGCACGGCCCCCGCCACCCCGACCGTCCCGGTCATGCCGCCCGCCCGCCCGGCCTCCGCCGCACCCCGCCAGGCCGCCGTCGTGGCACTCGGCGCGCTGGGCGTGATAGCGCTGGTGGCCCTGGCCGCGGCGATCGGCCCCCGCGGCCGCGCCCGTGGCTGGCAGCCGCCGAAGCCCGAGCCGGGCGGCGGGGCGTGACAGGGCCGGCCGTCAGCCGGGCGATCCTGCCCCGCCCCCGCCCCCGCCCCGCCCCCGCCCCCGCCCCGCCCCCGCCCCCGCCCCGCCCCCGCCCCCGCCCCGGCCCCGGTAGCGGCCGGGAGACGGACGGCACTTCCCGCCAGTACCGGAGCGAGGCCGACGGGCGGCGGACCGCCCGGGCCGGACCGGGTGACCAGGGGCGTGCGGAGACCCGCCGCCTCAGTGGTCGGTGGAGGGTGACTCCGCCGAGGCCTGCAGCAGCAGGTCGCGCAGTGCCGTGGCGGTGTCCGAGGGCTCGGTGGGGGTGAGGACGACCTGGTCGGCGGTGGTCGAAGGGCCGGTGAGGGGGATGATGCGCAGGCCGGGTGGCTGGTGGTCGAGTGCGGATTCGACGGTGATGCCGATGCCCGTTCCCGCAGCGACATGGGCGGCGATGGCGTGCACGCTGTCGGCGGTCCTGATGATGCGCAGATCGGCTCCGCCGATGTGGAAGGCGGACAGGAGGCGGTCGCAGAGACCGCTGTTGATCTGGTGGGGCCGGGTGAGCTGGGCTGTGGTCGGCATGGCCTCCGGCACGATCGTCACGTCGGGGAAGCGGTCACGCAGTTGCGGCAGGCAGCGCAACAGCAGCTGGTGACCGGTGTATTCGGCGTGGGCGACATGCCGGGCAACAACTGGAGCGGTGGCGCCCGCGACGACGTGAACCGGCTGGGCTCGTGGCTGGGTCCGATGAGCCAGAGCCACGCCGACCAGGGGCCGGAGCACGCCGGATCGCGCGGCGACCGGATCACCGCGGAGCGGTACGGCGAGCGGATCGCCCGGCTGACCCAGCGTTGGGTCAAACGCCGTGCCGTACGACACCCCCCGGATGACCGAACACGAGGCCCGCGCCCTGTCGGCCTCCCTCAGGGAGACGGACCACGCACCGGCAGCGCTGACCGGCGCCTGACCTCGCAGATCGCCCCGCACCGGCGTCGGCGTCCTGGACAGGCAAGCCGTGCGCCCTGACGCACTGGCGCGTTCTCGGCAAGGTCCGCACCGACCCGAAGCGGGGAGCGCACTGGTCAGGGTCCCTGCCGGTCCTCACGAACCACGAAGTCGCCCGGACGATGCACACCGCTCAATGACGAGGATTGGCCAGGACCGGCCCACCGGTGGCGGTGGCGGCGAGGTGGGGGCCGGTCGCGCTCAGCGGGAGGGCGAGAGCCGGGCTGGGAGCGGCCAGTGCGTCGCCGACGAGCGCCGCCAGCTCCAGGAGGGCCGACCAGGCCCGCGGCCCCGAGCGGGCCTGGTCCGCCGAGCCGCCCGTTGCGGACCGGCGGACGGCGGGAACGACGACGACGCCTCGGCAGCGGGTGCCGAAGTGCGCGATCAGATCACTGGCCGGCACCGGGCGGTCGGTGCCCGCCGCCGAGCGCGGGCAGGGCGAGAACACGATGACGGCGCCGCGAACCGACTCGCCGTGTCCCTGCACGACCAGGTGCTCCAGCAGGCTGGACAGGTCCTTCGCGCCGGTTGCCGAGGCCCGCGCGCAGATCACCAGCTGGTCGGCGAGTTCGACGGCGGCCCGCCGGACGTCGTCCGCCGCGGCCGAGGCGTCGCTGAGGATCAGCGGGTACTGCCCGCTCAGCGTCGCCATCACCTGCCGGTAGCCCGTTCCGTCGAGGGCGGGGACCGGCAGGTCCGGACGCACGGTCAGTACCTCCAGCCCGCCGGCCGGGCGGTCGGTGGCCCGGGGCGGACGGGCGAGGGCGGCCGGTACGGGTACCGCCGCGAACAGGTCGCCCACCGCCCACCCGCCCGCGTGCGGGCCCGGCTGCGGGCTCCCCTGCGGAGCGGCGCCGGGCCGGCCGGAGTGCGTGCCGTCGAGGCCGACGGCGATCACCCGGTCCGGCCGGTGGTGTGCCAGCAGGGCGCCGAGCGCCACCGTGACGCCGGTCCGCCGGACGTCGGCAGCCGGGCCCAGCACCGTGATCCGGTGACAGCCGAGCAGCGGGGTGCGGACCCGGTCCACCAGGCGCCGCCGCTGCTCCTCCCCGCCGCCCACGAACGGCAGCCGCAGCGCGCGCGGGCGCTGCGGTCCGGGCGTGGCCCCGGTGACGGCCCCGGCGACGGCCGGCCGGGGCAGCGGGGCCACCGCCTGGCGTGCCGGCACCGAGGCCGGTGCGGGGCCCGCGCACGAGGACATCCAGGGCAGGTCCGGGCTCTGCGGCGCGGCCGGCGTCGGGGCCGTGGTCGGGGCGGTCGTCGTGGCCGTCCCGGTGGCCGTCGTCCCGGGATCCGCGCCACGGGTGAACAGCGACCGTTCGGCGGACGGGATCAGCTGGGTGCCCAGGGGGTCGAGCGGGCGCCGTGCGACCAGCGGTACCGGGTCGGGCCAGGCGGCCGGGGTGTAGTCCGGGACGTACGGGTCGGGGCGGCACGCCGTACCGAGGGTGCCGTCGAAGTGAGCCATCCAGTGTCCTCCTGGTTCGTGGGTCCGCCCTGCCGGCCCGCCCTGTCGGCCCGCCGGACCGGTCCGTTCGACCGGCCCGATCACCTGGTCCGTTCGACCGGTCCGTTCAGCCAGGAGTACGGCTCGCGGCTCGTCCCGGTTCACCCGGCACCCGGCGGCGGGCCCGGGCGGCCGTTCCCGCGGCAGTGCCGTGACCAGGTGAACCATGCCCGGCGGCAAGACCGTTGAGGGGAGCAGGGCGCACTCGGCGCTCGTCCCGATCCTCTGGAGGACCCCATGCGCACCACCACGACCCGCGCTGCCAGGACGGCCGGCCTGGTGCTGGCGGCCGGCCTCGTCGGCCTCACCGGCGCCACCTCCGCCCGGGCCGCGGACGTGCCGGCCAAGCCGGCCATCCCGGCCGGGGCGAACTTCGTGCTGTGCTCGTTCGGCAACTACCCGTCGTACGCGGTGTTCCCGAAGCGGGGCGACATGGCCACGGTGATCGCCGAGCCCGGGCGGTGTGTCGGCCTGTCGCTGAGCGGCCAGAGCAAGGAGAAGGTGGTGCTCTACGGCATCAAGCCCAACCAGAGCTCCTTCAAGATCGCCACCGACACCTTCGACGACCGCGAGGGCGAGCGGATCCGGACGCTCAACACGCCGGCCGACAACGACTGGCAGACGTTCTGACCGCAGGTCGACCGGCGGGCCGGGGCAGCCGTCAGGCCGGCCGCCGGAAATCCCCCGCCTGATTCGGCGGCGACTCGATACCGTCTCCTCGGTGGTGTCCGACCGCTGTCGGGCACCATCGAGGAGAATCGGCGTGCGTCCCGTTGCGGGGCGGGGGAAGGGGCAACAATGGCACCGGACGGACCGAGACCGCGCGACTTCGTCGCGGCTCTGGTGAGCGAGGGGGCGGAGAGCCTGCCCGGGCCGCCCGCGCTGGCGCTCCCCCTGGCACCGGCGGACGACGTGATCGCCGCCGCCCGGCGGATCGCGCTGCGCGCGCTGCCGGACGGGCCGGCGCGCCCGGACCCCTCGCCCGGCCTGCTGCCGCTCGCGGCGGCGCTGTTCGTCGACGAGCACCCGTCCGCACCGGCCTGGTCCGCGGCGGAGCGGGAACGGCTCACCGAGTGGGTCGCCGTGCTGATCGAGCATCGTGGTGAGGACGGGATCCAGGACCTGATCGGCGCGCTCACCCGGAGTTGAGCCGGTGACGGGCGGGCATTGGCGGATTGTTGGCGGACTCTTGGCGGCCCCCGGCAGCCTGGTTGCTCGGCCGCCGGGGGGATTCCGTCGGTCTGTGCCCCGCCCCTTCCCGACCCGGAGGTAGCGCGTGTCCACGCCGTCCGCCACCCCGCTCCACCCCGTCGTCCCGCAGGCCGCCACCCCGGTGTGCGCGGAGCCGCTGCCCGTCACCTCGCAACCCGACGAGCCCCGGGCCGCCGCGGCCTCGCGGGACGCGGCCCGCCCGACCCTCGACCCGGACACGCTCGCCGAAATCCACCGCCTGCACGGCGGCTACCTGCTCCGCGCCCTGCTGCGGACGACCGGCGGAGACCGCGGCAAGGCCGAGGACATCCTGCAGGAGACCCTGCTGCGCGCCTGGCAACACCCCGAGGCGCTGTCGGCCGGACCCGAGCAGAGCCGGCCCTGGCTGTTCACGGTCGCCCGGCGGATCGCCATCGACCACTACCGGATGGCCGCCGCCCGCGCCCGGGAGGCGCTCGGCGAGTCGACGGAGGACCGTCCGCGCCCCGACAACCCGTACGACCAGGTGGTGGTGGCCCGGGACGTCGACCGGGCGCTGCGGCGGTTGCAGGAGCACCACCGCGAAGTGCTGGTCGAGCTGCACCTGAACGACCGGTCGGTGGCGGACACCGCGGCTCGGCTCGGGGTGCCGCCCGGCACCGTCAAGTCCCGCAACTTCTACGCCGTCCGCGCGCTGCGTCCGATCCTGGCGGCGGAGCAGGGGTACGGCCCGAAGGAGGAGTACGCCGTGCCGCCCGCTGCCGCACGGCCCGGGACTGGAGTGCGCCGGGCGGCCGCGGTGCCCCGGGTCGGTGAATGACGCATCGTCAGGAGCGCTGGCCTGTCCGCAGGTTCAGGGACTCCTCGACGACGGTGGTCAGTTCGCTGGCCGAGCCGGCCAGATGAGCGTGCGAACGGAAGCGGTCGAGGGCCGAGCGCAGGCGCCCGACCGCCTCCGGCTCGCGGCCCCGGGCCAGCAGGAAAGCGGCGAAGGACTGCTCGGCGATGGCCCGCATGTGCAGCTGCCCCGCCTCCTCGCAGGCGGCCAGCACCCGGTGCCAGGCCAACTCGACCGCCTCGTGGCCGCCGAGTGTCTGCATGGCGTGCGCCTCGGTCAGCATCGACCAGAGGTGGATCGTCGCAGCCGGATGGTCCGGCAGCAGGTCCCTGGCCTCGCGGGCCTGGCGCAGCGCGCTCTCCGGGTCGCCTGCCAGCAGGCTCACCCCGGCCTGGTAGCCGAGGGCGTAGGAGAGCTGTCGGGGGTCGCCGCACTCCCCGGCCAGCGCGGACGCGGTGGCGGCGAGCCGGGTGGCCTCGGCTGTGTTCCCCAGCATGGCGACGGCCATGGCCAGGCTGACGAGCGCCCGGATGTGCGGGTAGCCATCGCCGGGGGAGGTGCCGGCCAGCGCCTTCCGGGCGGCCTCGGCCGCCTCCTGGCGGCGCTCCAGCCCGAGCAGGGCGTTGGCCAGGACGCCGCGCAGCAGTGCGGTGCCGATTCGGTCGCCGCAGGCCTCGGCTGCGTGCTCGCCCGCGCGCAGGCACTCCAGCCAGTCGGAGAAGCGGCTGGAACCGTAGTAGAGCGCACTGGCGCTCATGGCCAGCCGCCAGGCCCGCGGGGGATCGGTGCCGGCGGCCGTCGTGACCAGCGCGCGGATCGCCGACTCCTCGGCCCGGAACCAGTCGAGCCCGCCGCGGGCGCCGACCGCCTGCGGCAGCGCGGCCGGCGGGTGGGCGCGCTCGCCGTAGCCGTCCTGGCCCGGTTCCAGGTGCTCGCCGAAGCGCCGGACCGCCTCCAGGTAGTAGTCCAACAGCCGCTCCGTGCCCAGGCGTTGGAGTCCGTCGGGGTGTTCGGCAAGCAGCTGGGAACCGAACAAGCGGACCAGCTCGGACCGGCCGTACCGCCCGGGGGCGGTCTCGGTGAGCACGTGGTGGGCGGTCAGCTCGCCCAGCGCGTCGCGGGAAGCGGCCGGCTCGCCACCGAGCAGCGCCGCACACGCCAGCGCGTCCACCTCCCGGCCCGGGTGGGCGGCGAGGAGAGTGAACAACAGCGCGGCACTGGGCGACAGATGGCGATGCGTCAGTTCCAGTGCGTCGGACATGCCGGGCACCCCGTCCGCCTCCAGGGCGGCCAGGCGGGTGCGCTCGTCGGCGAGTTCGGCGACCAGGTCGGCGATCGCCCAGTCCGGCCGGGCGGCCAGCCGCGCGACCGCTGTCCGCAGCGCCAGCGGCAGCCGGTCGCAGAGCTCGGCCAGCCGTGCGGCGGCCGCCGGCTCGGCCTGCACCCGGGCGGGCGTCAGGCTGCGCTCCAGCAGCCGCAGAGCGTCGGAGTCGGGGAGCGCGCCCAGGCGCAGCAGGGCGGCCCCCTCGGTGACCAGCAGGTCCTCCAGCGACCCGCGGCTGGTGACCACGGTCGCGCAGAGCGCCCCGCCCGGCAGCAGATCGGTGACCTGTCCGGCGTCGAGGGCGTTGTCCAGGACCACCAGCAGGCGCCGTCCGTGCGTCCGTGCGCGGTAGAGGGCGGCCCGGCCGGCCCGGTCCGCTGGGACGTCGGACGCGGGCACTCCCAGGGCGTGCAGGAACCGGCCCAGCAGCTCGGTCGGGTCCGCCGGCCCGGCCGGGTCGAAGCCGCGCAGGTCGGCGAAGAGCCGGCCGTCCGGGAAGCCCGTGGCCACCCGGTGGGCCCAGGCGGCGACGGTGGCGCTCTTCCCGGCCCCGGCCGGGCCGACCACCAGCGCCGGCCGGCCCTCGGTGCGGTCCGGTCCGCAGACGCGGTCCAGCCACTCCCACTCGGCCGTCCGGCCGACGAAATCCACGGGGCGACGTGGGAGCTGACGTGGCGTCGCGCGGGCCGGCGGATCCGGCCTGCCCGGGGCCGGTGCGGCCGGCGCTGGCCGGGCCGCACCGGACCGGGGCGGCGCGGGCCGGCTGTCCCCGTCCCCGGCGAGTACCTCGGCGAGGGCCGCCTGGAGGGCCGGGCCGGGCGGAATGCCGAGGTCGCGGTCGAGCAGCCCGCGGGCCCGGTGGTACGCGGCGAGTGCGTCCGCCGGCCGTCCGGCCTGGTGCAGGCAGCGGACCAGCAGGGCCACCACCTCCTCGCGCAGCCCGTCGGCCCGGACGGTCTGCTCCAGCACGGGCACGGCCGCCGCGCCGCTGCCCTGGCGCAGCCGCAGTCCGGCCCAGGTGATCAGGGCCCGGGTGCGGGCCTGGACCAGCTGGTCCACCACGGCGCGGCGCGGCGCGGTGTCGGGCAGGTCGGCCAGCGCACGGCCGCGCCAGAGTCGCAACGCCTGCTCCAGCAGACCGATCGCCAGGTCGTCCGTGCCGTCCGTGCCGTCCGTGTCGTCCTCGCCGTTCGCCTTGCCCGCGCCGCGGTCGCGGCGGGCGGCGTGCTCGGCGGCCAGCCCTGCCAGCGCCTCGAAGCGCAGCGCGTCCACCTCGTCCGCGGGGCCGGTGAGCAGGTAGCCGGGGGACCGCGTGTGCAGCACGAACGGGCTGCCGGCGAGCGCCTTGCGCAGTACGGCGACGTGCCCCTGGAGCGCAGCCCGGGCGCTGGCCGGCGGCCACTCTCCCCAGAGCAGCTCGTAGAAGTCGTCGACCGGGACCACCCGTTCCAGCCGCAGGGCCAGGAGGGCCAGGACCGCCCGCCGCTGGGCCCCCGGTGGCGTCGTGAAGCCGTCCGCCCCGGTGCGCAGTTCCACCGGGCCGAGGAGCCGAATCCGCACCCGTTCCCCTTACCCTCCGAACCGCCCCGACCACGCCCGGGCACGTCCCGGGGGTGCAGTGTAGTGCTCCCGCGACTACCGTCCGTACGCCGGGAGGGGCAGGGGCGTACGCTGCCCGGCGCGTGCCTGCGCTCCGCCCGGGCCTATCCTCGGACGACTCGGAGAGTCCCGACGACGCAGGTGAGCCGGGAGGCATCGGACGACCTCACCCGGAGTCACCCGGAATCATCCGAAGTCATCCGGAATCGTTCGGCGTCGGACGGTTCGGCGAAGTGCCCGGCGGACCGGCCGCCGGTGGGGGAGGAGAGGCAGCCGCATGTGGATCGACCTGCTCGGGCCGGTTGCCGTTCGGCGGGAGGACGGGACGGTGCTCACGCCCTCGGCCCCCAAGCGCCGGGCGCTGCTCAGCGCGCTCGCCGTCCGGTTCGACCAGCTCGTGGCCGCCGACGAGCTGATCGAACTGGTCTGGGACGGCAGTGCGCCGCCCACCGCCCGCGCCGCACTCCAGGGACACGTCGCGGTCCTGCGGCGGGTGCTGGACGACGAGTTCCTCACCCTCGGCACCCGCGGCGCCGGCTACGTCCTCACCGGTGACCCCGAGCGGGTGGACGCGCTGCGCTTCCAGCGGCTCTGCGAGCGGGCCGGCCCGCAGCTGCCCGGCCGCACGGATCCCGCCGGCCCCGGAGCGCGGGCCGACGACCCCGCGCTCCCGCTGCTCCGCGCCGCCCTGGACCTCTGGCGCGGCGCCGCGCTCACCGACTGCGGCTCCACCCTGCTGCGGGACCGGACCGCCCCGCACCTGGCCGACCTGCGGCTGCGCGCTCTGGACCGGCTCGCGGACGGCATGTGCCGGGCGGGCCGCGGCGGCGAACTGGTCGCCGAGCTCACCGAAGCAGCCTCGGCCCACCCGTCCCGGCAGGGGCTGGCCGCCCGGCTGATCGCCTGCCTCGATCAGGCCGGCCGCCGGGACGAGGCCACGGCCTGGTACGACCGGTCGGTGGCCCGGCTGTCCGGTGCGCCGGGGCCCGAACTGCGCGTGGCGGGCGAGCGGATCGGGCACTCGGCGGCGGCCGGCCTGCCTCCCGCGGCCACGGCGGTCCGGCCCGCGCCCCCGGCTCCGGCCGGCCTGCCTCCGGCCGACCGACGGTTCGTCGGTCGGGCGGCCGAGCTCGACCGGCTGGACGCGGCGGTCGACACCGGCCCGGCCGGCCGGCCGATCCTCGTCACCGGGCCGGCCGGGGTCGGCAAGACCAGCCTGGTCCAGGCCTGGGCGCAGCGGGCCGCCGACCGCTTCCCCGACGGCCTGCTCCACGTCGACCTGCGCGGCTTCGCCGAGGCCTGCCCGCGCGATCCGGCGGAGGCGCTGGGCATCCTGCTGGCCGCCCTCGGCGACGCCGAGGACGAGTTGCCCGACGCGCTCGACGACCGTGCCGACCGCTTCCGCGAGCTGCTGGCGGGCCGTCGGCTGCTGCTCGTGCTGGACGACGCGCGCTCCTACGAGCAGCTCGCCCCGCTGCTGCCCGACGCGCCGCCCGACCCCGCTCCGGCGGGCTGCGCTCCGGCCGGTGCCGCTGGGCCCGTCACCGTCGTGACCAGCCGCAGCCGGCTGCGCCGCCTGCTGGTCCGGGAGGGCGGCATCCCGCTCCCGCTGGACGCGCTGACCCCCGCAGAGGCGGGGGAGCTGCTCGCCCGGACGCTCGGCCCCGCTCGGGTGGCCGCCGAGCCGCAGGCCGCGGTCGAACTCGCCGAGCGCTGCGACCACCTGCCGCTGGCCCTGCGCCTGGTCTCCGCCCGGCTCGCCGCCCGCCCCGGCTGGACACTGGGCGACCTGGTCGCGGAACTCTCCGACGAGCAGGCCGGCCACGCCGCGCTGGCCGGCGTCGGCGGCCCGCTCGGCGTCACGGCGGCCCTCGACCTGACCTACCGCACGCTGCCGCCCGCGGCGGCCCGGCTGTTCACCCTGCTCGGACTGCACCCCGGCGGGGTGATCGAGACCTGCGCCGCCGCCGCGCTCGCCGACCTGCCGCCGGCCACCGCCCGGACGATGCTGGCCCGGCTCGACGCCACCCACCTGCTGGAGGAGAGCACGCCCGGCCACTACACCCGGCGCGAACTGGTCCGCCGCTACGGCGCCCGCCGGGCCGCCGACCTCACCTGCGACGAGCGGCTCGCCGCCCTGGACCGGCTGATGGACCACTACCTGGCGAGGACCGCGGGCGGCGGTGCCGGCCGGACCTGGGCCGGCACGGTGCCGGCCCCGCCCGGCCCCGCCACGGCCGGCCCCGCCACGCCCGGCCCGGTGGCCCCGGTCCCTCCCGGGGACACGGAGGCCTGGTTCCGGCGGGAGGAGAGCGCGGTGCGCGCGGTGGTGCTGGGCGCCGAGCGGCACGGCCGCACCGCCCATGCCTGGCGGCTCGCCCACCGGGCCGCAGGCCTCTACGAGCGCACCGACCACGATCGCTCCCACTGGCGGACCACCATCGAGTCCGGCCTGCGTGCCGCCCACGCCTGCGACGATCCGGCCGCCGTCGCCCGGCTCTCCACCGACCTCGCCGTCCTGCTGGTCGCCCGCGGGGTGTTCCGCGGCGCCACCGAGTACCTGGAACGGGCCGCCGCCGCGGCCGACCGGGCAGGCGACCCGGAGCTGCGCCACCGCTGCCGGGCCCGGCTGGCCGACGCCCTGGTCCGAGCAGGGCGGTACGAGCCGGCCGTGCCGCTGCTGACCGCCCTCGTGGCCGACGCCCGCACGCCGGCCACCGGTCACCTGCTCGCCCGGTCGCTCACCGACCTCGCCGACGCCCTGGTGCTCGCCGGCGTGCCCGGCCAGGCCCTCGCCCGCGCTGACGAGGCGCTCCAGGCCGCCACCGTCCGCCCCGGCACCGCCGACGCCGTGCTGGCCACGCACAGCCGCGCGCGGGCCCTGGACGCGCTCGGCCGCCGCGACGCCGCTCTGGTCTCGGCCCGGCTGGCCGTCGCACTGGGGCGCTCGGTCGGCGACACGGCTCTCGAAGACCGCTCCCACGGCCTGCTCGCCGAGCTTCTGGCGGTCGGCCGACAGCCCGGCGTACCCAGGCCAGGAGACCGCTGACTGGCGGGCCTGCCCGCGCCCGGCCGCGACCACTGTTCCCACGGCCCGCTCGGCGGCCTCGCCGACCTCGCGGGAGGCGGACGCCCGCACGCCCGCGCGCCCGAAGACCACCGGCCGCCGCCCGGTCCCTCGCCCGGCCCGGCGCCGCCACAGGCAGAAATACCGGCAGATCTACCGTGCGAAAGTGCCGCCCCGGGCTCGGCCGCCCGCTCCTGCACGGGCGTCAGGATGCGGGCTGAGCTGGACTGATGTCGGGGAACCTGTGCGGACCGGGCATACTTCTGCCTGGCATGCTGGATGAGGGCATGTCATGGGGCAGAAGTAGCGGCAGTAGCGGGGGCGGAACATGGCTGATGCGGACGGCGTGGGTGCGGACACCGGCGAGGCCGGCGAGTTCTGCCGGCTGCTGGCCCGCCACCGGGTGCGGGCGGGGCTGACGCAGGAAGAGCTCGCCACGGCGGCCGGGATCAGCCTGCGCGCCGTCGGGGACATGGAACGCGGCCGCACCCGGGGGCCGCAGCGGCGCACCGTCCGGGCCCTGGCGGAGGTGCTGCGCCTGGACGCGGGCCAGGCCGCCGCACTCGAACGGGCCGCCCGGGCCGGCCGCCCCCGGGGCGCGCGGGCGGCCGGGTGGTCCACCACCGCGGCCGCACCCGCCGCGGGCGGCACGGACGGGAACGGCACGGACGAGAGCGCCACGGACGGGAACGGCACGGACGAGAACGGCACGGACGAGAACGGCTTGGACGACGGCACCACGGGCGAGGCCGCCGACGCCGCTGCGACGGCGGCGGGGACGTACGCCCTGGCGCTGCCCCGCGACATCGCCGACTTCACCGCCCGGGCGGACGCCCTGACCCTGATCGCGGAGCTGGCCCAGGACGGTGAATCGGCCCACACCCGGGTCGCGCTGATCAGCGGTCAGCCCGGCCTGGGCAAGACCGCCTTCGCCCTCCACACGGCCCATTCGCTGGCCCGCTTCTTCCCGGACGGGCAGCTCTCGCTGGACCTGCGGGGCATGGCCCCGACGCCCCTCCCGGCCCGCGAGGCCCTCGGCCAGCTCCTGCGGGCCCTCGGTGTGGGCGACGGTGCGGTGCCCGCCGGTACGGAGGAGCGGGCCGGTCTCTACCGCGCCCTGGTCCGCGAGCGTCGGCTCGTCCTGGTGCTGGACAACGCCGCCGACGAGAGTCAGGTCCGGCCGCTGCTGCCCGGCTCCGGGCCGGCCCTGACCATCGTCACCAGCCGGCACACCCTGCCCGGGCTCGAATCCGTCCACCGCCTGCAACTCGACGCTCTCACCCCGGCCGAGGCCGCGCTCCTGGTCGGCCGCATCGCCGGCCCCGACCGGATCGCCGCCGAGCCGGACGCCACCGCCGAACTGGCCGGCCTGTGCGGCTACCTGCCGCTCGCCCTGCGGATCGCCGGCCAGCGCCTGGTCGCCCGCCCGCAGCAGACGGTCGGCCACCTCGTACGCCAACTCACCGCCGAGGAGGACCGGCTGGACGTGCTGGAGACCGGCGACCTGGCGGTGCGTCCGGCCTTCGCCCTCTCCTACCGCAAGCTGCCCGCCGAGACGCGGCAGGTGCTGCGCCGCTGCGCGCTGACCGCCGGGTACGACGTCTCCGCCGCCGTGGTCGCCGCCTACGCGGACCTGCCCGTGCGGCGGACCGAGCGCCACCTGGAGCAGCTCACCGACGCCGGACTGGTGCAGCTCTCCACCCCGGAGCGCTACCGCCTGCACGATCTGGTCCGGCTCTACGCGGGCGAGCGGCTCGCCGCCGAGGAGACCGCGGCGGGCGTGGACGCCGCCCGCGAGAAGGCCGGCAGCCGGCTGTTGCGCCGGGCCGCCGCGGCCGGCCGGCTCTTCAACCCGGACCCCGCCGAGGACGACTCCGACGGTGACCCGGACCCGGCCACCGCCCCGGAGAACCTGACCGAGGCCGCGCGCTGGCTCGAGGAGGAGAGCCCGGAGTGGCTGGCCGCCCTGCGCCGGGCCTTCGCCGCCGGACGGCACCGCGAGGTCATCGACACCGCCGAGGCCATGCACTGGTTCTCCGACCGGCTCCTGAGCTGGGACATCTGGGCCGAGGTCTTTCAGCTCTCCGTCGACGCCGCCCGCGCCTGTGGTGACCGGACGGCCGAGACCGTCCACCTGAACTACCTGGCCTGGACGTACGTCACCTGCCTGCACCAGTACCGGCGAGGGGTGGATCTCGCCGGCGAGGCCCTGGAGTTGGCCCGGACGATCGGTGACCGCGAGCAGGAGGGCTGGGCGTCGGCCTACCTCGCCAGCGGGCTCCGGCGGCTGCTCCGGCACCAGGAGGCCATCGACACCTACCAGCAGGCCGCCGACGTCTTCGCCACCGTGTCCAACCGGTCCGCCCAGCTGGGCCGGATGGTCACCCTGCGCGGCGCGGCCAACTGCCTGCGCGAGACCGGACGGGTCGAGGAGGCGGTGGAGACCCGCCGCCTCGCCCTGGTCGGCGCCATGGAGCTGCTGGAGGTCTGGTCCTCGCCGCTTCCCCACCTCATGGCCGCGTTCACGGCCCACGAACTCGGCCTCGACCGCGCGGAGTTGAAGCACTGGGCCGCCGCCGAGAAGGCCTACCGGCAGGCCTTGGTCCACTTCGAGGCGGTGGGCCGCCCCGACAGCACGACCAAGACCCTCACCGAACTGGGCACGGCCCTGATCGAGCAGGGCCGCGCCGACGAGGCCCGCGAAATTCTCACCGAGGCGCTGACCGACCTCGGTGCGGACGGCAGCCGGCACGGCACCCGCCGGGACACCACGGCGCCGCACACGTCCCGGTAGAGCGACGTGGTCGGCGCGACACGCCCGGTGTGCGACACGGCACGTGCTGGTGCCCGGCGGGGCTCGGGCCAGGTTCTGCACGACGGATCACCGTCGGAGCCAGTGGCGACCGCCCGGAAGCCTCCGAGTCGGTGGATCGTGCGCTCGACCTCGTCGCGCCGCTGGTAGGCCTTTGGAGCCGCCAGGGTCTGCGCGCGCGGCCGTCATGATTGCCGTGTCACCAATATCAACGGTACGGAGGCTCTCGTCCAGTCCCTTGCGTGGTCGATGAATGAGGGTAGCGTAGAAGTAATAAGGGCGCACCGGAGTCCGCCGTGTAACTCTCCGCTATCTCTGTCTGGGGGTGGAGCTGATGGCCGGTCATCTTAATCTGTTCCTGAGCGAGGAGAGTGCCGACGCCTCGCAGCTTGATATCCTGGCCGGACGCCTGCGATACGAATTGCTGCAACTCGATGTCGTCGATGTCGGCCGATTGCATGCAGCCGAGCTCCCTGTCGGTGCGCGCGGTCTTGACGCCGCGACGGTGGGTGGTCTCGTGGTCGGGCTCGGCCAGTCGACCACAGCGCTCAGCTCAGTCGTGTCGACGATCCGTCAGTGGTTGACGAGAAGCCGGGGTGTCGCGCGGGCAGTCCGCATCGAGATCGATGGTGACGCCCTGGAGTTGGCCGAGGCGACGGTTGCAGATAGCGACCGATTGGTGGATCTCTTCGTCAGCCGGCACACGATGGAGGCAGGTCATGGACGGAAGACGCCTGGCCCTGATCATCGCTAATGACGAGTACACGGATGAGGGGCTCAGGCAGCTCCAATCACCCGCGCAGGATGCGGTCGAGCTGGGCGGTGTCCTGGGTGAGCCCCAGGTCGGTGGCTTTGATGTGGAGATCATCCGGAACGAGTCCGCGCACGATGCCGAAGCGCGCATCGAGGACTTCTTCGTCGATTGCGGCCCCGACGATCTTCTGCTCCTGCACTTCTCGTGTCACGGGCTCAAGAATGAATCCGGGGAGCTCTTCTTCGCAGCCTCCAACACCCGGCCGAATCGGCTGGCATCCACCGCGATCCCCGCCGACTTCGTGCACCGGTGCCTACGCGACAGCCGGTCCCGGCAAAAGGTCCTGCTCCTCGACTGCTGCTACGGCGGGGCTTTCACGCAGGGCTCGCGTGTGCGCGCGTCCGGCGATCTGAATGTGCTCGACTCCTTTGACGGTGGCAAGGCCGATCGGGGGCGCGGCTGGGCCGCCATCACTGCTTCCAACGGCATGGAGTACGCGTTTGAAGGCGACCATCTGGCAGAGGAGGGCGAGCGGCAGGCATCGGTTTTCACCAGCTCGGTGGTCGAAGGACTCGTGACGGGCGACGCCGATCGTGACGAGGACGGGCGCATCTCGCTCGACGAACTGTACGACTACGTCTTCGACCGTGTCCGCGACCGGAATCCGCATCAGACGCCGAGCAGGATCGTCGAGCTGCAGGGCGACCTGTACGTGGCGCGCAGCCGACGGCGCCGGGTACACGCTGATCCGATACCGCAGGACCTGCGTGAGGCATTGACCCACGTCAACGTCTTCACCCGCCTCGGCGCCATCACTGAACTGCGGTCGCGCCTCGACAACCCCGATCTTCCGATCGCGCTCGGAGCCTTCGAAGCACTGTCGGAGATCGCGAAGAAGGACATTCGAATGGTTGCCCAGGCGGCCGAGCAGGCACTCGCCGAGGCTGCCCCGAACCCCGATCAGCGCGAGGTTGACTTCGGAGTCGTGGTTCAGGGCGCGCCGGACCCGTCCCAGGTCGTCCACCTGCTCGGACCGCCTGTTGCGCACTCCTGCGTTCCGGTGGCGTCGGACAGCTGGCTGCGGGCAGTCGAGTCCGACGACGGAGTCACGATCTCCCTGGACACCTTGGACCCGGGCTCTCGCCACGGCGAGATCGTTCTCACCGGCGCGACCGGCACGGCGACGATCCAGGTGAACGCCACCGTGACAACCCCACGGTCGGCACCACCGCAGCCGCCAACCACTGGTCCCGAGTCCGATGGACCGCCCCCGTCCGACACATCACGCGGGAAGTCAACGACGCAGCCCTCGGATCCGGGTTCGGGTCAACGGCGGCGGCCTGCTCCGCCCAACGTGTCCGGGCCATCCGATCCGACGCACGCGCCGGGCGATCCCCGGCCACGTCCCGTGAGCAGCAAGCAGGCCCTGATTCTGGCTATTGCCGCACTGCCACTGAGCATCGTGTTCGGTATCGGAGGGATCCTTGCGGTCTTCGCGCTGAGGGCCGTCCACACATCGAACACGATCATGAAGAACTCGCCGGATGCCTACCGCGGCGAAGTGGTCAACCGAACGTCCCAGGCCCTCGCCTGGGTAGCGATCGTGGTCTCAGTCGTCTTTCTGGTGGCCGATATCGCCGAGCTCGCGGCGGGCCACTGAGTCCGGGGCCGAGCCTGTTTCGAGGCATTGTCAAACCCTGTGGACTGACTGCACAGTCCAATCACCGGTCGATCAAGCAAGCGGCTTGCGGTAACGGACGTACTCGTTCTGCCGCCGGAACCCCACGCTCTCGTAAAGATCGTAGGACCGGTGCGGGTTTGCCGTGCCCGTGAACAGCCGGGCGGTCGTTGCACCCTGCTCGCGAAGGCTTCGCAGCCCGTCCAGCAGCAGGGCCCGGCCGACTCCGAGGCGTCGCTGGTCCCTCCGGACACTCAGCTCCTCGACCTCGCCCACAGTGTGGTCGTGACGGCGGATGGAGCAGAGGGCGACGCCGACCATGTCCTGCCCGTTCCAGGCAGCCCTCCAGCATGCCGGGTCGGCGTTGTCGACGAAGTCCTGGAAAGGCCATTTCTGAGTGAAACCGGTGTCCGCATACGAATCGACGACCGCCCTCCAGGCTGCACCGTAGTGGCTTGTCCC
Source organism: Kitasatospora sp. NBC_00374 (assembly GCF_041434935.1). Classification (NCBI taxonomy): domain Bacteria; kingdom Bacillati; phylum Actinomycetota; class Actinomycetes; order Kitasatosporales; family Streptomycetaceae; genus Kitasatospora; species Kitasatospora sp. NBC_00374. The sequence continues at coordinate 370,674 of NZ_CP107964.1, read as the reverse complement.
GATCGGGCCCGTCCGTATCCCGGCCGGCAGTTCGCTGCCTCGCCCGGGCAATTGCTGCAGATCGCCCAGCTCCAGCTCGACCAGGCTGAAGACACGTCGATAGCCGGTTGCCAGCAGTAGCGCCGTGGCGTCCTGCTCGGAGGCCAGGGCGTTCGCGCCGATCACTGCCGTCCGCGCCGTTCCATGGTGTTCGACGAGTTGACGGATTCGCTCTTCGGCCCAGCTCAGCATGGCTGAGCCGATGCCCTGGTGGCGATGCTCCGGCAAGAGGTAGCCGCGGTGCAGATATAGCCATGTATCGTCCCGCTCTTGCCACCACCGGATCGTCGAGTAGCCGACGACGCTTCCGCCGTGCACTACCAGGATCTGGTTCTTGGACGGCTCCTCCAGCTCGGCAGAGGCTTCGGCGATCTCGGCCGCGGTGGGGAGCCCTTCCACAACCGAATGGGCATCGACCCGGTCCCGTTCAGCACAACCCAGCCGCACCGCGGCCATGGCGCCGTGGTCTCCGTCGCCGCGATACGGCCGGAACCCGAAGCCGACGGGAAGGTCCTGTCCTGGCACGCCATCCAACATGACGGGATGATCTCGAACTTCGAGGCAGGTCCGCCACCCTATTCATGCCGCGGTCGTCTGCTGCCGTTCAACGAGCTGGCCGCGTTCGAAGCGGGCTCCGGCGCGGACAAGGGCGACGAGGTGGGGTGCGTTCACGGCTCGCCACCGTTGCTGGGCGGACTCGACGAGCTTGAAGACCATGGCCAGGGCGGCAGCGCGGGAGCCAGCGCCCTTGGTGACCTTGGTCCGCAGGCGGACGGTCGCGAAGGTCGACTCGATCGGGTTACATACCGAGCCCACCTCGACCTGGACCGGGCGGGCAACGAGGTCTGTCGGCTGACGGGCCGGCCGGGCCGTCAGGTAGTCTCCTGGGTCTCTGGTGGTCTAGACAAGAGTGTGGGGGCGGGATGGAGAGCGCGGCGGCGACGGCTTCGGCGGAATCGGCCAGCATGCCGGTCGGTGTCATAGGGCTGGGCAATATCGCGCAGAAGGCATACCTTCCGGTACTCGGTGCACTGCCCGGGCTGGAGCTGCGGCTGATGACCCGCGACCGGGCCAAACTCGACCGCATCGGCGACGCCTACCGGGTGGAGCACCGCTTCTGTGACCTCGATGAGCTGGTCCGGTCGGGCATCCGCGCGGCGTTCGTCCACGCCCCGACCGAGCACCACTACGTGATCGTGATGCGGCTCCTGGAGGCAGGCGTCGACGTGTTGGTCGACAAGCCGCTCTCCTACGACCTGGCCGAAAGCCGACGGATGGTGGAGACGGCCCGCGAGCTCGGGCGGTCGCTGATGGTCGGCTTCAACCGGCGCTTCGCACCCGCCTACGCCGCGGCGCTCGAGCACCCCCGGGACCTGGCGGTGCTGCAGAAGGACCGCCACGGCGGCACCGGGGACGTGCGCACGATCGTGCTCGACGACTTCATCCACCTCGTCGACACCCTGCGCATGCTGGCCCCCGCCGACGCCGGACAGGTGAGCGTGCGTGGCAGGGTCGACGAGGCGGGCAACCTGCACCATGTCGTGCTGCAGCTCTGTGGGGAGGACTTCACGGGACTGGCCGTGATGAACCGCGCCAGTGGTTCGGGTGGTGAAGTTCTGCAGACTGCCGGCAGGGACCGGCGCCGTGATGTCGTCAACCTCTCCGATGTCACGGAGCACGACGGTGCGCCGCGGCTGCTGCGCGGCGCCGACTGGGAGTCGGTGGGGCGTCGCCGTGGTATCGACGGAATGTGCCGTCACTTCCTCGACGCCGTCCGGGCGGGCCGTCGGCTCGACGCCCAGGATGCCCTGGCCACCCATGAGCTCTGCGAGCAGGTCATCACCGCGCTGGCGCCGGCCGCCTAGCCGGTGCTGGACCGGCCGGGTGGACGACGGGCCGGCCCGAAGGTGGGCGGCGCACGCAAAGCGCGTACCGAAGAGCAGGTCCGGGTTGCCCGTCTGTAAGGCCTCCCGTACGGTACTGACCGCGACCCGGCATTGGTCTAGACAAGAGGTGATCCGTGGACTCGGCTCATGAACGTCCCATCCGCTGGGGCATCCTGGCCACCGGGGGTATCGCCGCGGCGTTCACCGAGGATCTTCACCGAACACCGGGCGCGGTGGTCGCGGCCGTCGCCTCCCGCGACGCAGGGACGGCACGCGCATTCGCAGCCCGGCACGCGATCCCGCGAGCGCACGGATCGTGGCGGGACCTGGCCGACGATCCAGACGTGGACGTGGTGTACGTTGCCACGCCGCACGGCCACCATCATCCGGCCGTCGAGATGCTGCTGGACGCCGAGCGGCCCGTGCTCTGCGAGAAGCCCCTCACCGTGAACAGCGTGCAGGCGCGGGAACTGATCACCCTCGCCCGCGAGCGCGGCACGTTCCTGATGGAGGCCATGTGGATGCTCCTCAACCCCGCCCTGCGCAAGGCTGCCGATCTCCTCGCCGACGGTGCGATCGGCGAGGTCCGCTCCCTGCGCGCCGAACTCGGCTGGCGTGCCGAGGTCGACCAACGGCATCGGCTCCGCGACATTACCGCGGGCGGCGGCGCCCTGCTCGACGTCGGCGCCTACCCTGTCGCGTTGGCGCACTTCCTGCTCGGCAGCCCGGACCGCATCCACGCGCAGGCCCAGCTGACGCCGGAAGGCGTGGACGAGCACACGAGCATCCTGCTCGGCCACCCCGGCGGGGCCACCGCATCGCTGACCTGTTCCTTCGCCGCCACCTTGAGCCAGGCCGCCGTCGTCTACGGCACACGTGGACGCATCGATATCCCGGCGAACCTGTTCAACCCGCACGGGATCGTCCTCCATCGCGAGGGAGCCGAACCGATGCACTTTCCCGCCCCGGCCGTCATCGGCCACGGCTACGGACCGGAGGCCGCCGAGGTGATGCGCTGCCTGCGAGCCGGGCAGACCGAGTCGCCACTGGTGCCCCTGGACGGCACACTCGCGGTTCTCCGTACGATGGATGCCGTTCGGCAGCGGATCGGCCTGAGATACCCGCACGACGACCACGTCTGATCCGCGACTCCCTGCGTGGCCGCCCGGTCAGCCGCCGATGCGGCCAGTGTGCGGCGCAGCCGGGTCGGCTCGACCCTCCCCGAACCTACTGAGACCGTGTTTGAAGTCTGCCGTGCCCTGTGGCGGGTGGGGTCGTTGGGACCGTCTGCGCCCACCCAAAAGCCCAGGCCGGGGACCAACCCGGACCTGGGCTTCGGTGTCTTCGGTGTGCTGCTGTCAGTGGCGGGTGGTCCTCGAGATCCGGGCGAGGACGGTCGTCGCCTGCGCCGGGTTGGCGCGGAGCCAGGCGGCCAGGTGCTCTCGGACGGCCTCGGCGACGCAGGCGCGGACGGGTCCGTTGCCCAGTCGGTCGCGGGTGGCCCCCTCGAACTCGGGGCGATCGAGCTTCACCGACACGACCGCCGTCAGGCCCGCGCCGAGCTGGGTGGGGATGAAGTCGGGGTCGGACGGGGTGAGCAGCTGTTGCTCCCGGGCGTAGGCGTTGACCGCGGCCGCCAGGCCGTCGCGGAAGCCGAGCTCGTGGGTGCCGCCGCCAGTGGTCGGCAGGCTGTTGGCGTAGCTTGCCAGCCGCTCCTCGCGCGAGTCGCACCAGCGGAGAGCCACCTCGACGGTTCCCTCCATTTCGGAGTACTCGCGCTCGAAGCCGATCACGTCCGGGTGGAGGGGGGCGCGCTGCTCTGCGATGTGGTCCCTCGGTCCGCCCGGGAAGCGGAAGCGGATGGCCCGGGGCGCCGCGGGGTCGCGGTCATCGGTCAGGGTGATGTCCAAGTCCCGGTTCAGGAAGGCCAGTTCCCTGAAGCGCTCGGCCAGGGCGTCGAACGAGAACTCCCGTGTCTCGAAGATCTCGGCATCGGGCCGGAAGGTGATCGCGGTGCCGCTGTCGCCGGCCGGTCCAGTACGGGTGGGCGGCGCGACAGCTACGCCTCGCTCGTACGCCAGCACCCAGCGGGCGCCGCCGCGCCGTACATCGGCCGTCAGGCGGTCCGACAGTGCGTTGACGACGGCCAGTCCCAAGCCGAAGCCGAAGTGGCCGCCGAACAGTGAGCGCCGGTTGGCGGGCTGCGCCCCACCGAAGAGCACGGCCAACCGGGTCTCCAGCGGAGGGCCGTCGATGTGGCCGGCGTGCTCGACCGGGAGGCCCGTGCCGTCGTCGGCGACGCGGACGCCGCCGTCGGCGGTGAGGGTGATCTCGACACGGCCGGCGGTGCCGGTGAGGATCTCGTCCAGCGCCGGCTCGGCGACCTCGAAGACCAGGTGGTGAAGGCCGCGTTCACCGACCGATCCGATGTACATCCCGGGCCGCTTCCGAACGGCCTCCAGTCCCTCCAGAACCACGATCGCGCCGGCGTCGTACGCCTTGGATTCCTCGCTCATGATGCCCCCTCCGAGGGTGTCCGACAGAGCTCACCCAGCCTAGGAGGTTTTCGAGAAAACACCAGCTCATGGCCGGTTTGGCGAGGTCTCGTACGGGCTTCTGAGGGACAATCGGGAGCGCCCGGCCGGGGAGGGCTCGGGCCGCTGCCGCACGGCTGTCGCGGCCGTCTGAGGGTCGTCTGCGGCACTGTTTCGGGCGGCTGCGAGGCCACGAATTCCAAGAAGTTTCCGCGTCGGCCCGATGCGGTCGTGGATGACGAGTGGACCGTCCGGCCCCGCGCCCGAATGGTCACGCGGCCGGGCGGTTCGATCCGTCAGACCGCGCTCGAGATCTCGTGAATTGGTGCGTGAGAGGGGGCGTGGTCGTGTGGCGGGCGGGCCCCGGGTCAGCCGGCGGGCCGTGATGTCCATCATTGCCCAGCGGATCACGGTCTCATCGCCGCGACCGGGCCCGACCCGACGGGAGCGGGAGTGAGGACCTCAGCCTCGTCGCTGATCGAACCGCTGCCGTACACCGTCAGGAAGCCCCGACGGTCCTCGGGGAAACCGGTTCCCCAGGTCGCCTGGGCGGCGGTCCGAGCGACACGCTCGTCGGCACCGTACTCCGGCGACGTCGGCCCTTGCACCGGGCAGCCCGGCCTCGCCGTCCCGGCGCTCGGCTCACACCCGGCGGATGGTGGAGATCGGCATGGCGTCGGCCTTCATCGTCTTCACCACGTCACCGGCGCGCGGCGCGTGGACCACCAGGCCGTTGCCGATGTACATGCCGACGTGACGCCGGTCGTTGTGGTAGATGACCAGGTCGCCGGGCTGGGCGTTGGCGATGTCCGTCCCGACGTTGGTGCCGACGGTGGCCTGCTCCTGCGAGGTGCGCGGCAGCGAGACGCCGGCCTTCGCGTACGCGAAGACCATGAGGCCGGAACAGTCGAAGGTGTCCGGGCCGCTGGCGGCCCACTTGTACGGGTCGCCCTGCTGGTCGAGGGCGGTCTTCACGGCGGTTGCGGCGCTGCCGCCGGCCGCGGGGAGGGTGGACGGGTCGATGCGGCCGGAGCTGCGCGAGGCGGTGTCGTCGGTGCCGCGCAGGATCGCGTTCCGGTCCGCGACGCTGAGCTGGCCGAGCAGTTTCTGCGATTCCTGGAGCTTGTGCTGCACGTCGGTCTTGGCGTCGTTCAGCGTCTGGGTGGAGCGGTCCAGCTCGGCGAGGACCGAGGCGGCCTCCTGTTTCTGCTGGTCCAGCCGGCGCTGCTGGTCCTTGAGCGACTTCAGGGTGTCGGCCTGGGTGTTGGCGGCCTGCTCGAAGCGGGACGCCTCGGCCAGGTACCTGTCCGGGTCGGTGGAGAGCATCAGCTGCATCGACGGATCGACGCCGCCCTGGCGGTACTCGTCGGCGGCGACCGCGGCCAGGCCGGTGGCCAGCTCGGTCAGCTGGGCCTGGCCGCGGGCGACCTGGTCCTGCAGCTGCTCGGCCTGCTTGTGCAGTTGGTCGGCCCGTTCCTTGGCGCCGTTGTACTTCTCGGCCGCCTGCTCCTGCTCCTCGAGGAGCTTGTCGACCTGGGCCTTCACCTCGTCCTTGCTCGGCTGGGCGGGCGCGGCGTGTGCGCTCACCTGGGCCGTCAGGGCGACCGCGGTGGCGGCGGCTCCGGTGAACACGTAGACCCGTGCACGGCTCGGCTGCTTGGGACGGCGGTGAGTGGCCACGGGTCTAGCTCCTTCGTCCAGCTGGACCCACCCGTCGAGGTGATGATCCGGAAAACAGGTTTGACGACAGACCGTAATGAAGTTCCCGCCCCAAGTCCACTCCGGACGTGGCGAACTCGCCCTCTGCACAGCCGGACTGGCTGGCCGTCAGTATGGACACGGCAACGCGCCATGTGCGGTGCTCACAGGAGATGGGCCGCCGAGCACGTGCCGGTGCGGGCCGTTGCGGTGAGCGGCCTGGCCGGAGGCGCGGGCGGTGGGGTGCCGGGACGGATGCGGCACACGAGCCCGCCGCCCGGAGCTTCACCGGTCCTTGCTCCCCCCTCCTGGCACTCGAGCCACGCCGCGTTGGCAGGGACCGCGTCCGGGAGGAACCGGTCGAGCCCGGTCCGCTGTTCGCCGTGGGACGACCAGAGCGACGGCCCGGGCGTCCTCGACGTGGTCGTCGGCGATCCGGCGGTGCACCGTCGGTGGGCAGCCGTCGAACCAGCGGACGATGTGCTGCCGGCGTGCCTCGGCCAGTGCCACGACCGCCTCTGCTCGGCCGCGGCGCCCTCGTCGACGTGGGCGAGCCGCCACCACCACTCGGCGGACTCGGCCGTCAGCTGCCGCCAGTTCGACCCCCGACGACCCACCCGGCGGCGCGAATCCGTACGGAACCCCGGAACCCGCCTCCGGAAGTCGCTGCGGGCGCGGCGTCTGATGCAAGGTCAAATAGTGATTACCGAACGGTAATTGGGTCCACGCGAGCCGTTCCGTAACCGCTGTGACCGCTGCTACGCTCCGAGGCGGCTGACGAGCCGGATCCATCTCCTTCGTGCCCTCGATTGGAGGTGAAGGAATAATGTTGAGCTTCTCCAGCCAGGTCGGCAGCACCGCGACCGGTGGTGCGTTCGTCCAGGTGGCTCCGGGAGCGAGCACCACCTGCGGCGGCGGGAACTGCTGCTGCAGCTCGTGCTGCAGCTGGTAGTCGACCAGGTCGGGCGGGGTCCTCCGATCCCGCCCGATGCGCGAGCCCTCATGACGCGACCCCCGTGACGCAAGCCCTCATCGCGCGAGCCGCCGTCGCGCGAGCCGTCTTCGTGCAAGGCGCCGTCGCGCCACTCCGTCGAGCGAAAGGCCGAGATGTCACTGAAGGACTCGCAGGAAGCCGTGTCCGACCACCTGAGCCGCAACAGCCACGTGGCGACGGTGGCGGCGTTCGGCCAGCAGCACACCTCCGTGTCGATGTACAGCGCGACGACGGTGGTGCGGGCGCCCGAGTCGGTGGTGCGCGGCCGGTGGAATCCGGCCGTGGACGGCTTCGTGGGTGAGGACCTGCTGCTCAACCACCGCCGCAGCGGGCGGGATCTCGGGATGCAGCTGGGGGTGTCCAGGTTCTACGGCCACGACGCCGTACTCTCCAGTGCCCACAGCGACCTCCAGGAGCGGCTGGACGGGGCGATCGCCCTGCCCGCCCACCGGCGGCTGCGCAGTGGCCTGACGGCGACGGTCGCCGCCCGGCGCAGCGGCCGCCAGTTCTCGGGCAAGCCGGCGTCGGTCGAGGAACTGGCCACCGTCCTGTGGCACGCGCAGGGGGTATCGGGGAGTCTGCCGGTGCCGACCGCCCAGGACGGCGATGCCGCGGTGGCGCTGCGCAACGCGCCCTCCGGAGGCGGGCTCTACCCCGTCCGGCTGGCGGTGCTCGCCCAGCACGTGAGGGGCATGGCGCCCGGCGCCTACGAGTACCAGCCGCACAGCCACACCCTGTTCCCGTACCAGACCGTGCGGCCGGTCGAGTTGAGCCGGCAGCTGTGGACGGCGGACGTGGAGCTCGACAAGGTCGCCTTCGCCCTGGTGTACGTCTACGACCTGTACGTCAACTCGCAGAAGTACGGGGACAGCGGGCTGGTGTTCGCGTTGATCGAGGTCGGCGGGATCTCGCAGAACGTGCACCTGGCCCGGACCTCGCTCGGCATGATCGGTTGCGACCAGGGCGGGTACGACAAGCAGACGCTGGAGAAGACCCTCGGCTGCGACGGCACGTCGCGCCATGTCGTCCACCTGACGCTCCTCGGACACGGAGAGGCCTGAGCCATGACACCTGTACCCTCCGATCCGGGAGTGGTCCTCGCGACGTCGGTCCGTCTTCTCGCCGTCGAGCCGGGCGTCGTCCGGCTGCGCTGGGGGATCTGGAACTTCTCCGAGGTGAACGTCGACCTGCGGGCCGAGTCGCCCGCGGTCCGGGCCGCGATGACCGCCCTGTTCGAGAGCCTGGCGGCGGGCAAGCCGGCCGACGGGACGTTCGCGGACGCCGCCGACCTGACCCCCGTCGAGCGGGCCAACCTGCAGCTGGCGGTCAACGAACTGCGGCAGGCCGGGTTCCTCGCCCACGACCGCCCGTCCGAGCGCGGCGGGGACATGGCCCGGGCCCTGCTCGGCAACCTGGACCTGTACGGAGCGGGCGAGTCCGTCGAGGCGACGGTCGCCTTCGCGGCCGACTCGCCCAGCGCCGCCGCCTACGTCAGCGAGCAGGCCCAGCGCCTCGGCCTGCCGCTGGAGCTGCTGCCGGCCGACTTCCTGGACGGGCTGCGCGGCGCCGACCTGACCTCCGGAATGGGCGGCCTGGCGGCGGCCGACGCGCTGAAGCGCCTGAGCGCCGCAGTGGCGCACTGCGACTCGCTGGTCGTCCACCTCGGGCAGGCCTCGATCCTGGCGCTGCGCAACCTCAACCGGCTCGCCTGCCACCTGGAGAAGCCGGTGGTGGTCGGTCTGGTCGACGGCCCCTTCGCCACCGTCGTCGGTGCGGACAGCCCGCGCACGGGCTGTCTGGAGTGCTTCGAACAGCGCTCGCTCGCCCGGCTGGAGGACCACATCGGCTACCACGCCTTCGTCGGGGCGGCGGCGTCCGGCGGCACCGGGCGGGCCAACGGAGTGGAGTCGCTGCTCTGCGCCCACCTGGTCAACGAGGCGGTGCTGCTGCGCTCGCTCGGCACCTCGCGCTTCCTGGGCCGGGCGCTGAGCATCTACCTGCCGACGTACGAGATGCAGGCGCAGGACGTGCTGCGGATCGGGACCTGCCCGGCCTGCGGCCACGTCGCCCGGGACATCGTGCGGGAGATCAACTTCTCCAGCCGGGTCGTCGTCGACCGGCACGTGCGCGACGCGCTCGGAGGGGGCCGATGAGCGGCATCCCGCTCCTGGGCCACCCCGGGATGGCCGACGCGCTCGCCCGGTACCGGCGGATCGGCGGGAACCAGGGCGGCATCCTGCCCGGCATGCTGGTGTCGGTCGCCGCGGTCGAGGGCGAACCGTACCTGCGCTCGGCGACGGCGGCGATGCCGCAGTACCACCGGCTCGCGCTCGACGACCCGCACATGCAGATGCAGTACCACCTGGCCGGCTACGGCTCGACCAACGAGGAGGCGGTGACCCGGCTCACCGGCGAGGCGGTGGAGCGCTACGCGGCGATCATGGCGATGCCGCTGTTCGCGGACCGGATCGAGTACGCCTCGTACCGCGCGCTGTCGTCGCGGCACCGCTGCCTGCCGCTGGAACTGCTGGGCATCTTCGACGCCGAGCAGCAGCGACAGCTGGCCCGGATGATGCACCGGTACTCGCCGGAGCCGCCGACCGAGGACGACGTGATCGCGTGGATCGCCTGCCCGTCGCTCACCAGGCCCGGGGAGGAGGTCTACCTGCCGGCGCAGTTGGTCTTCCTCGGTTTCCGCAGCGACCGGGACGCGGCCGACAGGATGTTCACCCCGTCCTTCTCGACCGGGACGGCGGCCCACGTCTCGCTCGACAAGGCGCTGTTGGGGGCGCTGGTGGAGGCGGTGCAGATCGACGCCTTCATCCTCAACTGGTACACCGAGGCCAAGGCGCCGCTGATCGATCTGGACGCGGACGGCCGTGAGCTCCTCGCGGCGGCCGCCCTCACGGCGGACGGCCCGTACGAGGTCCGGGCGACCCTGCTGTCCCGGCCCGAGCTGCCGCTGCCCAACGTCGGGGTCACCCTGGTGCGCCGGGACGGGAAGCTGCCGTACATCGCGTTCGGGCTCCAGGCCGACCCGGACCCGCGGCGGGCCCTGCTGCGGGGAGCGGCCGAGGCGACCGCGATCCTCGGCATCGGCATGTTCAGCACGGTCTTCGACCTGCCCAACGTGCACTTCGCGCAGACGAGTTCGGCGTACACCGACCTGGACACCAACGTGTTGTGGTTCGCCGCCCCCGGCGAGGCCGGGCGCAAGCTTGCCGCGGTGGAGAGCCGGGTCGAGGGGCGGGTCGGCTTCGCCGGGCTGCCCGGCTACGCGGACGACGACACGGCGGCGATCCGCCGGCTGCTGGCGGACATCGCCGGCGTCAGCGAGTTCGCCGGCTACCTGGACTTCACCCCGCCGGAGCTGGCCGACACCCCCTGGCGGGTGGTCCGGGCGGTCATCCCGGAGCTGCTGAGCATGTGTCTGCCCGGGTTCCCGCCGAAGGGCCACCCCCGGATGCGCAGCCATGGGGGCGTGACCCATGTGGTCCCACACCCGCTCCCTTGAGCTGCTGGTGCTGGCGTCCACCGTCGCGCCCGCCGAACTGATCCGGGTCGCAACGGCGTTCGGTCCGGCGGCGGGCGCGGCCGCGGGCGCGGACCGGGGACGGGCCGCACGGTGGGGGACGCTCGGCGCCCCCGCCGCGTACCTGGCGGTGACCGCGCTCGCCGTCGCCGTCGCGGCGGACGGGGGCTTCACCCCGGCCGCGCTCACCGGATGGCGGGCCGGTGCACCCTGGCTGGTGCCGGCGGTGCTGGTCGGCGTGGTGCTGGTCGGTGCGGAGTTCGCGGTCGGCGCGGTGCCAGGGCTGCTGGACGGCACGGGCCTGCCGCGGCTCGCGGTGCACCTCGGCGGCCCGGTGGGCGGCGGCTACGCGGCCTCGATCCTCTCCACCGCCGTCGCGGAGGAACTGCTGTACCGCGGCCTGTGGATCGGTGTCCTGCACGAGCGTCTGCGGCTGCCGGTCGGTGCCGCGGTCGCGGTGGCCGCCGTGGCGTACGCGGCGGGGCACCTGTTCTTCGGCGGGCTCGCCGTGGTGCAGAAGACGCTGTCCGGGACGGTCTTCGGGCTGCTCCTGGTGGGGTCGGGCAGCCTGGCGGTGCCGCTGGTGGCGCACCTGGCGCAGAACGCGACGGTCCTCGCGCTGGCGGTCCGCCAGGAGCGCGGCGAACGCGCGACCGGCGGCCGGGAGGCGGTCGGATGAGCGTGTCCGCCTTCGCCGCGCTCGCCACGGCCGTCGTCGCCGGGTGGCTCGCGCTGTACCGGTTGCCGTTCAACGACCCGGCGCGGCGTCGGCGGACGGCGCTGTGGCTGGCCGACCGGACCGGTCTGCGTCCGGAGGCGGCCTTCGCGGTGTTCGGCACGGCGGTCTACCTGGTGCTGGGCGCGCTGGCGCTGGCGGTGCTCCTGACGGCCACGCCACTCACCCTCCACCAGTTGTTCGGCGTCCCCGCGCCCGGCATGCTGCTCGCCCTGCTGCTGGCGGTGTTCGGCACCTCCAGCGCCAACATCCTGTGCGTGTCGCTGCTCTACCGGGCCGACCCGCGGGTGGACGTCCCGGGTGAGATCGCGCGCATCCGGTGGATCGCCTCGATCCTCGCCCTGCCACGGCACTACCGGTGGGTCGTCCCGGCGGCCGCGGCACTGTTCGAGGAGGTGCTCTTCCGTGGTGCGGTCCTGATGGGGCTCGCGGCGCTGGGCAGCGGCCCGCTCCTCGCCCTGGCCGTCAGCACCTGCCTGTTCGCGGCCGGGCAGGTCGCCCTGGTCTCCACCCGGGTGCAGGCGTACGTGCTGGGCACCTCCAGCCTCACCCTCGGCGTGGTCGGCGGACTTCTCACCGTGGCCACCGGCGGCGTGCTGCCCGCCCTGGTGCTGCACATGTCGTTCGCCGGCTTCTACACCAACCTCAGCGCCGCCTCCGCCCCCGGAGCGCGCACGACCCCCGGGAGGCTCAGCCTGTGACCACCAACCAGCCGTCCGCCGATCCGGCGTCGGTGGAGTCGGAGTCCGAGGCGGTGGTGCGCGTCGACCGGCTGACCGTCGCGTACGGCACCTTCACCGCCGTCCGCGACGTCTCGTTCCGGATTTCTCCCGGGGAGGTGTTCGGGCTGGTCGGACCGAACGGCGCGGGCAAGACCTCGATCGTCGAGGCGGTCGGCGGCCTGCGGCCGGTCCGCGGCGGCATGGTCGCCGTCTGCGGCCACGACCCCCGCCGAGACCGCGCCACCGTCACCCGCCTGGTCGGCATGCAGCTCCAGGAGTCGCAGTTCCCCAGCCGGGCCCGGGTCGGCGAGCTGTGCGACCTGTACGAGGCGATCTACCGGGCGCCCGGCTCCTCGGCCGCGCTGCTGGAAGCCTTCGGCCTCGCGGACCGCCGCCGTAGCCAGATCGCCGACCTGTCCGGCGGCATGCGCCAGCGCCTCGCCCTGGCCCTCGCCCAGATCGGCGACGTCCGCCTGGTCGTCCTCGACGAGCTCACCACCGGCCTCGACCCGCACCAGCGCCGGGAGACCTGGCGCTCGGTGCTCGACCTGGCCGCCCGCGGCGTCGCGGTGCTGCTCACCTCGCACGCGATGGACGAGGTCGAGGCGCTCTGCGGCCGGGTGGGGGTGCTGCGGGGCGGGGAACTGGTCGCGCTCGACGCACCGGCGCGGCTGACCGCGGCGCACGCGGGGCCGTCCACCTTCACCGTCGACCTCGAAACGGCCCTGGACGGCGACCCCGAGCGGACCGCGGGCATCGAGGAGCGGCTCGGCGGTCTCGGCCTGACCCGGTTGCCCGGCGCGTCGGGCCGGCCGGAGTTCGCCGGGAGCTTCCCCGCCGACTACGACCGCATCGTGCGCCTGCTGGCGGACGCCGGCCTCCCCCCGTCGGCGGTCGGTCGCCGCACCCCGACCTTCGAGGACGCCTATCTGCGGCTGGTCGGCGACACCAACGAGACCCCGGAGGTCTGAGATGGCGACGCTGTGGCCGGTCGTCCGGTTCGAGTGGCGGCGGATGATGCGGAACTTCGCCCCGGTCTTCTTCGCCCTCGCCTTCCCGGTACTGATGCTCTGCATGTTCGGCGGGATCTACGGCAACGAGCCGTCCGAGAAGTTCGACGGCCGCGGGACGGTGGACATGTCGGTGCCCGCCTACCTGGTCCTGGTGGTCGCCGTCACCGGGCTGATGAGCTTTCCGCTGGGCCTCGCCGAGTACCGCGACCGCAAGGTCCTCAAGCGCTTCCGCGCGACGCCGGTCGACGCGTCCGCCTTCCTGGTCGCGCAGGGGCTGGTCAACATCGTGCTGAGCCTGATCGGCGCCCTGCTGCTGGTCGCCGCCGGATACCTGTTCTTCGACCTCCACCTGCCGGGCTCCGGTGCGGCGGCGGCCGCCACGGTCGGGGCCCTGCTCCTCGCCGCCCTCGCGATGTACGCGCTGGGGGGCGTGGTGGCCGCGGTCGCACGGTCCGAGCGGGCGGCGGTCGCCATCGCCAACCTGGTCTACTTCCCGATGATCTTCCTCTCCGGGGCGACCGTCCCGCTGCAGATCTTCCCGCCCGCCATGAAGACCGTCAGCGACGTGCTGCCCGCCACCTACGCGGTCGAACTGCTCCAGCGCGCCTGGCTGGACGGCGCCGCCGACACCGCCCTCGACCTCGGCGTCCTCGCCGCCGTGGTCGTCGTGGGCACGGCCGCCGCCGTCCGACTGTTCCGGTGGGAGTAGCGGTGCCGGCCGCCCACCCGCCGCTCGCCGAGCAGGTCCCCGCCACCGCCTTCCTCACCGCACTCGCCCGGGCCGGCGCGACCGCCGAGCCGGGCAGCGGACTGCACGACCCGTACGCCGACCGCTTCGCCCGCCTCTGCCCGGACTCCGTCCGCCGCATCACCCGGCACACCGCCGGGACGCCCGTCGTGGCCGCCCGCACCCTCGCGGTCGACCGCCTGCTCGCCGACCTGCTCGCGGCCGGGCCTTGGGACGTCTGCGTCAACCTCGGCGCCGGGTTCGACGCCCGCACCCACCGCCTCGACTGGCCCGGCCCCTGCCGGGTGGTCGAGGTCGACTGCGCCGCCGTTCTCGACCTGAAGGACCGCCTGCTGCCTGCCGTGGCCGCGCCCGTCCCGGTGGAACGGCTGCGCTGCGACCTTCGCGACCTCACCGCCCTCCGCGGGCTCCTGCGGCCTCGCACGGAGGGCCGCCGGACCCTCCTTCTGGCCGAGGGCCTGCTCACCTACCTGACCGTGAGCGAGGTCCGCGCTCTCGCCGCCGAAGCGGCCGGAGCGGCCGGCGCCGGTGGGGTGTGGATCTGCGACGTCCTGTCCACCGGCTCCGCCCGGACCCTCACCGCCGCTGCCCTCGCCGCCGGGACGAGCCTGCCGATGCACGGCCTCACCGACCTCGGCCCCTTCGAGGCCGCCGGCTGGCGCTGCGAGCGTCTCGAACTCCTGCCCACGGCCCGGCCGTCCACCCGGCCCGGCACCACCGGGCGACAGCTGCCCGACAGCGTGCTGCAGCTGGGTCGGAGGCGACCGGCCGGGCCTCCGGCGGGGTGAGCGCGGCGCGGGTGGCGGCCGCGGAACCGGTGTCGCGCCTTCCCCGCAACGCGACACGGAGCGAGACCGCGCAGGTGCTGGAGGGCCCGACCGGTGAGAGCTGAGGGCGCGTGGGGCCACCCCCGCCGGGGATGAGCACGCGGCGAGCCGACGGATCCACCGCCGAGACACGCCCGTCGCGCCGACGGTTCGGAACGCAGTCGGGCCGCAGACGCCCGCGGCCGTCGCGGAGGATCAGGACGGGATGCTGAGGACCGTCCGCCCCCGGGCGCGGCCGCGCTCCACCTGGGTCAGGGCGTCGGCGGCACGGTCCAGCGGGAGGACCGTCTGGACGACGGGCCGCAGCTCGCCGGATGCCACCAGCTCGGCGATCCGGGTGAGTTGGGCGCCGTCCGGGCGCATGAGGAAGGCGTTCGCCTGCACGCCCCATGTGGCCTTCTTGGCCTCGGCGTCGGGGATGAAGACGATCGACACCAGGGTGCCGCCCGGCTTGAGCAGCGGGAAGGACCGGTCCTGGGTCTCCCCGCCCACGGTGTCGAGGACCACGTCGACGGGCGCGACGACCTCGTCGAACTTCTCGTTGCGGTAGTCGACCACCTGGTCGGCGCCCAGCGCCCGGGCCGACTCGGTGCTGTCGGTGCTGACGGTGGTGACGACCTCGGCGCCGAGGTGCTTGGCGATCTGGATGGCTGCGGCGCCCACGCCGCCCGCGCCGCCATGGATGAGTACCCGCTGCCCGGCCACCAGCCGGCTCTGTTCGGTCAGGGCCTGCCAGGCCGTGAGCGCGACGAGCGGCAGCGAGGCGGCTTCCGCGAAGGAGAGCGTGGCGGGCTTTGCCGCGACCAGGGATTCGTCCACCGCCACGAGCTCGGCGAATGCTGCGCCCACCTGCGGGTCGACCCGGGCGAAGACCTCGTCGCCCACCGCGAAGCCGGTGACCGCGTCGCCGGTCGCGGCCACCACGCCGGCGACCTCGTTGCCGAGGACGCGGGTGTGTGCGAGCCCCTCGGGCTGCATAAAGCCCTTGACGATCAGGTGGTCGATCGGGTTGACCCCGGCGGCCCGGGCCTCGATCAGTACGTCGTGGGGGCCGACCGTGGGTGCGGGGACGTCGCTGAGCGTCACGACGTCGGCGATGGGGCCGTAGGTGCGGATGGTTACTGCCTTCATGGTGCGTTCCTTGCGTGTGTCGGTTGGCGGGTGGGCGGGGCGGGTGTGCGGGGTGGGTGTGCGGGAACCGCTATGCGTCGGCGGGCGCCGGCGCGGTGCCTGCGGCGATCTTCGTCATGACTTCGAGGAGCAGCTCCGGGCTCTGGGCCCCCTGGACGGCGACCTCGCCGTCGAAGACGAAGGTGGGAACCGAGGTGATGCCCAGCCGTGCGGCCTCGGCGAGCTCGGCGCGGACCTCGTCGACGCCGTCCGGCGAGGTGAGGAAGGCGGCGACCTCGGCCCGGTCCAGGCCGGCCGCCACGCCGATGTCCGTGAGGGCTGTGCGGTCGCCGAGGTGGCCGCCGTCGGTGAAGTAGTGCGCCAGCAGGCCTTCCTTCACGGCGCTCTGCCGGCCGTGTCGTGCGGCGAACCAGATCAGCCGGTGCGCCTCGAAGGTGTTGGTGGCCACCGCGGCGTCCATCCGGAAGGTGATGCCCTCGGCTGCCGCTGCCTCGGTCAGCGGGCCGAAGATGCTCTGCGCCGGGCGGCCGAACTTCCGCTCGTAGACCTGCGCGGACGGCTCGCCGACCTCGGAGGCGGCGGGGTTGAGCTGGAACGGGCGGAAGGTCACCTCGACGTCCGCCGCTCCGGGGAACGCCGCCAGGGCCTTCTCGAAGCGGCGCTTGCCTATGTAGCACCACGGGCACACGACATCCGAGTAGATCTCGACCTTCACGACTGCTCCTGACGGGTCCGGACGGTGGGAGTATTTGACCTTACGTTCCAGAACTTAGCAATTGTGGAACGTAAGGTCAAATACTTGCTGCCTCCGGCGCCCGCGTTGGGTAGCGTTGGCTCCATGGGACGACCGCGCACGTTCGACGAAGAGGCGATCCTGGACCGGGCGATGCTCCTGTTCTGGCGCAAGGGCTACGAGGCCACCACCATGAACGACCTGGTGGAGGACCTGGGGCTGGGCCGCGGTTCGATCTACGCGGCGTTCGGTGACAAGCACCGCCTGTTCCTCCTGGCCCTCGGCCGCTACCTCGGCCGCCAGGACGACCTCCTCGCCTCGTCCTTCGACGACCGCGGCCCCGCGCTTGCGCAGCTGCGGCAACTGTTCGAGCGGCTGCTGCAGACCGACTCGTTCTGCAGCGGCTCGGGATGCTTCAGCGTCAACAGCATCGCCGAGCTCCTGCCGAACGACCGCGAGGTCGCCGAGCTGGCACAGCGCAGCCTGCGCAGGGCCGAGCAGACGTTCGCCGCCCAACTCGACCGGGCCAGGTCGAGCGGTGAGCTGTCGCCCACGGTCAGCCCGGCCGAGGCCGCGCACCTGCTGGTGACGCTGGTCCAGGGGCTTCAGATCATGCGCAAGGTCGACCCGGATCCGGCCCGCACCGGGGCCTGCCTGGACTCCGCCTTCGCCCTGCTGCGGCCCCACCCCCGGGCGGACGGGGCGCCCACCCCGGAGCCGGCCGCGGTCCCGGACCTCGCGCTGTCCTGAGGTCCGCACCCGAAGGCGCCCCGACCGGCGGCACGGACCGTACGCCCGGCACGGCGGCGGACAGCGCGGCGGCCGGCCGGGCCGGCCCCGGATGCGCCTCGCCGCGTACGCCGATGTCGCGCCGGCCGTAGCCGCCCCACCTCGGGCCTTCCGGCGTCGATGCGGCAGGAATGCACCGGGAATGCAGCAGGAATGCAGCGGGGATGCACCGCGGATGCGGCGGCGATGCAGGACGGATGTTCGAACGCTTGAGGCTGGGCGCCGTGACGACGACGACCCCTGCCGGGACATCCACCGTGCTCTACGAGTACCGGCGCAGAGAGCTGATCGAGCCGGACTGGCGGCGGTTCCCGCCATGGAGCCGGGTCACCGCCGAAGAGTGGC
Organism: Kitasatospora sp. NBC_00374; assembly: GCF_041434935.1. NCBI lineage: Bacteria > Bacillati > Actinomycetota > Actinomycetes > Kitasatosporales > Streptomycetaceae > Kitasatospora > Kitasatospora sp. NBC_00374. The sequence continues at coordinate 352,947 of NZ_CP107964.1, read as the reverse complement.
GCGACCCGCAGTGGCAGCGAGCGCACTGCGTGAAGAACGTGCGGCAGCTGCGGGAGGTGCTCGGGGCGGTCGCGGGGGAGACGTTCTTCGAGGACGTCGCCCGCGACCAGGAGCAGTTCGCGACCATGTCGCTGCTGCTGCCCCCCCACGTGATCAACACCATGAGCCCGCAGGGCCCTCCCACCGCCGACGCCCTGTACGCGGACCCGGTGCGCCGGTACATGCTGCCGGCCGCCTCGGACCGTGACCCCGACTGGCCCAGCCACCCGGTGGCCAGCCGGGACTCGCTGCACGAGGCCGACATGTGGGTGGCCGAAGGCCTGACCCACCGCTACCCGACCAAGGTGCTGGCCGAGGTGGTCGCCACCTGCCCCCAGTACTGCGGGCACTGCACCCGGATGGACCTGGTCGGCCCGGCCACGCCCGCCACGCCCAAGTACCGCTTCGCGCTCAAGCCCGGTGACCGTCTCGACCGGATCGTCGAGTACCTGCGAGCCACCCCCGCGGTGCGCGACGTGGTGGTCTCCGGCGGCGACACCGCCAACCTGCCCTGGCCCCGGCTGGAGGCCTTCCTGCTGCGGCTGCTCGACATCGAGAACATCCGCGACATTCGGATCGCCACCAAGGCACTGGTCGGCCTGCCGCAGCACTGGCTGGCCGACGAGGTCCGGGCAGGGATGGCCCGGGTCGCCGCGCTCGCCTTCAGCCGGGGCGTCAGCATCGCCGTGCACACCCACGCCAACGCCGCCCAGCAGGTGACCGCCTCGGTCCAGGAGGCGGCCCGGGCGATGCTGGAGGCCGGCGTGCGCGACGTCCGCAACCAGGGCGTCCTGCTGCGCGGCGTCAACGACAGCACGCACGCCCTGCTCGACCTGTGCTTCGCGCTCCTCGACGGCGGCGGCATCACCCCGTACTACTTCTACCTCTGCGACATCATCCCCAACAGCGAGCACTGGCGGACCTCGCTCGCCGAGGCGCAGCGGCTCCAGGACGCCATCATGGGCTACCTGCCGGGCTTCGCCACGCCCCGGCTGGTGTGCGACGTGCCGTACGCCGGCAAGCGGTGGGTGCACCAGGTCGCGCGCTACGACCGCGAACTCGGGATCTCGTACTGGGGCAAGCACTTCCTGACCCTGCTGGACACGGACGACCCGCAGGCGCTGGAGCGGCTCCACGAGTACCACGACCCGATGCACAGCCTCCCGGAGTCCGGCCGGGAGCACTGGCGCCGCCAGTTCGCCCCGGCCCTGTCGGTATTGGAGCGCAGCCGATGATGCTGTTCAACGACCCCGCCGCCGGTGCGGCCTTCGCCGAGGCGCACGGCCGCCTCGAGGCCCTGGAGGCCGCGGGGTTCGCGCCGGAGTTGGTCCGCGAGGTGCAGCGGGAGAAGCTGGCCCTGCTCTGGGACCGGGCCGCCGAGGCTCCCTACTACCGGGACGCGCCCGGGGTCGCCGCCCGGGACCTGGACGCGGTCGAGCCGACCGCCAAGGACCGGCTGAAGGCCGGCCCGACCGACTTCGAGCGGCCCGGCCTCGAACGGGTCGTCAAGTACTACGAGAGCTCCGGCTCCTCCGGCATCCCGACCCCCACCCCCCGGCTCGCCGAGGACGTGATCCACAACGTGGTCGGCGTCGCACCGCTGTGGCGCCGGGCGCTGGGCGCCGACCCGCGCCGGGTCGCGGTGCTGCTGCCCTCGGACATCGTCCCCGTCGCCGACTTCGTCGCCGGGGTCTGCGAGTACCTCGGGCATGCCGCGCTGCGCTGCTACCCGTTCACCACCGGGATGTGCGACTTCGACCGGCTGGAGCGGCTGTTCGCCGGCTACCGCCCGGAAGTGGTCTTCGCCGCCCCCGGTGTGCTCACCCAGTGGACCCGGGTGCTCAAGAGCCGCGGCGCGCTGGCCGACGCCCGGGCCCGGGTACGGACCGTGATGCTGCTCGGCGAGGTCTCGCTGCCGGCCCAGCGCGCCAAGCTGGCCGCCGACTGGCAGGCCGACGTGTTCGACGCCTCCTACGGCAGCACCGAGACCGGCACCATCGCCGCGACCTGCGAACGCGACCGGCTGCACCTGCTCCCGCACGGGCACATCCTCGAACTGAGGGACGGTGACAAGCTGGTGCCCGCCGAGCCCGGCGCCACCGGCGAACTGGTCGACACCCCGCTGAACAACTTCGCCCGCCCGCTGCTGCGGCTCGCCACCGGCGACGTCGCCGACATCGCGGCCGAGCCCTGCCCGTGCGGCCTGGCGCTGCCGACCGTGCACATCCACGGCCGCCGGTCCGACCGGGTGGAGATCGGCGGCACGGTCGTCGACGAGCGCCTGATCGGCTCGATCGTCTACCAGGACCACCGGGTCACCGGGTACCTGATCCAGGTGCAGGAGCCGGCCGTCCGGCTCGTCCTGGAGCGGGACGTGGACGTCGAGGAGAGCGACGACCTACTGGCCGCGGACGCCCGCGAGCGCTTCGCCGGCACCGGCATCCACTGGGACGACGTGTTGGTGGTCAGCCAGCTGCCCGCCGTCACCAAGGCGGGCGGCAGCCAGAAGAACTGGAAGCGCACCAACGTGATGGTCGCCCGATGAGCCCGATGGGCCAGATGAGCCCGACGACGCTGCTCGCCGACGGGGGCGCCCGGCAGGGCGAGGCCGACCTGTGGTGCAGCTATGCCGCCGTGCGTACCCTGCACTGGCTCGGCAAGAAGCCCGCCCGGCCCGAGGACGTCATCGCCTTCCTGCGCTCCCGGCAGAACGCCGACGGCGGCTTCGCCTGGCAGCGCGGCCTGCCCTCGGACGTCTGGGCGACCTACTACTGCGCCCAGGCCCTCGGCGACCTCGGCCACCCGGTGCCCGACCCCGACCGGCTGGCCGGCTGGCTGGCCGACACCCGAACCGCCGACGGCGGCTTCGCCATGACGCCCGGCCAGGGCGCCGACATCTGGGCCGTCTACTACGCGACGCGGGTGCAGCGCGAGGTGCTCGGGCGTCCGGTGCCCGAGGTCGAGGCGCTCGGCGGCTGGCTCGCCGCCGCCCAGCACGCCGACGGCGGACTCGGCTGGAGCCCCGGCAGCCGCACCCCGGACGTCCGGGCCGGCTACTACGGCGCGCTCGCCTGGCGGGCGGCCGCCGGGGCCGCACCGGTGCCCTGGCATGCGCAGGCGCTCTCCGGCTGGCTCCGGGACCAGCAGGACACCACCGGCGGCTTCCGGTTCTCGCCGACCTCGCACCCGTGCGCCTGGGCGGCGTTCCGCGCGGTCCGGGCCCTGGACGCGCTCGGCACCGGCCCCCGGGAGCCGGACGCGCTGCGCCGCTGGCTGGCCGACCGGCGGCTGCCCGGCGGCGGCTACGAACGCTGGGCCGGGTACGGGCGGGCCGACGTGTGGTCCGCGTTCAGCGTGGTCGGCGCCCTCCAGACGCTCGGCGACCCGATCGGCCCGGCCGACCGGGCGACCATCGCCGACCAGGTCCGCGGCTGTCAGCTGCCCGAGTCCGGGTTCACCTACACCGAGCCCGGCCGGGCCGGCGACAGCCTGGCCACCGCGGCCGTCACCATCCTCGCCGCACTGCGGCCCGCTGCCGGCCCGGCCTCCCCCGAGAGCACGGTGCGCTGGCTGCGCGGTGCCCACCTGCCGTACGAGGACGGCGTGATGTACATGCCGGGCCGGGGCGCCGAGGTGCGCTGCACGCTCTGGGCGGTGGAGGCGCTGGCCGCCGTCGGGGAGAGCCTGGACACCGGACGGCTCGGCCGTTGGATACGCGGCCTGCAGAACACCGACGGCGGCTTCGGGTACTGGCTCGGCCGCGGCTCCGACCTCGTCTCCACGGTGAGCGCCGTCGAGGCGCTGGCCGCCGCCGGACTCGACCCCGCCGACTGGACCGACGTCCCCGCGGTCCTGCGCTTCCTGGCGAACTGCCGCCACCAGGACGGCTACGGCCCGGTACCCGGCGCCGAACCCGCCCTGGCCGCCACCGCCCAGGCCGCCCGGGTCCTCGACCTGCTGGGCGAGGGCGGCCCCGCCCGGGAACTCGGCGCCGGCCTGGCCCAGCGGTCCGGACCGCTCGGCGGCTTCGGCCCGAGCCCCCGCGGCCTGCCCGATCTGCTGTCGACCTATCAGGCCGTACTCACCCAGCGGACGCTGGGCCTGCCGGTCGACCTGGACGGGCTGCGCCGGTTCCTGGCGAAGGTGCGGGTCGGCTCGGGCTTCGCCTGGAGCCCGCTGAGCCGGCAGCCGGCCGGCCTGCTGGCGGGGTGCCTCGGTGAGCAGCTCGCCGCGCTTGCCGCCAGCGACGCCGCGCCCTCGCGCCTGCTGCGGCTGAATCTCTGACCCCGAGGAGGAGTTCCCCGTGCCGACCACCAAGGTCGAGACCCCGCTGTCCGATCCGCTGTTCGAGCGGGAGGTCGCCAAGCGGCTGAGTTTCTGGTGGCGCCAGGAGGGCGCCGACCTCAACCACGTGCTGACCCGCTTCGCCGACCTGCCCGGCCACCGGGTGTTCAGCGGTCCGTTCCCGCTCGGCGGCGCCCCCGGCGACGACCTCGCCACCAACCTCTTCGCCATCGTCACCTGCGTGGTGTCGCACGAGCGCGACGCCGCCTTCCGCCGACGCTACGCCCTCGCGGTCCGGGCCGCGCTCGGCACCCGCATCCCCGTCGACCGGATCTTCGTCTCGTTCGAACCGACCGATCCGGCCGACCACTTCACCCCGGGCACCGCCTGGGCCGAGCCCTCCGAGGAGACCCTGTGAACGCCACCCCGGCCACCGACGCCGTCCCCCTGCGCGACAGCCTTCGGGAGGCGCTCGCCGCGCTGCTGGGCCACCCGCTGGCGGCCGCCGACGACGAGGTCTCGCTCGCCGAGATCGTCCCCGAGCGCTACGACAGCCTCGGCGTGCTGGACGCCGTCGGCCTGGTCGAGAAGGAGTTCGGCGTCTCGGTCGACCTGGTCGTCGACGACCTTCGCTCCACCTTCTTCAGCGTCGCCGCCATCGCCGCCCTGGTCGACCGCAAGCGGCGCGACGCGGCCGTCCTCGGCCTGCTGTCGTGACGTTCCGCGAGCAGACCGCCCCGATCGCCTTCGCCACCTCCGGCTCGACCGGACCGCCGCAGCAGTGGCTGCGGGAGCCGGCCCAGCTCCACGCCGAGGCGCGCCTGCTGATCGGACTCTGTGCCGACGACGGCGTCGACGGGGTGCTCTCCTACGCGCCGCCCCGGCACCTGTACGGGCACCTGATGAGCCTGGTCGTCCCCCGGATGCTGGAGGTGCCCTGCCTGCAGGCCGGGCTGACCGCGCCACTGGCCCGGACCGTGGCCCGCTGGCGCCGCCCGCTGGTCGCGGCGGTGCCCGCCGCGTTCGCCGTCCTCGCCCGGTGCCTGCCGGAACTGGCCGGCGCCGAGCGGATCGTGCTGGTGCACAGCAGCGCCGTGCTGCCGGCCGGCGCCCGGGAGCTGGTCGCCGCGCTCGGCGAACGGGCCAGGCTGGTCGAACTGTTCGGCTCCACCGAGACCGGACTGATCGCGAGCCGCACCGGCGGCGCGGGGGAGTGGACGCTCGCCGAGGACACCCGGTTCGCGCCCGAGCCGCCGCGTCCGGACGGCGTCCGGCCGCTGCGGGTCGCGAGCCCCCGGCTGGCCCGCCGCCCCGGCGAGCCCGCCCCGGCCGCCACCGCCACCGGCGACCTGGTCACCGAACTCGACGAGCGGACCTTCCGCTGGCACGGCCGGGCAGGCCGGCTGGTCAAGGTCAACGGTGTCCGGGTCGACCTCGACCGGCTCGCCGACCGGCTCGCCGAGGCGGTCCCCGGCGTCGCCGTCAGCTGCCGGGCCGAACCGGACCCGCTGCGCGGCGAGTGGTTCTCGGTGCACGCCGCCACCGACGACCCCCGGCTGCTGGCCGACCTCGCCGCGGCCGTCCGCGCGCTGCCCGCCGCCGAACAGCCCCGCGCGCTGCACCCGCTCCCCGCGCCCGCCCCACCCACCCGGGAGGTCCGATGAACGACCCCGACGCCGCCCTGCGCACCCTGGCCCGCGCGGCCACCAGGTTCCCGCACTTCGCCGACAAGTACCGCGCGCTCGACCTGACCGGCGACTTCGACGTCACCGCGCTGCCCGAGATGACCCGAGAGGACGTCACCGCCGCCGCCGAACAGGCCGCCGGCGAGCGCCCCCGCCCCGCCTCCGCCTACCTGTTCACCAGCGGCGGAAGCACCGCCGAACCCAAGCTCGCCTGGATCCCCACCGAGATGCACCTCGGTGAGCTCACCCGGCACTGGCAGCCGCTCGGCCCGAGCGACGTCCTCGCCAACCTCGCCAGCCCCGGCCGGCTCTGGTCCGCGCACTACTGCTACAACCGGCTCGCCGAACTGGCCGGCGCCGACGTGATAGGCCTCGGCTACATCGCGGACGAGGAGCTCGGCCAGTGGCTGGACTTCCTCGCCCGGCACGGCACCACGGCCGTCGCCGGAACACCCTCACAGCTGCTGCGGATCCTGCGGTACTGCGAGCGGACCGGCCACCGCTTCGCCTCCACCGTGCGGGCCGGCATCTGGTTCGGCGAGCCCTGCGACCCGCACCTGCCCGAACTGCGCGACCGCGTCGCCCCGGGCTTCGGCCTGTGGGGCAACTACGGCTCCACCGAGACCTGGGTGATCGGTCACAACGGGCCCGACTGCCCGACCGACACCTTCCACCTGCTGCCCTACCAGCACGTCGAACTGGTCGACGGGGCCGTCCTGGTGACCACCCTGCACCCGGGCGCGGTCGCCCCCGTCATCCGCTACCGGATCGGCGACCGCGCGGAACCCGTCGCCTGCCGCTGCGGGCGCCCCGGCGACACCCTGCGGATCGCCGGCCGGGAAAGCTCCCTGGTCAAGTTCGCCGGCACCCTGGTCAGCCCGCAGCAGCTGGTACAGATCGCCAAGGAGCTGCCGGGCGTGCACGCCGCCCAGATCGTCCTCACCGGCGCCGCCGGGATCGCCGAGCAGATGGAGGTCAGGGTCGTCGCCGACACCGCCGTCACCGACGAGAGCGTCCGCGCCCACCTGCTCGCCTCGCAGATCGACCTCGGCTTCGCGCTGCGCGGCGACGACGAGGAGTTCCGGATCAGCCGCGCCGACGCCCTGAGCGCCAACCCGCGCACCGGCAAGACCCCGGACCTGCTCTGGGCGGCGGCCCGCTGATGCCCGCCCAGGACCGTCGGACAACGATCCCGCCCGCGCTGTTGCTGCCGCTCGCCGAACGCCGGCGCCGGCTGGATGCCGGCGAACTCGACCCCGCCGCGTACCGTGCCACCCTGCTCGACCACATCCGCCGCACCGACCCGCTGATCCGCGCCTTCACCGACTGGCGGCCCGCGGACACCGCCGACGCGTCCGTTCCCGAGCGCACCTCGGTCAGCTACAAGGACACCATCCACGTGGCCGGCCGCCCCACCCGGCTCGGCATCCGCAGCGGCTACCGCGACTACCCCGCCGACTCCGCCGAGGTCGCCGCCCGCCTGGCCGCCCGCGGCCTGGCCTGCGTCGGCAAGGTCACCACCACCGAGTGCGCCCTCGGCACCACCAAACCGAGCCGCAACCCCCGCTACCCGCACGTGTCCACCGCCGGCTCCTCCTGCGGGTCCGCGGTCGCCGTCGCGGCCGGCTACTGCGACGTCTCGGTGGGCAGCGACTCCGGCGGCTCGCTGCGCTGGCCCGCGGTCTACTGCGGGGTCACCGCCCTGCGCGTCACCCCGCACCCCGACCTGCTGGCCGGCGTGCACGCCGTCTCCCCGAGCATGGAATCGGTCGGCCTGGTCACGCGGACCGCCGCCGACCTCGGCTGGCTCTGGCGCCGCCACGCCCTCGCCGACTGCTTCGGCGCCGCGCCCGCCACCGCACCCGGACAGCTGCGGTACGCCGCCGCCGCACCCCCCGGCGAACCCCTGCACCCGCAGGTCCGCGCCCTGCTGGACGCCGTCCACCGGGTCCTCGCCGACCACGGCCACCGGGGCGTCACCGCCCCGCTGGACGACATCTGGGAGCTGCGCGCCCCCGCCGCCGAACTGCTCGCCCGTGAGGCCCACGACAGCTATGCCCCCGTCCTGGACGCCCCCGGGGTCACCGTCGGACCGGACACCCTGACGGCCATCCGGCGCGGCGCCGCCACCGACGAGACCCGCCACACCGCCCTGAAGGACGGCCAGGACCGGGCCGAGAAGCTGCTCACGGCGCTGCTCACCGAGCAGCTCGACCTGCTGGTCCTGCCACTGGAGGCCGGCCTCCCCGACCTGGCCGGCCCGCCCGCCGCGAGCACCCTCGACGGCGCCGCCCCCGGCGGCGGCGAACTCACCCTGATCGCCAACTACGCCCGGCTGCCGGTGCTGGCGATCCCGCTCGCCCTCAGCGAGCAGGACTCCCCGCTCGGCGTCCAGGTGCTGGCCGCCCCCGGCGCCGACGACCTGCTGGTCACCGTCGCCGAAACCCTCGAACGGCTGGCCGGGGCGATCACCGACACGATGAGACGGACGGCACACTCATGACGACAACACCGACCGAGCCCGGTGCGGTGGTCCTGCTCGGCGCGATGCTGGGCGGCCGCTACCCCGAACTGGTGCCGGCCGCGCTGCGCCGCGGCCTGACCGTACTCGGCATCGACGCCGACACCCCCCGGGCCCGCCGCTTCGACCGGGCCCGCCGCGAGCGGAGCGACCACCCGCTGGCCGGCCTCGCCGAACTGGCCTGGCTCCCGGGCGAGCGGCACGAGGAGATCGTCCAGCAGATCCTCGACTGGCAGGCCGCCGGACACACCGTCCGGGCCGTCGTCCCGTTCGGCGAGGACTACGTCGAGGCGACCGCCGTCGTCGCCGACCTGCTCGGTCTGCCCGCACCGGGCCTGCGGGCCGGCCGGGTCTGCCGCAACAAGCTGCTCCAACGCCGCTACCTCGCCGACTGGAGCCCCCGCGCGGTCCTGCTCCCGCCCACCGCCCGCACCGAACGCGCCGCCGCCTGGACGCACTACCCCGCCGTCGTCAAACCCCTCGACGGGCAGGCCAGTTCAGGGGTCGAACGGGTCGACGACCCGGCCGCGCTCACCGCCGTCCTCGCCGACCGCGACGGTGCCGAACCCCTGCTGGTCGAGGAACTCGCCCACGGACACGAGGTCTCCGTCGAGTCCCTCGTCCAGCACGGCGAGACGGTCTTCGCCGCCGTCACCGGAAAGCGCACCAACGAGGGCGGGGACGACGCCGCCCGCTGGTTCGTGGAACTCGGCCACACCGTCCCCGACCCCGACCTGGACGACGCCACCCGCGCCGCCCTGCTCGCCGTCAACGCCGCCGTCCTGCGCCGGCTCGACTTCCGCGACGGCATCGCGCACGCCGAGTACCGGATCGCCCCCGACGGCACCGTCCGACTGATGGAGATCGCCGCCCGGGCCGGCGGCGACAACATCCTCACCCTCTATCACCTGGCCACCGGCGCTCCGCTGGAGGAGGCGATGCTCACCGTCGCCCTCGGCGAGCCCACCCGCTACCCCGAACCGCGCCGCTACGTCCGCCAGGTCTACCCCGAGCACACCCCCGGCGTACTGCGCGACGTCACCGCCCCCGGCCTGGACACCGAGGTCAGCTGGCTCGCCGACCACTGGATGTGGCCCGCCGTCAAACCGCTCGACGGCGAACCCGGCGCCATCCACATGATCGTCGCCGGCCGATCCCGCGGCGATGAACTGTCCGCCATCCGCGCCTCCTCCGACCGCTCGGCGATGTACGTCATCGACGCCCCGACCCCCGCCGAACTCGACGCCCTGCAGGCCCGCGTCGACGCCGCCCTGACCGTGGAGGTCGACCCCCGTGGCTGAATCCCGCGCGCAGTCCCTGCGCGCCCTGGTCCTGGAGCGGCTCGACCCCCTGCGCCCGCCCGGCTACCGGCGGATCGCCGCCGCCATGCTGGTCACCAACGTCGGCAACGGCATGCAGTTCATCGCCAACTGCCTGCTGGTGCTCCAGATGACCGACAGCCCCCGGGCGGTCGCCCTGGTGCTGCTCACCGCAGCCATCCCCGGCGTCTTCTTCGGCCCGCTGATCGGCGTGGCGATCGACAGGTTCGAGCGCCGCTGGGTGTTCGTCTGCGCCGACCTGGTCTCCGTCCTCACCCTGGCCGCCACCGTCACCCTCCAGGCCACCGGCCACCTGAGGACCTGGCACGTGTTCGTGATGGTCTTCGTCCTCGGCCTCACCGAGTCCACCGCCGTACCCACCGGCACCACCATGGTGCGCGAGATCGTCCCGGTCCGGAAGCTGCTGGCCGCCAACGCCACCACCGGCGTCGCCGTCCAGATCGGCAACGTCATCGGCACCGCCGCCGGCGGCTTCCTGATCGCCGCCTCCTCGGTCACCTGGGTACTCGCCATCAACCTGGTGTCCTTCACCGTGTCCGCGCTGTTCGTGTCCGGCGTCAGGAGCACCCGGGTCATCACCAAGGAGGGCGGCGACGGCTGGCGCGAGACGGTCCGCCGGGCCGCCGCCGGCTTCACCTACCTGCGCACCCACCCGGCGACCCTGCCCTCGTACACCATGCTGCTGGTGCTGTTCGCCGTGCTGTACATGATGAACACCCTGGTCGCTCCGTACGCCGAGAGCGTGCTGCAGGTCGGAGCCAGCGGCCTCGGATTCATCGACGCGATGTTCGCCGTCGGCGCCATCCTCGGCGGGCTCGTCCTACCGCTGCTGACCGCTCGCTTCAACCGCGACCGGCTCGCCTGCTACGGCCTGATCGGCATGGGTCTGACCCTGATCCTGCTCTGGCAGGCCGACGGACTCGCCCAGCCGATGGTCTTCTACGCCCTGGCCGGCATCAACTTCCAGGCGTTCTACATCTTCCGCACGCGGGTCCAGGAACAGGTCCCGGTCGACATCCAGGGCCGGGTGATGGCCCTGCTGATCACCACCGTCGGGATCTGCCGGATGGGTGTGTACATCGTCCTCGCGGCCTTCGTCTCCACCTTGACGCTCCGGCTGATCTACCTGTGCTGCGGCCTCGGTGTCCTGGCCCTCGGCATCGTCATGACCACGAGCACCATCGTGCGGCGGGTCGAGTCCCGCCCCCCGGAGAGCGAGCCCGAACTCGCACCGGCCGGCACCGGAAGGTAACGCGACCATGGAGAACCGACGCCCCGCCCTGCTGCTGCTCGGCGGACTCACCGTGGCCTGGAACCAGCGCTGGCTGGACGCCGCCCGCGCCCGCGGCCTCGACCTGCTCGTCCTGGACGCACCCACCCCGCACGCCGACACCCTGCTGGCCGGCCGCGACACACCGGGCCACCCGCTCGACCGGGTCGCCGACGCCGACCTGATCGAGCCCGACGACCACGCCGCCCTCGCCGACCGGGCCGCCGCCTGGGCCCAGGCCTACGACATCCGCGGCCTGTGCTGCCTGCGCGAGGAGTACGTGGAGGGCGCCGCCGTCGTCGCCGACCTGCTCGGCGTGCGCTCGCCCGGCCTGCGGGCCGCCCGGGTCTGCCGCAACAAACACCTCCAGCGCCGCTACCTCGCCGACTGGAGTCCGGACTCCGCCCTGGTCCCCGCCGCGGGCCGCGCCGAGGCCGTCGCCGCCTGGGACGGCTTCCCGCTGGTCGTCAAACCGGTCGGCCGGCTCGCCAGCTCCGGGGTGCGCCTGGTCGCCGACCGCCGGGCGCTGCTGGACAGCCTCACCGCGTACGGACCCGAGGAGACACTGCTGTTCGAACGGCGGGCCGAGGGCCCCGAGTACTCCGTCGAGTCGCTCAGCCTGCACGGCGAGGTCCACTACCTCGGCACCACCGGGAAGCGCACCACCGAGGTCACCAGCGACTACTTCGTCGAAATGGGACACACCACCCCCGCCCCCGACCTGGACGAGCCCACCCTCGAGCGGCTGTACGCCGTGCACCGAGCCGTGCTGGACCGGCTCGCCTTCGACACCGGCATGGCCCACGCCGAGTACCGGATCGGCTCCGACGGACGGATCGCCCTGATCGAGATCGCCGCCCGGCCGCCCGGCGACAGCATCATGGCCCTGCACTGGCTCGCCACCCTGGCGCCGCTGGAGGACGCCGTGGTCGCCGTAGCCCTCGGTGAACGCCCCCACCCGGCCCGGCCGCAGCGCTACGCCCGCCAGGTCTACCTCCCGCACGAGCCCGGCGTCCTCACCGACCTCGTGGTCCGGCCCGCCCTCGCCACCGAACCGCAGTGGTTCGACCCGGCCGAGGTCCGCGCCCAGGTCGCCGACTGCGCCGCCCCGGGCGACCCGTCCGCACTGCGCTGCGTCGTGGCCCTCAAACCGGCCGGCACCCACCTCGCGCCGGTCCGGCAGTCCGGCGACCGGGCCGCGATGTTCGTGGTCGACGCCGCCACCCCCGGGGCGCTGGACGAGATCGAGCGGCGCTGCCTCGCGGCGATCGCCCTGCGGACCCGAGACTGACCCGACACCGAACGGACGGCACCCGACTATGTCAGCACTGTTCACCGCCGAAACGGCACCCGGCCCCGAGGCCGGGTGGCCCGTGCAGTCGGCCGTGGACCAGGTCACCGCCCGGCTGCGCGAACAGCCCCCGCTGGTCGCCCTGGACGACTGCCTGGACCTGCGCCGACGCCTCGCCGAGGTCGCGGCTGGCCGCGCCCACCTGATCCAGGGCGGCGACTGCGCCGAACTCTTCGCCGAGGTGTCAGCCCACACCGTCCGCCGCAAGGCCGCCCAACTCGGCGAACTCGCCGACCTGGTGGAGAGCGGCACCGGCCGCGAGACGGTCACCGTCGGCCGGATCGCCGGCCAGTTCGCCAAACCCCGCTCCCAGCCCTACGAACCCGGACCCTACGGCGAGAGCCTGCCGGTCTACCGCGGCGACGCCGTCAACAGCGCCCTGCCCACCGCCGAGGCCCGCATCCCCGACCCGCAGCGCCTGCTCACCGCCCACCGGCTGGCCGCCGAGATCCACCGCCACCTGGACGACGAACGCACCGCCGGCGGCCGCCCGGTGTTCACCAGCCACGAAGCGCTGCTCCTCGACTACGAACTCCCGCTCACCCGCACCGACGGCGGGCAGCTCCACCTGACCTCCGCCCACCTGCTGTGGATCGGCGAACGAACCCGCGATCCGGCCGGCCGGCACGTCGCCGCGCTCGCCGCCACCGCCAACCCGGTCGCCGTCAAACTCGGTCCCACCACCACCGCCGCCGACCTCACCGCCCTGGCCGCCGCCCTCGACCCCGAGGGGATCCCCGGCCGGCTCTCCTTCATCCTGCGGCTCGGCGCAGACCTCGTCGAACCGGTCCTGCCCGGCCTGGTCCGCGCCGCCGCCGAGGCAGGCCTGCGCCCCGCCTGGATCTGCGACCCCATGCACGGCAACACCGAACGCTCACCCGCCGGCCGCAAGATCCGCCGGACGGCCGCCGTCCTCTCCGAGATCCGCTCCTGCGTCCGCGTCCTGCGCAGTCTCGGCCAGCACCCCGGCGGCCTGCACCTCGAACTCACCCCCGACGACGTCACCGAATGCGTCAGCGCCCACCACGACCCCGCCGTCCAGCCCCGCTACTGGACCGCCTGCGACCCACGGCTCAACCCCGAACAGGCCCGGCTCGCCGTCACCGCGTTCACCGAGGAGGCCGGATGATCCGCCTCGGCACCGGCGAACTCACCCCCGCCACCGTCGCCCGGCTGGCCGACGGACCCCTGCACGACCCGGTCGGCCTCGACGGGCCCACCGCCGACCGGATGAACCGCTCGGTCGGCCTGCGCGACCGCCTGGTCGCCTCCGGCGAACCGCTCTACGGCGTCACCACCGGCTTCGGCGACCGCAACATCGGCCACATCCCCGCGGCCGCGGCCGCCGAGCTCCAGCACAACCTGATCCGCTACCACCTGGTGGGCAGCGGCCCCGAGGCCTGCGCCCCGATCGTCCGCGCCACCATGCTGATCCGGGCCAACTGCCTGGCCCGCGGCTGCTCCGGCGTCCGCCGCGACGTGGTCGACCTGCTGCTGAACTGCCTGCGGCACGACATCCTGCCGCAGATCCCCGAACGCGGCTCGGTCGGCGCCAGCGGCGACCTCGTCCCGCTCTGCTACCTGGCCTCGTTGCTGATCGGCGAGGGCACCGCCGTCCACCGCGGCGAACGGCGCCCGGCCCGAGAGGCGCTGGCCGCCGCCGGGCTGCGACCGCTGGACCTCCAGCCCAAGGAGGCCCTCGCACTGATCAACGGCACCTCCTTCATGGCCGCCTTCGCCGTCCACGCCGCCGCCGAGGCCCGCCGGCTCGCCGACGTCGCCGAGGCCTGCACCGCGCTCGCCGTCGAGGTCCTGCTCGGCAACCGCGACCACTACCACCCGGTGATCCACCGGCAGAAACCCCACCCGGGCCAGGTCCGCTCCGCCGCCCGGATCCGCGCCCTGCTGGACGGCTCGCGCCTCGCCCGTGACCACGCCGGGGTCCTGCACGACAACCGAGCCGACGACGACGGCGCCGCCCCCGAGCACTACCGCCGTCTTGACCACCCCATCCAGGACCGCTACTCGGTGCGGTGTGCCCCCCACGTGATCGGCGTCCTGCACGACACCCTCGACTGGGTCGACCGCTGGCTCGACACCGAGATCAACTCCACCAACGACAACCCGCTGTTCGACCCGGACGGCGACCGGGTCCACAACGGCGGCAACTTCTACGGCGGCCACGTCGGCCTCGCCATGGACAGCCTGCGGGTGGCCGTCGCCAGTGTCGGCGACCTGCTGGACCGTCAACTCGCCTGCGTGGTCGACGAGAAGTTCAGCAACGGCCTGACCGCCGGGCTGACCGCCCCGACCGCACCCGGCGACCCCCGGGCCGGCCTGCACCACGGTTTCAAGGGCGCCCAGATCGCCTGCTCCGCGCTGGTCGCCGAGGCACTCTCACTGGGTATGCCGGCCACCGCGTTCTCCCGCTCGACCGAGGCCCACAACCAGGACAAGGTCAGCATGGCCACCATCGGAGCCCGCAGCACCCGTACGGTGACCGGCCTGGTCTTCGAGGCCGCCGCGATCCAGCTCGCGGCCCTGTGCCAGGCCGCCGACCTGCGCGGCGCCCACCTGCTCGGCCCGGGCACCGCCGAGGTGTACCGGCTGGTGCGCCGCCACGTCGCGTTCATGACCGCCGACCGCCGGCTGGACACCGAACTCGCCTCCCTCGCCGAGGCGCTGCGCACCTCGGGAACGGCGCGGGGCCCGGGAACGGCACTGACATCCGCAGCAGCGCGGACCCCCGGAACAGCACAGGCGGCGGCCCAGGCCGGCCCGCCCGCAAGGATCGCGGAGGACACCCATGCCTGACGTCGCACAGGCCGCCACCGAGTACTTCACGGCGGGCCGGCCCACCGGGCCGGACACCGCGCCGCCGCCGGTGCTCGCCCTGCCGCTGCGCGACCGGCTGGCCCTGCTCGACGGGGGAGGCCTCGCGCTGAGCGAGTGGAACGCGCTCGCCGACGACTGGGCCCGCGAGTCCGACCACCGCTACCGGGCCTGCGTCGAACTGCGGCCCGGCGGCCCGCAGGCGCCACCGCTGCGGCTCGGCGTCAAGGACACCGTCGACGTGGCCGGCTTCGCGACCCGGCTGGGGCTGCGCCGCTACCGCCACCACCCGGCGCGCAGCGCCGCCGTCCTCGCCGCAGGCCACGGCCTGGCCACCGTCGCCAAGGTGGTCACCACCGAACTCAACATCGGCATCGGCTCCGGCTGCGGCAACCCCTGGTTCCCGCGGATCGACCCGGCCGGCTCCAGCACGGGCTGCGGCGTCGCCGTCGCCGCAGGCATCTGCGACCTCGCGCTCGGCACCGACGTGCTCGGCTCGGTCCGCTGGCCGGCCGGCCGCTGCGGCGTGGTCGGCCTGCGGATGACCCACGATCCGGCCGCCGTCCGCGGCATGCTCCCGCTCAGTCCCGCGATGGACGCCCCGGGCTGGGTCGCCCGGACCGCCGACGACCTGGCGCTGCTCGCCGAGCTGTCCGGCCTGCCGATCCCGCGTGCCGAGCACCGCCGGGGCCTGCGGATCGGTGTGGTTGCCGAGGTGGCCGAGGGCGGCGCCGAACCGGAGATCCTGGACGCGCTGAGGACCGCCGGAGAGCTCCTGGCCGCCCATGGGCACCGGGTGTCCACCGCCCGGCTCGGCGAGCTGTGGGACCTGCGCGGCGCCGCCTGGGAGCTGTGCGCCCGGCAGGCCTGGCAGGGCAGCCTCGGCTGGGACCCTCGGATCGCCGACGAACTGTCACCCTCCACCCGCCGCGCCGTCGACTCCGGCGCGGCGATCGACGAACCGCGCCACCGCGAGATCGAGGAACAGCTCGCCCGGACCCGGGCCGGGGTACCGCGCCTGTTCGACGACGCCGCCGTGGACGTCTGGCTGCTGCCGCTCGACCCGGACGTGCCCCGCCCGCGCGGGGCGCAGCGCGCGGCCTCCTCACTGGTCACCCCCGGTCACCCGGACTACGACCGGGAGATCGGCTACACCCCGGTCGCGAGCTTCGCCGGACTGCCCGCCCTCACCTTCCCGGTCGGCCGGTCCGCGGACGGCGAGGCGCCGCTGGCCATGCAGCTGGTCGGCCGCCCCGGCAGCGAGGGACTGCTGGTCGGACTCGCCCGCGAGGCGGCCCGCACGGCCGGGGACGGTGCCCGCCGGTGAGCCGCCTGCCGGGGAGTCCGGGCCGCCGGTCACCGCCCACCGCGGACCGTAGGACGGGCCGACACGGGTGGTGCTACAGAGCGCCGCTCGGCTCGGGAAGGCATGCGAGCGCCAGATCGGCCCGCAGCCGGGCGGCCCGGCCCGGGTGCAGCCGGGAGAACAGGGCCAGCGCCCGGTCGGTGTGCTCCAGCGCCGCCTGCCGCTCGCCCGCGTCCAGCGCCAGCCGGGCCAGGCCCTCGCAGGCGACCCCCTGTTCGAACCGCAGCCCCAGTTCGGACGCCAGCCCCAGCGCCCGCTCGTGGCACTCCCGGGCGGCCGCGGGCGCGCCGCGGGCGCGGTGCACCGACCCGATCAGGTTGAGGGTCTGGCTCTCCACATCACGGCTGCCGATCTCCCGGGCCAGGACCAGTGCCTCCCGGGCCCGATCGAGCGCCGCGGCCTGGTCGCCGCAGTGGTGCAGCAGGTCGCCGAACGCCCAGCGGGCCTGCGCCTCCACCTCACGGGCCCCCAGCTCCCGGGTGCGGCTCAGGGCCTCCTCCAGGCAGCTCCGGGCCTCCTCGGTGTCGTTCAGCCGGGAGAGCACCCAGCCGACGTTCAGCAGGTCGACCGCCTCCCGGAACGGGTTGTCCAGTTCCCGGCTGAGCGCGAGCGCCCGCCGGTGGTGGGCCAGCGCGTGCCGGTACTCGGCCAGGTAGCCGTACACCACCCCGATGTTGCCCAGCACGGCGGCCTCGTCACGGGCGGCGCCGACCTGCTCGAAGATCTCCAGCGCCGCCCGGTACTGCTCCAGCACCGCCGGGTAGTCGCCGCGCAGCAGGCCGACGTGCCCGAGCGTCCACAGCGTGCGGGCCTCGCCGTACCGGTCGCCGGTGGTCCGGCACAGCCCCAGCGCGGTGCGCAGCGCCTGCACCGCACGGTCGTAGCGGCCCAGTGCCCGGTACGCCAGACCGAGGTTGGTGTGCACCTCGGCCTGGCCGCCCAGGTCGTCGTCGGCGCGGGCGGCGTCCAGGGCGTGCCCGTAGCCGGTCAGCGCCTCCTCGACGTAGCCGTTGCGGACCAGTAACGGGCCCACCGCGACCGCGAGGCGCCAGATCTGTGCCAGGTCCCCGCCGGTCGGGGGGCCGGCCAGCACCGCGACGATGTTGGCCCGCTCCGCGGCCAGCAGATCGGCCGCGTCGGCCACCGTCCGCAGCCCCGGGATCGCCCGCGGCGCCTCCGGGGCCCGCCCGGTGGGCCGCCCGGGATCCGACAACTCGGCGACACAGTGGGCCAGGTCGAGGTAGTGCTGCCGCAGACGGTGCAGGGCCTGCTCCCGGCCGGCCGGCTGCTCCTGGTGCTCGGCCTTGGTCAGCGCGTACTGCCGGATCAGGTCGTGGAAGTAGTAACGGCCCACGGTGTGCTGGCCGAGCAGGTGGGTGTCGAACAGCTCCTCCAGCATCACCTCGGCCTCGGCCACCGTGGAGCCGCTGAGCACGGCGGCGCCGACCGCGTCGAAGTCGTGCCCGGGGTGCACTCCGAGCAGCCTGAACAGCCGTTGCTGGGGTTCTCCCAGCTGGAGGTAGGAGACTTCGAAGGCGGCGGCCACGCTGCGATCGCCCGCCACCAGCTCGGCCAGCCGCCGCTGGCGGTCGCGGAGCCGGTCCGCGAGGTGGGCCACGCTCCAGGCGGGCCGGTGCCGCAGTCGCGAGGCGGCGATCCGGATGGCCAGCGGCAGGCAGCCGCAGAGTGCGACGACGTCCTCGACGTCGGCGCGTCGGCCCTCGGCGCGGTCCGCGCCCACGATGCGGACGAACAGCTGCACCGCGTCCTCGGGGGTGAGTACCTCCAACGACAGGTTGACGGCGCTGTCGAGCGCGGTGAGTCTTCGCCGGCTGGTGATCAGGACCAGCGCGCTCCCGGCGCCCGGCAGCAGCGGCCGTACGTGCCCGACGTCGCGGGCGTTGTCCAGGACGACCAGGACCCGCTGCCCGGCCAGCGCGGCCCGCCAGGCGGCCGCCCGCTGGTCCACGCCGTCGGGGATCCGTTCGGGACTGACGCCGAGGTAGCGCAGCAGGCGGTCGAGGGCGGCGGCCGGGGTGATGGGCTCCTGACCGGGCGTGTGGCCGTGCAGGTCGACGAAGAGCTGGCCGTCCGGGTAACGGTCGGCGAGGGCGTGCGCGGCCCGGACGGCGAGGGTGGTCTTGCCGATCCCCGCCATGCCGTCGACGGCGGTCACCACCAGTGCCTGACTCCCGGCGCCGTCGGCGCGCGAGGCCTGCTCCGCAAGCGCCACCAGACGGTGGAACTCCTCCCCGCGCCCGGTGAAGTCGGTGACGTCGTACGGCAGGAAGCGGCGTTGGTGGGCCCGAAAGACGCTGCCGGTGCGGGCGGGCGCGGTGGGCTCGGGCGGCCCCGCCGGAGGAACGCCGGGCGAGGCGGCCGGGGGAGCGGGGGGCTCGGCGCTGCCGGCGGCGGGCCGGTCCAGGGCGGGGTCGCAGCGCAGGATGCGCTCGTGCAGCAGTCGTAGTTCGGCGCGGGTGTCCAGGCCGAGGTCCGCGGCCAGCAGAGCGCGGCCCTGCTCGTACACCTCCAGCGCATCGGCCTGCCGGCCGGCGCGGTAGAGCGCCAGCATCAGCTGTCGGCGGAACGGGTCGCGCAGCGGGTGGGTGGCGACCAGTTCGGCCAGCGCCGGGACGAGCGTGCCCGGCGCGTCGCCGTCGAGGCACAGGTCGAACCGCCGCTCCAGGGCGGTGAGACGCTGCTCGTCCAGCCGGCCGGCCAGGATCCGCACCGCGCGGCCGTCGAGTCCGGCGAGCGCCGGGCCGTTCCACAGGGCGAGGCCCTCGGCCAGCGTGTTGGCGGCCTCGCTCCGGTGGCCGGCCGCGAGCGCCGCCTCGGCGGAGCGGACCAGGCGGCGGTAGCGGTGGGCGTCGACCCGTTCCCGGCCGCCCGTGACGCCGCTCAGGTCGGCGCGGTAGCCGCGGCCGTCGGTGACGATCAGGTCGCGCAGGGGGCCGAGGCACCGGCGCAGGGTCGCGATGGCGTTGTGCACCTGGCGCCGGGCGGTGTCGGGCGGTGCGTCGTCCCACAGCGCGTCCACCAGGGTGTCGAACGGCACGACCCGGTCGCCGTCCAGCACCAGGACGGCCAGCACCTTCTCCTGGCGCGGGCCGCTCAGGTCCAGCTGCTGCCCGCCGACCTGGACCCGCAGCGGTCCGAGCAGCTGGATTCCCCACTCCTCGTCGGTCATGACACGCACCGTCCTTCGAGTAGCGGTGGACAACCGGAAGCATGTATATCAGCAGTCGATCCCACTGATCCGGAACTCCGGTGAACCCGGCCGCAGTTGGCAACGACGCCGCCGGGACCTGGCCGACGGAAGGCACTGCGGCACCTGATGCACGACCGAGACAAGCTCCCGAAGGCCACGGCCGAGCGCGCGTTCCGGCAGGTCATCGCGCTGCTCGGCGCCGCCCTGCTGCTCGCACTCCTTGCCCAACTCCCGCCCGGCGGGGGTGGCGCGGCCCCCGGATCCCGCCCGCACGACGCGGCCTGGCTGCTGTGGCCACAGGGCTGGAACCTCTTCGACAACGGCCAGTACGCCCCCGAACTGGCCGCCTACCGGCCCGGCCCGGCCGGCTGGACCAGCGCGCTGATCATCCCGCAGGCCGGCCTCGGCACCCGCTGGGGCGCCGACCGCTCCCCCCGCACCCAGGCCCGCGAGATCGAAGCCCTGGCCGACCTCCTGCCGCCCGGCGCCTGGCAGCCGTGCCGTGCCGCCGCCCTCGACGACTGCACCCGGACGCCGCCCACCGCCCTGGCCGTCCGCAGCCCCGCCGCCCGCCCCACCCTCTGCGGGTCCATCGCGCTCACCAGGGAGACCCTCGCCCGTTGGGGCACCTCCGATGCCGGGCACTGGCGGATCGACGACGCCGTGCTGCTGCGGGTGGAGTGCCCGTGAGACCCTCGCCCGGTCCCCTGCGCCGACGCCTCGCGACCGGCCTGGCAGGCTTCGCACCCGGCCCCGGCATCGCGGCCGGCCGGAGCCTGCTGGCCCTCACCCAGCTGTTCACCCTGCTGTGCACCCCCGACTCGGCCCTCTTCGCCCACGGCGGCTACGGCCCGCTCGCACCGTACTGCGACGGCTCCCGCGCACTCGGCCTCTGGTGCCTCGGCCCGGCCGACGGCACCATGACGGTCCGTCGGACCATCGCCGCACTCGGCCTGGCCGTCATCGCGTCCGGCTACCGGCCCCGTTGGACCTGCCTGCCGCACTGGTTCCTCACGTTCAGCCTCACCACCGCCACCGGGCTCGCGGACGGCGGCGACATGGCCGCCCGGATCGCCACCCTGCTCCTGGTGGTGATCCTGCTCGGAGACACCCGGCGGTGGCACTGGCGGCGCAGCCCCGGCACCCTTCCGCCGCAGTGGCGCGGCGCCGGCTATGCCGCCCACCTCCTTTTCCGCGTACAGGTTCTGATCATCTATCTGCAGGCCGGCCTCTCCAAACTGCTCGACCCGGTGTGGCGCCAGGGGACCGCGATGTACTACACACTGCACAGCCACTACTGGGGCGCCCCGGCCGGTCTCCGCCCCTGGATCGACCCGGTACTCGAGCACGGCTGGTCCGTGCGCCTGCTCGGCTGGTCCGTCGTCGCACTCGAACTCGGCCTCGCGGCCGCCATGCTGCTGCCGGCCCCCGCCCGCCGGGCCGCCGTCCCGGGCGCGGTGGCCCTGCACGCCGGAATCATCGCCCTGATGGGCCTGTTCGGCTTCGGCCTCACCATGATCGCGCTGGTGTCGACGGCTGCTGCGGGGCGCCGATGCACAACCGATGTAACCGGAGGCCACACTGAGGAGCGGTCGAGTGCCGCTCGCGCGGCGCCCTGACCGGCCCTCGACCGGAGCGGCACAGACGGACACAGACAGACGCAACACGGATACAAGGGAAGCAGCGGTATGAACCCGACAAGGCTCGTGATGTTGGTCATCGCGCTGGTGGCCACCGTCACCATCGTGTCGCAGCCCGGATCGTCACAGCCGGTCGTACACCGGCAGCAGGCCTCGGACCCGTGCCCCTCGATCGGGCCTTGCTAGAAAGGAGACTCCGGATGTCCCGACTCGTAGTGGTCTCCGGCGGCGGCAGCGGCATCGGCCGCGCGATCGCCGAACACTTCGCCAGGGCCGGCGACGACGTACTGATCCTCGGCCGCCGCGAGGCGACTCTCGCCGAGGCCGCCGACGCGGTCAACGCGGACCTCGACACCAAGCGGCTCACCCACCTGAGCGCCGACCTCAGCGATCCCCGGCAGGTCGAACACGTCGCCGCCCGCCTGGCCGAAGGCGGCCGCACCGTAGACGTCCTGGTCAACAACGCCGGCGGTTTCTACGGCCTCGACCAGCCCGACACCCTGGCGGGATACGCCGCCCAGTGGCGGGCCAACTTCGAGGGCAACGTCCTTCCGGCGGTGCTGCTCACCGAGGCGCTGCTCCCGCAGCTCACCCGGCCGGGCGCCCGGATCGTCACACTGTCCTCGATCGCCGCCCTGCGCGGCCCCGGCACGTACGGCGGCGCGAAGGCGGCGCTCCACCCGTGGAACGCCGAGCAGGCCACCGCACTCGGCCCCGAGGGCATCACCGCCAACATCATCGCCCCCGGTTACATCGAGGCCACCGAGTTCTTCGGCGACCGGATGACCCCGGCCGGCCACGCGGCCCGGATCTCCCAGACCCTGGTCGGCCAGGCCGGGCGGGCCGCCGAGATCGCGGCCATGACCGGCTACCTCGCCTCGCCCGAGGCCGGCTTCGTCACCGGCCAGATCCTCCAGATCAACGGCGGCGCCCTGCTCGGCCGCGGCTGACCGCCGCCCGGCGCCCGCTCCCGGGGTTCCGCAGCCTCGCGGGCGGGCGCCCGAGCGCCACCGACGTCAGCGCCTGCTCCGCCGTCTGTCGCGTCCTCGAACGGCCAGGTCTGGACGTGTCCGCTCGTACGCCCTCGGCGTGCGGCCGAACGGCCGGTCGCGCCCTGTCCTGGAGTGCGCTGCGATGTCCGCTTCGGCCCGGAGGCGTGGACAGGCAGCATGGCGGGATGCCGGATCCGCTGTGGGACGGCGTCAGGAACTTCTTCGACCCTGCTGTGCCGGTTCCTGGCCGCGGTCGGCCACCGGCTGGGCCAAGCGGTCGTGATGACCGCCGAATGCGACTACGGGAACCCGGTGATCGGGTCCGACCCATCGGTCGACCGCGTGGTGCTGCTGGCGGACCCGCAGCTCACCTGACCGCTGGGGCCGGCCGGACTCGTGGAGGGTGCCGTCGCGGAGCATCGCGAACAGGACGCCGACCCGGGCCTTGGGCCCGCCGGCCGGCGTGACGGCGATGGCGCCGGGCTTCGGGCGTGCCTCTGGTTCAGCCGTTCAGCGGTTCAGCCGGTCGGTCGTGGGCGGTCTTCGGTGTGCGGCGGCGGCGCCGTCCCGGGGCGGGTCCGGCGGCGGCCAGGGTGGTCACCGGCTCCTGGGGCGGCCTGGTCTCCCGGCTCCAGGCCTGGACCTCCGGAGCGGTCACGGGATAGTCCCGGTCATCCCTCTGCCGAGTCCGTGACGATACGTGAGTCGATCGACGAGAAAGCGAACTCGGTGACGTTCCGGTGCGGAGGGGACCGCGCCAGCACCACCGCGTCCCGCTGGAACTCCACCGTGTACCGCGTACTCGTGTTGCTCCTGGTTCGCGCCTGTGACTGCTTCCTCCGGGCTCGCATGTTCCGGTCTCCAGGGGGCCGACCGTTGGGTGGAACCTCAGGCGGCCAGCCCCCGGATCCCGCACGCCCGGGCCGGCCGGAACACGGAACGGCCCGTCCACCCCCGGGCGGGGCGGACGGGCCGCGTCGCTTCACCGGTGCGGGCCCGGCTCAGCTCAGCCGGGTCGGCACCGGCCGCTTCCCGTCGAGCGAGGCGACCCCGATGGGGGTGAGCGCCTCGGGGAAGAGCTGCACGTCGGCGACCTGGCCGGCGGCGTACTCCCCGTAGCCGCCCTTGTAGAGGCGGCGGCCGAGCTGCAGCGGACCGGTCGCGTTCCAGACCGTGCCCGCGTAGTCGGCGGTGCCCGCGGACTCGCCGTCGACGTACAGGCGCAGGTCCGAGGAGTCCGCGTCGTAGACGCCCACCAGGTGGTACCAGGTGTTGGTCCTGGGCGCCGACGCGCCGGTGGTGGGCCCGTAGGCGCTGGTGAAGGCGCCGCCGGTGTCGTCCGCGTGGGCGTGGCCGAAGGCGAACGCGTGCGCCCCGCTGGAGTAGTACAGCTGGAGGGCGTTCCCGTGGGTGCCGGACTGCGAGACGAAGGTGGAGTTGTCCGTGAGGCTGGTGAGCTTCACCCAGGCCGACACCGTGTAGCTGCGGCCGGTGTCCACCGCCGGACCGGCGGTCTCGGCGTACGCGGTGGAGCCGTTGAGCGTCAGGGTCCCGCCGCGTGCCGGGTCGGCCCCGACCTTCGCGCCGCCGTTGAGGGTCAGTTCACCGGTCGGGCGGATGCTGTCCGCGGTGCTGTCCAGCTTCCACCAGGCCGAGGGCTGACGGACGTTGCCGATGCTGACCGGGGCTCCGAACTGGGCCAGGCCGCCGACCGGCGCCGCACCGGGGTACTCGGTCAGCCGACCGGACCGGGAGCCGGCGTAGAGCGCGGGGAACCCGGTGCCCTGCACGTCGCCCGGCGAGGCGACGGCCGGGGCGTCCCGGTCGCCGACGCCGAGCGGCAGCACCTTCTGGGCGGTGGGCAGGACGTTGCCGCTGGTGGCGGCCCACCGCTGGTCGGCGATGTTCATGCAGTCGTAGATGATCACCTGGGTGCGCGGGTTGCGGTTGCTCGCCGGGTCGGCCAGGCAGCGGCCGGACTGGGGGTTCTTCAGGGTGCCCGGGTACGGGCCCGGGACCCACACCTGGGCACCGGTGTTGTTGCACTGGTAGAGCTGGACCGGAGTGTTGTTGGCGGTCTCGCCCTTCTGTACGTCCAGGCACTTGCCGAGCGCGTGGACGCTGCCGTCGGCGCCGAGCGTGAACTGCTGCGCGTCGGTGCCGTTGCAGGTGTACATCCAGGCCGCGGTGCCGTTGGCGGTGTTGCCGCCGGCGATGTCCAGGCAGAGGTTCTTGTTGCTGGTGTCGAGCACGCCGGAGACCAGCGGAGCGTGGCTCGGTGCGACGATCCTCGTGGTCGGTACGCCGGCGGTGAAGGTCAGCGGGAAGCTGCTGACCGCGCCGGTGGCGTTGTCCCGGGCCCACAGGGTCGGCACGCCGCCCACCGGGCCGGGGGCGAGCAGGGTGGTGCCGGACCAGTCGCCGGTGCCGATCCGCACGCCGGCCCCGAGGTTGCAGCCGGCCAGGAACGTGCCGGGGAAGTACCAGAGTTCACCCTTGTCGACGGTGATCAGGTCGGGGGCGTCGGCGGACTGCGCGAGCTTGCCGGGGGCGAGGATCTGGGTGACGTTCTTCCAGGTGCCGTCCGAGCCCTTGGCCGGGCAGGAGGAGGAGTTCCGGATCGGCACCACGTTCTGGGTGAGCGTGAAGCGCCCCGTCGTGCCGCCGGGCGTCACGGCGTCGTTCTGGTAGAGGTACAGCTCGTGGGTCGACGTGGAGTAGGCGAACAGGTCGTCCACGGTGGTGCCGGTGGCGGTGCCCCGGTGGGCGACCAGGTAGTCGTTCCACCCCGTCCCGTCCGGGCTCTGGGCCTTGGTGGAGGCGCTGACCGGCGGGGCGGCCGGGTCGGCGTCGCCGCGGACCAGGACGAGGTCGCCGTCGGTGGTCGGGGCGAGGAGGTCGGGCACCGCGTCACCGTCGACGTCGCCGGCGGTCACCTTGCCGGCCGGGTTCCAGGGCGCGAAGAAGCTGTACTGGCCCACGGTGCCCTGGCTGTTGCCGGCGTTGTCCACGGCCCGGACGAACAGGGTGTGCGCGCCCCACTGGGCGGCGCTGAGCACGATCGGGACCTCGGCGGTGGCGCTGCCGCCGGTGGTGGCCACGGCGTTGACCGAGGCGGCGCCGTTGGCCGGGATGTTGGCGTCCAGCGAGTACTCGAAGCGGTCGACGCCGCTGCTGACGCAGCTGCCCCGGGTGCAGTCGGTGGGCGTCGGGTCGTTGGAGGCGACCGAGACCTTGACACCGGTGTCACCGGCGTGGCCCGTCGGCGCCCTGTCGCCGCCGAGCGGCGGGAAGACCGGCGAATCGGTGAACGAGGGGATGCTCGGCGCGGCCAGGTCGACCTTGAAGTAGCAGTTGGCGGACCAGGGGCTCGCCAGGGTGCCGTCCTCCGCCTTGACGTGCCACCCGTACTGGTGGCCGTCGGCGACCTTGAAGCCGATGTTGGGCCGGGCGGTGCCGCCGTCGCTGATCCAGCTGCTGACCGGGGCGCTCCTGTCGGTCGAGCCGCCGTCGGCGGCCGCCGTCTTGGTGTCCCAGACCTCGTACCGGGCGCGCAGGTTGACGCCGCTCATCTCGGTGTCGAGGTGTGCGTTGAGCGTGATGTCGGAGGCGTCCCCGGCCAGGCCGGACTGTCCGATCCAGCCGTCCGCGGCGCCGGCGCAGCCGTTGCTCGCGGGGGCGCGGGTGGCCGGGGTGGTGCCCAGGTTGTCGGGCACCTCGGGGGCGACGTCGAACACCGTGGTCAGGTACGGGTTGTTGGCGAAGCGGACGAAGTCGTTGTTGCTGCTCGACTTGGACTCGTTGCCCCAGAGCCCGAAGGTCCAGCTGTCCTTGACGCCGGAGAGCTTCCTGATCTGGCCGGTCACGTCGAAGTTGACGTCGTGGTTGCCGCACTTCTGGCTGATGTTGGAGCTCTTGACCTTCTGGGTGCCGCCGATGTAGCCGTCACCGGTGACGTCCGGCTGGTTGTTCCAGCTGGTGGAGCCGCCGATCGAGGTCACGGTCGCGAGCTTCACGCTGGTCTCGTTGTCGCAGTCGAACGACGCTCCGTAGGTCGAGGTCAGGTGGACCACCGACTTGGAGATCACCATCTTCTTGTCGAGGCCGGCGATGTTCAGCTCGAAGTAGGCGCGGTTGAGGCCGAAGCAGTCCTGCCAGCGCTGGTAGCCGACGCCCTCGCCGTTGTCCTGCGCGTCGTCGTAGGGGCTCTGGCTCGCGCAGCCCTCCTTGACGGTGACGAAGTGGCTCTTCTTGCTGGTGATCGGATTGGTGTACGGGTCGATGTACAGCGGCCAGACGGTGTCGGCGCCGCCCAGCAGGCCGGCGTCCGGCACCAGGGTGAGGGTGTCGGCCTGGTGGGTCACGGCGATCCGCTTGACCTGGGCGGAGCTGCCCGGCTGCTCGGGGGTGGAGGCCGTGGGACGGGCGCCGTCCGTCGGCTCGTCGGCCCGCGCGTCGGCCCGCGCCACGGCCTTCGGTGCGCCCTTCGCCGCGGCCGGTGAGGTGGCGGCCGGCGAAGGCGCGGCGGCGGTCGCGGCGGCGGGTGCGGCGGCCGTGGCCGAGTCCCACATCAGCGGGGTCGGCGAGCGGAAGACCGCGCTGCCGTCGGCGGCGGCGACCGCCACCCGGCCGTCCTGGTCGGTCGTCAGCGACAGGCCCGCGCTGACGGTGGTGGTCAGTTTGAGCGCGGCGAGCGCCGGGTCGGCGGCCGCCCTGGCGTCGTGGACGATCAGGACCTCGTGGAACCCGCCCTGGTCGGTGCTGGTGACCTTGAGGTCGACGCCCGGCAGGACGCCCTTGTACTGCGCGGTGCTGCCGCTCACCACCGGCGCGGGGAGCGGGAACGGGAGGGTGTAGGAGAGCCTGTGCCCGTCCGGGTCGGTGAGGGTGGCCAGCGGTCCGCCGCCCCCGCCGGAGAGGGCCAGCCCGGAGGGGGTGGCCGCGGGGGAGAGGGTGCCGTCGCCGTTCCTGGTCAGGGAGGCGTCGACGTCCTTCCAGCGGCCGTCCTTGCGCACCCGGGCGGGCTGCAGGTGGGTGGTGACGGTGAAGGTGCCGTCGGCGTTGGCGACGGTCCTCGCGGTCTCGGTGGTCAGGCTGTCGACGGTGACCGGCCCGCCGGTGCGCGCGGCCTCGGCCTTGGCGGCCGCCAGCGGCGAGTCCGCTGCCGCGGTCGCCGTGCCGGTGGACCCGGCGGCGGCCGGATCGTCCGCGAGCGCCGGTCCGGCGCTGCCGAGCAGCAGGCCGGTGACCGCCGCCGACAGCGCCAGACGGCGTGTCAGTGTGCGCGCCGGATTTCTCCGGGCGCGAAGGTTCTCCCCCATGGATCGCCCTTTCAGGGACCGGAGGCGGGAGGTCCCGGGCGCCGCTGTGTTTCTCCTCACAGGGTGGCCGCCCCGTGGCCCCCGCCACGTGTCGGAATTGCGGTCGTTTCCTCGCCCTGGTGGCACTTGTGAAGCCTTTTTGGGGCTCGTGTGACAGGTGAGGGCAGAGTGACCGCTGGGGAAGGGTATTGCCCTGACTTGCCCATGGCAATACCGTTCCGGTCGGCCGAACGTGCCGTCAGCTGGTGAGTCGTCAGATCGTCGGCTGTCCTGGATGTCTCATGGGGGATTTGCACATGCGCGCAGAACCGCGCGGATTTCGAGGTGCCCGGAAACGGGTCTGGATGAAACGGGGAACCGTCGCGCTCGCGACGGCCACCGTGTTCTCGCTGGCGACTCCGCTCGCCGTCGCCGACGTCGTCGTCGGCGGATATCAGTACGCGGACAAGGTCTGGGGCGCCGACCCGCTGCCCGATCAGCCGAAGGTCCCCGGCGCTCCGGTGGGAGGCCGCGGGGCGAGCGTCCCGGCCCCCGCGATACCGCCCGGCGCGCGGGAGTTGGTCCCGCACGTGGTGAAGCCCGTGCGCTGGCCGGCTGCCGCGACCGCCACCGTCGACCTCGGGAAGACCACCGCGGTGCGCAGCCTGGCGGCGCCCGCCGGGGAGGCGAAGGCCGGCGGCCTGCCGGTGTCGGTCTCGCCCGCCGCGCCCACGGCACTCGGTGCCCGGGCCAGGTCCCTCGCGCCGCCGGTCGCCCCGATCAGCCCGGTCTCCTCGGTCCAGGTGAAGCTCGCCGACCGCGGCCAGGCCAAGAAGGCCGGCGTGGACGGCCTGCTGGTCGGCCTCGACCGGGCCGACGCCCGGACGGAGACCGGCAACGTCGCGGTCTCCCTGGACTACGGCGCCATCGAGCAGGCGTACGGCGGCGGCTGGGCGTCCCGGCTGCAACTGGTGGCGATGCCCGCGTGCGCGCTCACCACTCCGCAGCTCACCGCCTGCCGCACCCGCACGCCGATCGAGGCGGTCAACGACCCGGTCAACCGGAAACTGAGCGGCACGGTCGCGCTTCCGGCCGCCGGCGCCAACACTCGTGCGGCGAAGACGGGCAGCGCCTTCGCCGCGCCCTCCGCCGTGGCGGCCGCGCAGTCCTCCGGCGGTGTCGCGGTGGCCGCCGTGGCGGGCAGCAGCGGATCCCAGGGCGACTACGGCGCGACCTCGCTGTCCGCCTCGGGCGCCTGGTCCGCCTCCGCCTCGGGGGCGTTCACCTACCGCTACCCGATCACGGCGCCGCCGTCGCTGGGCGGTGCGGCGCCGACCGTCGGACTCGCGTACGACTCGCAGTCGGTCGACGGCGAGACCTCGGCGCGCAACTCGCAGTCCTCCTGGATCGGTGACGGCTGGTCCTACAGCCCCGGCTTCATCGAGCGCTCGTACAAGAGCTGCAAGGACCAGGGCATCGAGGACTCCGGTGACTCCTGCTGGGCCGGCTGGAACGCCACGATCTCGCTCGGCACCCACACCGGCCAGCTGCTGCGGGACTCGGACGGGGTCTACCACCTCCAGACCGACGACGGCACCCGGATCGAGCGGCTGACCGGCGCGACCAACGGCCTCTGGCAGGGCGAGTACTTCAAGGTCACCACGACCGACGGCACCGCCTACTACCTCGGCCTCGACCACGCGCCCGGCACCACCTCGGACGACGCCACCGACAGCGCCTGGGGCATCCCGGTCTACCATCCCAAGTCGGGCGACCCCTGCCACAGTTCGGACAAGGGCGACGACTCGCAGTGTGACAAGCCGGTCGGCTACCGGTTCAACCTGGACTTCGTGGTGGACCCGCACGGCAACGTGCAGCGCTACGACTGGGCGACCGAGTCCAACTACTACAACATGGGCTTCGGCCAGATCCCCGACGAGGACAAGGACGACAAGGGCGGCACCCTCACCCAGTACACCCGGGGCGGCCACCTCACCCAGATCTCCTACGGCTACCAGCTGGAGGACGCCCGGGCGGGCCGCGAGCCGGCCGCCAAGGTGGTCTTCCGGACGGCGCAGCGCTGCACCACCTCGGACACCGTCTGCAAGGACGGCAACCTCTCCTCGGACACCGCCGCCAACTGGCCGGACACCCCGTACGACCTGAACTGCCCCTCCGACTGGAAGACCAAGGTCGGCAAGGAGGGCGACACCGACGGCGTCTGCCTCGTCTCCGGTCCCACCTTCTGGCAGACCCATCGCCTGAAGGGCGTCGACACCAAGGTCCGGACCGCCTCCGGCTGGCAGGACGTCGACACCTACGAGCTGAAGCAGGTCTTCTCGGACGCCGGCGGTACCTACGACCCGGTCACCGGCAAGACCCAGGACCCGAAGTCCACCGGCTCGCTGCAGTCGGTGATGTGGCTCTCGGAGATCGTCCACACCGGCAAGGACACCTCCGCCGGCGGCGACGGTCCGCTCACCCTCGACCCGGTCACGTTCGTCGGCCTCGAGATGGACAACCGCGTCGACGGGCTCTCCCCGGCGGCCCCGCCGCTCTACCACCCGCGGATCTCCAGCGTGCAGACCGAGACCGGTGAGTCGGTCGCGGTCACCTACCGGGCCCCGGAGTGCTCGCGCGAGAAGTCGACCATGCCGGCCTCGGCCGACTCCAACACGATGGCCTGCTACCAGGTGTTCTGGAACACCCCGGGCGGCAAGGACCCGATCGAGGACTGGTTCCACAAGACCCTCGTCGCCCAGGTCACCTCCAGTGACCGGACCAAGGCCGGTTCGCCCGCCAAGGTGACCAACTACACCTACTCGGACGGCGCCGCCTGGCACCGGGACGACTCCGAGCTGACCGACGACAAGCACCGGACGTGGAACGAGTTCCGCGGCTTCCGGACCGTCACCACCACCACGGGCGCCGCCCCGGACCCGATCACCCAGTCGGTCGTCTCGTACCTCCAGGGCATGGACGGCGACTACAAGGCGGACGGCACCCGGCGCAGCGTCAAGGTGAAGAACTCGCTCGGCGAGGAGATCACCGACAGCCCCTGGCTGGCCGGTACCCCGTACGAGCAGCAGGGCTTCACCCAGGCCGGCGGCACCGTCGTCACCAAGACCCTGACCGACACGCCGGACTCGGTGGTCGTGGCGACCGCCGGCCGCACCGCGTGGACCTCGGAGGACCCGAAGCCGGACAAGCTCTCGACGCTCCCCGACATGACCTCCCGCCGGGTGAAGTCCAGCAGCAGCCGTTCGCTCGGCCTGCTCAGCGACAACAAGACCTGGCGGACCACCCGGAGCAGCACCACCTTCGACGACCTGGGCCGGATCTGGAAGGCCGACGAGCAGGGCGACCTGTCCGTCCCCTCCCAGCGGACCTGCACCGTCACGACCTACGCCGACGCCCCGGCCGACAACCCGATGATGCTGGTCTATCCCAAGGAGACGATCAGCCTCGCCGGCCCGTGCGACACCAAGCCGGGGAAGAGCACCACGCTCAGCCACAAGCGGGTGTACTACGACGGCGACGGGACCGTCACCGGCCCGGGCACCCTCGGCCGGCTCGGCCAGCGCGCCGGGTCCCTCGGCCTGGTCACCGCCACCGAGTCGGCCACCGGCTACGACGCGGCCGGCAAGCCGCAGTTCCAGGTGCTCGGCGCGATGACGTACGACCGCTACGGGCGGGTCAGCCGCAGCACCGACGCGGCCGGCCAGACCACGTCGACCACGTACACGCCGGCCACCGGGATGCTGCCGACCGCCGTCTCGACCGAGAACCCGCTGAAGTGGACCGCCACCAGCACCGTCTCGCCGGGCCGCGGCTCCATCACCCACGCGAAGGACGTCAACGGCCGGGTCACCGACTCCGACTACGACGCCCTCGGGCGCCGGGTGAAGGTGTGGATGCCGGGCAGGAACAAGGCGAACCAGTCGCCCGACCGGAGCTTCTCCTACACGGTGCACGGCGCCGGCGACAGCCCGGACCCGTCCACCGTCACCACCAGGACGCTGCGCGAGGACGGGAGTTACAGCACCGAGGTCGCGTTCTACGACGGCACGCTGCAGGCGAGGCAGACCCAGACCACCACCGCCGACAACTCGGCGGGCCGGCTGATCTCCTCGACCTTCTACGACTCCCACGGCTGGACCTCCTCCGCCATCGCGAGCTACCACGACGCGGCCAACGCGCCGGGCACCTCGATGTGGGCGGAGACCAACAGGACCGGCCCGGCGGTGACCCGGACGTCGTACGACGGCCAGGGCCGGCCGGTCACGGCCCAGCAGGTGTCCTTCGCCAGCACGCTCTGGCAGGCCACCACCACCTACCGGGGCGTCGACCGGGTGGACGTCACACCGCCGCCCGGCGGCAAGGCGACCACGGTGTACACCGACGCGCTCGGCCGCCGGACGTCGGCCGTCGTCCGCGACACCACGCCCGACCGCAAGCTCGCCGGCGGCACGGTGATCGCCTCCGGGACCTCGGTGGTCTCCCGCAGCGTCCGTCTGGCCGTGCAGGCCGACGGCAACGTGGTGCTGACCGGTCTGGTCGACGGGAGGACCCGCTGGTCCTCGGGCACCGCGGGCCGCCCGGGCGCGTACGCGAGCGTGCTCGCCGACGGAAGCCTCGTCGTCCTGGACGCCACCGGCAAGACCACGCTCTGGACCAGCGGGAGCGGCGGGCACACCGGCGGCTACCTCAAGGTGCGGGGCGACGGCCGGATCGTCATGTACGACGGCGCCAACACCGAGCTCTGGTCGGCCGGCACCGCGGACGCCACGTCCGCGGACATCACCACCGCCTTCACCTACACCCCCCGCGGTCAGGTCGACACGGTCAAGGACACGGTGGGCAACACCTGGTCCTACACCTACGACCTCCAGGGCCGGACGGTGGCCCAGACCGACCCCGACAGCGGCGACTCCAGCAGCACCTACGACCCGCTCGGCCGGGTGCTGACCGTCAAGGACGGGCGCGGCCAGGTGCTCTCGTACACCTACGACGAGCTCGGCCGAAAGACCGGGGAGTACAGCGGTGACACGCCGGGCGACCCGGCGAAGCTGCTCGGGGAGTGGACCTACGACTCCCTCGGCAAGGGCATGCCGGCCTCGTCGACCCGCTACGTGGGCGGTAGGAACGGCAGCGCCTACGTCAAGAAGGTCAACGGCTACAACGCGGTCGGGCAGCCGACCGGCTCCACCACGGTGATCCCCGCGGCCGAGGGCAAGCTCGCCGGCACGTACACCGCTGGTGCGTCCTACACCGGGACGGTGAGCCTGCTCGCGTCGACCACCTTCGGTACCGAGGGCGGCCTGCCCGCGGAGACGGTCGGCTACGGCTACAACCTGCAGGGCAAGCTGGTCGCGATGGGCTCGGCCAGCCGGCCGTACATCGCCACCGTCGCCTACAGCCCGCAGGGCAAGGTCCTGCAGACCACCATCGGCCTGCCGTCCAAGCAGCTGCGGACCGCGCAGACCTGGGACCAGGCCACCGGCCGACTGGCCACCAACCGGGTCACGCTGCAGAACAACACGGCCAACCCGATCTCGGCGACCACCTACGGCTACAACGCGGCGGGCAGCGTCACCGCCGTCTCCGACGTGCAGTCCAGCGGCGGCACCGACCGGGTCACCGACACCCAGTGCTTCGGCTACGACGCACAGAACCGGCTGACCACCGCCTGGACGGACACCAAGGGCCTGACCGCGGCGAC
Source organism: Kitasatospora sp. NBC_00374 (assembly GCF_041434935.1). Taxonomy (NCBI): domain Bacteria; kingdom Bacillati; phylum Actinomycetota; class Actinomycetes; order Kitasatosporales; family Streptomycetaceae; genus Kitasatospora; species Kitasatospora sp. NBC_00374. The sequence goes on along the minus strand of NZ_CP107964.1, from coordinate 319,394 downwards.
CGCCGGGCAGCTCGCCAAGTGCGCCACGGCGGCACCGTCGCCGAGCACCATCGGCGGGCCGGCCCCGTACTGGCTGGACTGGCAGTTCAACCAGCTCGGCGACCGGGTCCAGCAGGTCAGCCACGATGTGAAGGGGGCGGCCGCCAAGGACGTCACCCAGAGCCTCAGCTACCCGGGCGGCGGCACCACGCCGGCGAAGAAGCCGAACGCGGCCACCACCGTCACCACGGCCGGCCCGTCCGGCTCCACCACCGTCGTGCCCGAGTACGACGGGGCCGGCAACACCAAGACCCGGACCGGTCCGGGGACCGCCGGCCAGGGCTTCGAGTACAACGAGGAGGGCCGCACCAAGTCGGTCACCACCAACGGCAAGGAGGCGAGCTACCTCTACGACGCGGACGGCAACCTGCTGATCCAGCGCAATCCCGGAAACGACGTCCTCTACCTCTTCGGCGGAGCGGAGCAGCTCAGCCTCGACACCGTCAAGAAGACCGTCACCGGCCTGCGCTACTACCACAGCCCGGACGGCACGGTGATCGTCCGCTCCTCCGGCGGCACCGTCAACTACCAGCCGACCACCCCGCACGGCACCGCGCAGCTCCAGGTGGACGGCGCCACGCTGGCCGTCACCCGGCGGGCGTACGACCCGTACGGCAACCCGCGCGGCACCGCGCCCGCGGCCTGGGCCGACAACCGGGGTTTCCTCGGCAAGCCCTCGGACGCCACCAGCGGGCTCGATCTGCTCGGCGTGCGCGTCTACGACCCGCTGATCGGACGGTTCCTCACCGTCGACCCGGTCTTCGAGTCGAACGATCCCAACCAGATGGGCGGTTACGGGTACGCGGCCGACAACCCCACCTCCGGGAGCGACCCCAACGGCCTGTGGTGGAGCTGGGGCGACGTCGGGAGCTTCTTCACCGGCGTCGGCGACTCGATCGTCGGCGACCCGTACCAGTGGAGCGTCAACACCCTCTCCGACTGCTGGAACTCGTTCGCCGACATCGCCAACGGCGACAACGAGGTCTTCAACGACATGTTCGGCTACTCGAACGAGACCCCGTTCGAGCTCGGACACACCGGATACGTCGACGACACGCCGCTGGCGGACCTCTTCGAGGTGGACACCAGCTCCACGTCCTACTTCGCCGGCCAGGTGGTCGGAGTCGTCGGCTCGTTCGCGATCGACGGCTACGGAGCGGTCAAGGCGATCACCGGAGGCGTCAAGGCCGTCAAGGCGGTCAGGATCGCGATGTCCGAGGGCGAGGACCTCGTCAGCGCGGTCAAGAGGCTGCTCTCCGGCGACCTCCCCACCACCACCAAGCCGGACCCGGCGCCGACCACGCCGAAGACGGAGAAGCCGAGCAGCCCGAAGTCCGGCACCGGCAAGGGCGGTGACGACCCGGGCGCTCCCGCGTCCGAGACGCCGGCGGCCGGCAAGGACGCCGGACGCTCCAACGGTGTCGGCTCTTCCGACAGCGGTGGCGGGACCGGTTCGAAGCCACCGAAGCCGGGCAAGGCGGAGGACACGCTCGCGGGCGCGAACCCCGAGGGCTACACCGACAACTGCGGCGCCTGTGTCCAGGTCGGCGACAGCCGTCTCGGGGGCTACGACAACGGCGCCACGGCCTGGGACACCGGGATCATGCAGCCGGAGGAGCTGGAGTACGTGTTCAGCTCCAGTTTCTACGGGACCGGCGGGATCGGCGACATCACGGAACAGCTGACCGCGCTCGGTTACGGGAGCCGTGGCATCGTGTGGGGCTGGAACGAGACGGGCCCCGGCCACGTCTTCAACGTGGTGAACGACGCCGGTGTGATCAAGTTCCTCGACTACCAGAGCGAGGCACATGCCGTGACCTCGGAGTGGGACAATTTCGATCTGATGATCACATGGATGTAGGTCAAGGAAGGACACGGATGGCGAGCGTGGACCAGGAGTCGGCACGGCTGGCGGCGGAGGCGTTCTGCCGCGAGCGGGTCCGCGACTGGGACGAGCGTGCGTACCAGCTGAAGATCGAGGAAAGTATCTCCATCGAGGGCGCCTACGTCTTCGGCTACCTGCCGACCGTTCCCGACGCACGCGGGCGACTGCGGGTCATCGGGAACCTCCCGGTGATCGTCGACCGGCAGACCGGCGAATGCCGGCTCGTCGCCGGCGTCACGGAGTACTTCGCGCTCCGGGAGGCGAAGCGACAGCAGGGCTGACCGCCCGACGGTCCGGTGCCCGGGTGTGCTCCACGCACACCCGGGCACCGCCGTTCTGTCAGGACGTCCGCCCTCGCAGCGGGATGAGGACCTCCTGGTGCGCGGCCCACTGCTGCGGCTCCAGCGCGGCGGCGGCCTCGGCCACTGTCCGCCGGGCGGGACACGGTGCCGGGACGCGGTCCGTCGCTCACTCGGCCGGTTCCCCGCGGCCCCGGGTCACGGCGGCGACCAGGAGGGAGAGCGCGAGGGTCACCACGAGGCTCGCCACCGCGACGACGCCCACGCCGATCAGGAAGAGGCCGCTGGAGTCGTCGGACCAGTCGTAGCAGGCGGCGGCGGTCAGACCGGCCGTGGTGCCGAGCACGGCATCCGCGACGTGCCGTCGGGACGCGGCCCAGCACAACGGCACCAGCAGGGTCAGCACCAGCCCGATCACCTGCCAGGGTTCGTACGGGCCCGTCTCCGAGCCGTCGGGGTGCACGTCGTAGTGCTGGTCCCAGCCCAGCCACGCGGCCCACGCCGTAGCGGAGACGAGAACCAGCACGGGGGAGAGGACGGGGTTCGGTCGCTTCGGTCGCATGGCACCAGCGTCCCGGCGCGTCCCGGCCCGGGACCAGAGTGCGCGTACTCACTTCCGCGGGTGCCCTTCCCTCGGGTCGGGGGTGTGGTCGTGCGGGAACGCGGGCGTGGGTGTGATCGGGCAGACCGCGGCGTCGAACTCGGCGAAGAGCCGCCGCCAGCCGTGGCCGTGCAGTTCGCGACGGCCGTCCGCCTCGACCCGGTCGCGGTGGCCGAACACCATGCCGCGCAGCCGCGTCGCAGCGAGACTCCGGTCGTCCGCGCCCAGCCGGGCGGCGATCGTCATGCTCCCCGCCGGCCACAGGGACAGTTCGAAGGCGTCCACGTCCGGTTGTGAGCCGGGCGGGGATGTGTCCTGACCTTGCCCGGACAGCGACCGGTTCCGCGGTGAGCACCACCCCCGCCCCGTCCTCCAAGCCTCACAGCCGGTGCCGGCGGGCCCTTCTGGCCGGCTGCCGGCGAGCCGGATACGCCCGTAAGCGGGTGTCAGGGACGCCCGAGGAGTGACGCGCCGGCGACCGTGTCAGTTCGGGCGGTGAAGAAGTCGGCGAACGCGGTGACGAACTCCTCCTCGCTGATCCGGCCGTCCCCGTCGGTGTCCAGCTGCCGGAAGCCGTCGTTGAGTTCGGCCGGGTGGACGCGCGATCCGCCGAACAGGATGCGGTACTCGTCCGCGCACAGGTGACCGCTGCCGTCGGTGTCGGCGGTCCGGAACAGGGTGCGCACCGCGGGCTTGAGACCGTGGTCCAGGTAGGCCGGGTCCCGGTCGACACCGCCGAGCATCGCGGACACGAACTCGGCGCAGTCCACGGTGCCGTCGCCGTCGGCGTCCACCGCCGAGCAGAGGTGCTTCCACCAGGTCTCGAACGCGGTGTAGAGCACGTCCTCCCGCGCGGCGGGGAGTTCGAGTTGCCAGCAGACGTTGTGGACCATGGCCTGGAGGTCGGCCGAGTCGACCCGTCCGTCGCCGGTCTGGTCCAGGACCTGGTGGAAGACGGCCTCCAGGCGGGCCCTGCGGGAGTCGGCGACGCGGGGCCGGGGCACCGGGCGGGCCGGCGGGCGTCGGGGAACCGGCCGGCCGTCGGCGTCGGTGGTGGCGCGGTGGCGGTAGCGCAGGTGCTCGGGGAGGCGGGTCATGACGTGCCGCATACCGCGGTGCGCCGCCCAGGACAGCGCGGCGCCGGAGCGGGTCCGGCGCGTGCCGAACCTGTCGTGCCACGCCGGCGGCAGGTCGGCCACCGTGAGGCTGCTCAGCACCCGGGCCGCCACGAGACGCAGCAGCGGCCACGCGGGCCCGAGCCGTCCGAGCCTGCGGGGGGCCGGCGCCTCGCGGAGCATCTCGAACAGCAGGTGGCGGACCAGGTCGCCGCACTCGAGGACCTCGCGGACGTTGTGCTCCACATAGGCCGGCACGTCGGCGGCGGTCGACGGGAGGACCTCGCCGGGGATGTCGAGCGCTTCGCAGACGTCCCTGAACTCGCCGTAGAGCGCGTCGAGTTCGGCGGGTCCGAGCCGCCGGCCGGACAGTTCGTGCATGGCCGTGATGGCTTCGTACAGCGTCACCATCACCCAGGCACGGACCTCCGGGTCCTCGGCGGTGTACGGGCGTCCGGTGTCGTCGGTGCCACGGATCCGGCGATGGGTACGGGCCAGCCGGGCCACCTCGAGCCGGCGTTCCTCCGGCCCGGCGGAGAACAGCCTCGCACCGCTGTCCACGGTGTGCTGGATGCGCCGCCACGGGTGCGCCCGGTAGGTCGAGTACCGGGCCATGCCGGCCGCGACGGCGGGATGGGCCGCCTGCAGGACGATCAACCGCCAGGCCACCAGCCCGATCCGCCACTCGCCGAGGCTGCGGCGCAGCGGGCCGAGGGTGTCGGGTAAGGGCGTGGACGTCATCGGGGCTCCAAGGGGGAGAGGTGGACGGACACCACGTACAACGGGCCCCGGGGCCGGGCGGCACTGTGGATCACTCCTCCGTGTCGCCGCCGGACCGCCGTGGCCGCTGTTCCCGTCGTCGTTCGGTGCCCACCCGGGCGGGGACGGTCCGGCGACCGCCATCGGCGGTGCGCCCCTGACCCGGTGGGGGAGGAGGGCAGGTCGCTCACCGCGCCCGGGGTGTGCGAAGGCTCCGGCGGCCCTTCTGGTTGTTCAGCCACGCGCCCAGGCCGGCGTGGACGACCTCGACAACGTCTTCCCACCGGCGCCGGCCACCGCGACCTCCAGCGGCTCCTTGTGCGGGCGCGGGACCCGGACGTGACCCTCCCGCTCGACAGAACTCCTTGGCCCGGTCAACAGCCCTGTGAGCTGCCCCGAGTGCGTGAGGTCGGCCAGCCACAGCTGGTTGGGGCGCTCGGCGGTGAACCGCCGGTTTACCGGGTCCGGCGGGCGAGGTGCGGCCGGCTCCGGGATCGTGGTGCGGCGCCGCCGGCCGCGGATGACGCCCTCGATGCCGAGCTCGCGCATCCGCCGCTCGACGGTGCAGCGCGCCACCTCGTGCCCGGCCCGGGGACCAGCGCGCGAGTGATGCGGCGGGCGCCGTAGGTGCGACCGGAGTCCTCCCACACCGCTGTGACCAGCGCGATCAGCTCCTCGTCCCGGAGCTGCCGGGCCGATTTCGGGTGCGTCTTGCGGGCGAAGTACGTCGACGGCGACAGGTCCAGCACCCGGCATACGGGATCGACCCCGAAGCCGTCGCGCTGCCACCGTGCCGTATGAGGAGGCGCGGCGGCGGGTCGGTGCGGCGCTGGCCGCCGGCGGCCGACTGGTGTCCGGGGCGAGCGCCCGCGTGGTGGGGGCCTGCGGATCCGGAGGGTGGCGAGGTGTGCGTGAGCTCCTGGCAGGGGCGGGGCGGGTGGCCGCAGCAGTCGTGGGAGGTGCTGCGGTGGACCCGGGCGGGACGTCGTGGGTCGACCGCCCGGGTCCACCGGTCCGGGGGCCGGGATCAGCCGGCGGTCACCGAGGTGTCGTCGATCAGGAAGCCGGTCTGGAGGGAGGAGTCCTCCGTGCCGGTGAACTTGATCGTGACGGTCTTGCCCTTGAAGGCCGACAGGTCGAGCGTGCGCTGGACGTAGCCGGAGGTGGCGTCGACGTTCGAGTAGGTGGCCAGGGTGGTCGTCGTGGTGCCGTTGACGACCTGGACCTTCAGGGTGTCGTACGCCGTGCTGCCGGTCTCGGCGGTGGTGATCCGGTTCCAGAAGGTCAGCTTGGGCGCGGTGGCGGTCGCCGGGATGCTCACCGACTGGGAGAGCGTGTCGGTGTGCGCGGAGCCGTAGCCGTCCAGCCAGGCGTAGTACGAGCCGGTGCGGGGGGCCGCGCCCGCGTCGTTGGTGATGACGCCGGAGGTGCCCGTCCAGGAGGTCGCGCCGGACTCGAAGCCGGGGTTGAGCAGCAGGTTGTTGCCGGTCGGCGGCGGGGTGGTGCCGCCGCAGGTGGTGGCGGTCGGGGCGACGGAGACCGCGCCCCACGCCTTCTCCACCGCGGCGCACTGGGCGCTGCCGGCGCCGTACAGGTCCTTGGCGGCCTTGACGGTGGCGGTGCGGGCGCCCGGGTAGTCGGTGTTGGAGGTCATGTAGACCGACAGCGCGCGGTACCAGATCTTGGTGGACGCGTCGTTGCCGATGCCGGCGACGGTGGAGCCGTCGCAGGTCGGGCTGTTGCCCCACTGGGACTGGCCGGAGCCGACGGCGAGCAGGTAGAAGAAGTGGTTGCCGACGCCGGACGAGTAGTGCGGGTTGAGGTTCTTGGTGGTGCTGGACCAGCACTTGACGGACTTTCCGT